>NZ_JBFTRG010000021.1:0-104485 GCF_056399425.1 Variovorax sp. 01N429 | reverse complement strand
GGGCGGGTCAAGGAAATGATCAAGCCCGGGGGCTTCAACGTGGCCACGCAGGAGATCGAGGTGTTCCTCAAGACCTACCCGGGCGTGCGCGAGGCCGTGGTGGTGGGCGTGCCGGACCGGCGCCTGGGCGAGGTGGGCTATGCCTACATTGAGGCGCGTCCTGGCGTGACGCTGGAGGCAGCGCAGCTGCAGGCGTACTGCAAGGCATCGATCGCCAGCTACAAGGTGCCCAGGCACGTGGAGTTCGTGACCAGTTGGCCGCTCACGGGCAGCCAGAAGATTCGCAAGCTCGAACTCAAGGCCAGGGCGCAGGCCACGCTGGAGAAGGCCGCATGACCGCGCAGTGCGTCTCCATCGCGCAGTGGGAGGCGAGCTCGCCGGAGGCGGGGCACTTCGGCCACTTCGCCCTCTTCGACATCCGCGACCCGGTCGAGTACGAACGCGGACACATCCCTGGCGCCAGCACATTGCCGCGCCGGCGCATCGAATTCCGCATCGCCGAACTCGTGCCGGACCGCGACACGCCGATCCTGGTCTACGGCGAGGCCGATGCGCGTGCCGCCCTGGCCGCCGACACGCTCGCCTCGCTCGGCTATACGCGCGTCCGCTGGCTGCAGGACGGCCTTGCGGCATGGCGCGCCGCGGGCCGCGCACTTGCCAACGGAACCAACGTGCCGAGCAAGCGTTTCGGCGAGCAGGTGCAGCACGCGTGCGCGGTGCCCGCCATCGATGCCGCCACACTGCTGCGGTGGCAGGCCGAGGGACGCCGCATCGCCGTGTGCGACGTGCGCACGCCCGAGGAGCATGCGCAGGGCTGCATTCCGCAGGCGCGGTCGCTTCCGAGTTTCGACATCGCCCTGCATGCCGCCGATCTCGCCCGGTCGGCCGACACGGTCGTGCTGCATTGCGCGGGCCGCACCCGCAGCATCATCGCCACGCGGACGCTGCGCGAACTGGGCATCGACAACGTGGTCGCGCTCGAGAACGGCACCATGAGCTGGCGCCTGGCGGGCCATGCGCTGGCCCAGGGATCGCATGGGATGCAGGCGCCGCCCTCCCCGGAAAGCCGCGCTCTTGCGGAACGCACGTCCGCCGTGCTTGCCCGCGACGCCGGTGTCCGGCGCATCGACGCCAATGTGCTGGTAGGACTGCTTGCCGACACAACGCGCAACCGCTATGTCTTCGATGTTCGCGGTGTGGCCGAGTTCGAGGCCGGACACATCGCGGGTTCGATCGCACTGCCCGGCGGCCAGGCGGTGCAACGCGCGGACGACTTCATGCCGGTACGCGCCGCGCCGATCGTGCTCATCGACGAGGAAGAAGCCCGCGCCAATCTCACCGGCGCGTGGCTGCGCCGCATGGGCTTCGCGGACGTCGCGGTTCTGACCCACGGGCTGCGCGGATGGCGGGATGCCGGCCTTCCGGTGGCGCGCGGTCGCCGTCCCGTCTCCGCAGCCATCCGCGAACCCGCCGCCATTCGATTGACGGTCGAGGCTTGCCTCGCGTGGCGCCGCGCACATCCGGAACTGCTCGTGATCGACGTCGATACGAGCGGGCACTTTCGCCGCGGCCATCTGCCCGATGCGCGCTGGATTCCACGCGGATGGCTCGAATTGCGCATTGGCGCGCTGGCGCCATCGACCGATGTGCCGGTGCTGGTGACGTGCGGCTCCGGCCAGCACGCGCCATGGGCCGCTGCCGCGCTGAGGCGAATGGGTCATGCGCAAGTCGCCTGCCTGGACGGCGGTACGCGCGCCTGGGCCGCTGCCGGGCAGGCGCTGCACCGCGCCGATCTGGCACCACAGGACGACGAGCTGCTGGCGCCTTATGAGCGAGGCGAACAGGCGATGCGCGACTACATCGACTGGGAAAAGCTGCTTGTGCCACTGGCGGCGCAGGACCTCGCCGCCCCACCTTCTGTCGATTCCACAAAGAGGCAAAGATGAACTTCAACTTCAGTCAATCGCAGCAGGATCTCTACGAGCTCGTCGGCTATCTCGCGCGCGAGCATTTCGCGGCGCGTGCCGCGCAAGCCGACGCGGCGCAGATCTTGCCGCTCCAGAACCTGAAGGATCTCCAGTCGCATGGCCTGCTGGGCCTGACCATCGCGCGCGAGCGCGGCGGCAAGGGCAGCGGCGTCATGGGCGAAGACCCGGTGCTCTATCTGCTGGCCATCGAACAGACCGCGCGCGTCGACCTGTCGACCGCGCATTGCCTGCACATCCACCTGCATGCCTGTCATTTCATCGACCAGGTCGGGACGCCCGAGCAGCGCCGAAGGTTGCTGGGGCCGGTGCTGCAGGATGGCGAACTCATCGGTGCCGTCGGCAGCGAGCCCGGCCGCACGGCGCGCGGCATGAACATGTTCAACACCATCGCGCAGCCGCTGCGCGATGGCTACGTGCTGAACGGACACAAGAACTACGCGACCCTGGCGACTGTGGCGGCCAACCTGATCGTCTTTGCGACGCTGCGCGGCTCGGAGCCCGCCGAAGGCAATGTGGCTATCGCGGTGCCGAGCGGGGCCGAAGGGCTGCGCATTGCGGAAGACACCTGGGACCCGGTCGGCATGCGCGCCGCCATCAGTCCGGACGTGCTGCTCGAGCAATGCTTCGTGGCGGGCGATCGGCTGATCGGGACACCCGGCGTCTATCCGCGCGAGCGCTGGCAGGCGCGGCACTATCTGTCGCTCTCGGCCCAGTACCTCGGTGCCTGCGAGGGCCTCTTCGACAGCCTGAGCGAGTACCTGCCGCGTCGCGGCACGGCCGGCGACGGGTTCACGCAACTGCGGCTGGGAGAAATCCGCGTGGCGATCGATTCCGTGCGCTGGCTTGTCTACCGTGCGGCCTGGCTCTGGACGCAGGGGGATTTGCAGCAGGCCGAACTGTTTTCGCTTGTCGCACGTCACCAGGCCACCGCTTGCGCGACCCTGGTGATGGACAAGGCCGCGCAGATCGCCGGCTCGCATGCGCTGACCGGACAGGGCCTCTTCCAGCGAATGATGCGCGACCTGCGCATCCACACGCTGCACTCCAACGTCGACAAGTCGGCGGCCACCATCGGCAAGTACCACCTCGGTCAGAGCTTCGACACGGGAGATCGCCTGTGAGGCGCCGCATCCACGACGCCGCCTGGAGGACTGCCGAATGACCGCCGAACTCGACACCCGCCGCTTTCGCGACGCGATGCGGCGCTTCGCCACGGGCGTGACCATCATCACCACGCGCGATGCCGAGCACACGCCGGTGGGGCTCACGGCCAACTCTTTCAACTCTGTCTCGCTCACGCCGCCGCTCGTGCTCTGGAGCCTGAACAAGCACGCCCGAAGCCTGCCGATCTTCATGGAGGCCGAACATTACGCGGTGAGCGTCCTGTGCGCGGACCAGATGCCTCTGGCCGCCCGCTTCGCCTCACCGATCGATGATCGCTTCGCGGGCGTCGATTGGCATCGCGGCCCGACCGGCGTTCCGCTCTTCGACGGGTGCGTGGCGTGGTTCGAATGCGTTAGCGTGCACCGCTACGAAGGCGGCGATCACGTCATCTTTGTCGGCGAGGTGCTCAACTTCGGCCACAGCGACAAGGTGCCGCTGCTGTATGCCGGCGGCACCTACGGCGTGCCCGCGGTGCATCCGGCGATGCCGCCCTCAAGCCCATGAGACGCTGAGGTCGTCGAGCTTGCGAGCGAGGGCGCGTGTCTCCTTGAGCAGCAGGCGCGAGAGTTCCTCGCGCCGCGGCCCTTCGAAACGCTCCCGGATGCCGGCGATGCTGATCGCCGCATAGGGCGGTCCGCCGCGCGTGTGGATCGCCGCGCCGAGCGCGCCTACGCCCGGAAGCACGTTCTCCTCGTTGATGGAGAAGCCGGCGGCGCGCGATTCGGCAATGACCTCGCGCAGGCGTTCGCCGGTGATGCGTCCGAAGGCCTGCATGCGCGGGCCGTTGACCGCGATGATGCGATCGACCTCATCGTCGCTGAGGCTGAGCATCAGCGCGACGCTTGCAGCGCCGACGCCGAGCGGCCGGCGGGTGCCGACTTCCATCGTGCGGGTTCGGATCGGGTAGCTGCCTTCGACAAGCGCCAGGCAGACTGTGTCGAAGCCGCTGCGCACGACCAGGTACACCGTGTCCTGCGTGGCCTGCCCGATGCGGTCGAGGGTCGGCTGGCACACCTCCTTCAGGTTGAAGTAGGGCGATGCGGCCAGCCCGAGTTCATAGACGACGTGGCCCAGCCGATAGCACTTGGTCGCCGGATCCTGCATCACCATGCCTTGCGACACCAGCCCCTTCACGATGCGATGCGCGGTGGGCCGTTCGAGCCCCATCGCGCTCGCGATGTCCACCAGCCGCATGCCCTTCTGGAAGGCTGCGATCTCTCGCAACATCGCGACGGCGCGATGAATGGTCTGGGTTCCGCGGGGATGCGAAGCTGGATTCTTTTTGGCGGCGGCGGCCGTATTGGATGTCTTCTTGCGTGCGACGGTCGATCGCACGGGTGCTTTTGTTGTCATGCTCGCGGAGTCCTCCCGGCGTAGTCACATATTGGAATTATAGGAGCGCACGTCCGCCTTGCGCCGTGCGCGAGGGCCGCGACGCGGCGCAATGCCGAACGAAATCCTCGGCGCCTCGTCCCAGCTGCTTGTCGCGGTGCAGGACCATCGCCAGCCGCCTCACCGCGGGCGGCAGGCGGGTCCGAAGCTCGACCAGCGTTCCGTCGGCGAGCGATTGCGCAACCGCCTGGCGCGACAGGAAACCCAGCGTCGTCCCCGCAGCGACCAGGTGCTTGATGGCCTCCGGACTGCCGAGCTCGAAGGCCACGTCGATCGCGCCCAGATGCTCGATCAGCCAGCGATCGGCAGCCTCCCGTGTTCCGGACCCGGTCTCGCGCAACGCCCACGATGCCTCGCGCAACATACGGACGCCCACCAGCCGCCCCGCCAACGGATGCGTCGGCGACGCCACGACCACCATCTCGTCGTTGAACCACGGCCGCACGATCAGGTCCGGATGCGTTTGCGGGCCTTCGATGAAGCCCACGTCGACATCGAAGGCCGCAACCGACGCGATGACTTCGGAGGTGTTGGCGATGACCAATTGCACGCGGCTCGTCGGATGCCGCGCCTTCCACTGACCGACCAGCGCCGGCAGGATGTACTCGCCGATGGTGAGGCTCGCCGCGACGCGCAGCGGTGTGGCGTGGTCGCCGGAGAACAGGTGCTGCAGCTCGCCCGCCTGATCGAGCAGCGAAGCCGCGCGCGGCAGAAGCGCGCGCCCGTTCTCGTTGAGCAGCAGGCGCCGGCCGGCCCGGTCGAACAGCGCGACGCCGAGTGCGGCTTCAAGGTCGGCCAGCGCCGTGCTGGCCGCGGACTGCGAGCGCGCGATGCGCTCCGCCGCAGCGCGCGTCGAGCCGTCCCGCGCGATGGCAACGAAGACTTCGAGATGGCGTAGATGCAGGCGCAGCCGCGATGGCAATGGCGAGGGGGATGGGGACGGGCTCGTGGGCCGGCGCATGTCGCTGATCGATTTTTCAGGTCAATTCGATCAATATTGTGCGCTATTTCTTTTTAGCGACAGTGCCTACCATCGCAGGGAAACCGAGACCACACTGTGTTCAAGTTCCTGTCCTCAGAGCCCCTTCACGATCCCCTCGCCGCGCCCGTTCCGACCGCGGACACCGAGGTCAAGACCACCACCTGCTACATGTGCGCCTGCCGTTGCGGCATCCGTGTGCACCTCAGGGACGGCGAGGTGCGCTACATCGACGGCAACCCCGACCACCCACTGAACCAGGGCGTGATCTGCGCCAAGGGCTCCTCGGGAATCATGAAGCAGGTCTCGCCGGCACGGCTGACCCAGCCTTTGCTGCGCAAGCCCGGCAGCGAGCGCGGCGCTGGCGAATTCGAGCCCATCAGCTGGGAGCGTGCTTTCGATCTGCTGACCGAGCGGCTCTCCAAGATCCGTGCGACCGATCCGAAGAAGTTCGCGCTCTTCACCGGCCGCGATCAGATGCAGGCCTTGACCGGCCTGTTCGCGCGCCAGTTCGGCACGCCCAATTACGCGGCCCACGGCGGCTTCTGCTCGGTCAACATGGCCGCCGGAATGATCTACACCGTCGGCGGCAGCTTCTGGGAGTTCGGCGGCCCGGACCTCGACCGGGCCAAGCTGTTCGTGATGATCGGCACCGCCGAAGACCATCACAGCAACCCGATGAAGATCGCGTTGTCGAAATTCAAGCGCGCGGGCGGCCGCTTCATCTCGATCAACCCGGTGCGCACCGGCTATTCGGCCATCGCCGACGAATGGATCCCGATCAAGCCGGGCACGGACGGCGCGCTCTTCATGGCGCTGCTGCATGAGCTGATCGGCACCGACCAGATCGACCATGCCTTTCTCAAGCGCTTCACCAACGCGCCGCAACTGGTGGTGCTGGACGAGGGCGAGCGCGAGGGACTCTTCGCATTCGATCCCGAGCGCGGCCCGCCGGGCGACGGCCGCCATCCCCACAACAAGCTCGTGTGGGATACGCAAAGCGCCAGCGTGAAGGCCGCGTACCCCGAAGGCATTGCCGACGGCTGCGATCCCGCCCTCGAAGGGCGCTATACGCTGGCCGACG
Source organism: Variovorax sp. 01N429 (assembly GCF_056399425.1). Taxonomy (NCBI): domain Bacteria; kingdom Pseudomonadati; phylum Pseudomonadota; class Betaproteobacteria; order Burkholderiales; family Comamonadaceae; genus Variovorax; species Variovorax sp. 01N429. The sequence goes on along the minus strand of NZ_JBFTRG010000021.1, from coordinate 97,878 downwards.
GCACGCGCGTCGCGCCGTCGTTCCAGCTGCTGCGCGAGCGCGTCGCGAGCTGCACGCCGGAGTGGGCCGAGGCCATCACCGGCATCGATGCGGCGCGCATCCGCAAGCTTGCGCGCGAGATGGGCGAGACGGCGTTGAAGCAGGCCTTCGAGCTGCCCATCCCTTGGACCGACGCCTGGGGAAAGAAGCATCCGACCACGCAGGCGCGCCCGGTCGCCTTTCATGCGATGCGCGGCCTGGCGGCCCATTCCAACGGCTTCCAGACCGTGCGTGCGCTGGCGGTATTGATGAGTGTCCTGGGCACCATCGACGCGCCGGGCGGCTTTCGGCACAAGGCACCGTATCCGCGACACATCGTGCCGAACTACCGGGCGTTCAATGCGCCCGAGATGATCCAGCCGAACACGCCGCTCAACGCAGCGCCACTGGGCTTTCCGGCCAGTCCGGAAGAGCTTGCGATCAACCCCGATGGTTCGCCGATCCGCATCGACCACGCGTTCTCGTGGGAGCATCCGCTGTCGGCGCACGGGCTGATGCACAACGTGATCGGCAACGCCGTCAAAGGCGATCCCTACCGCATCGACACGCTGCTGATCTTCATGGCCAACATGGCCTGGAATTCCAGCATGAACACGATGGTGGCGCGCGAGATGCTCAACCGCAAGGACGAGAAGGGCGACTACATGATCCCGTTTCTTGTGGTTTGCGACGCGTTCCAGAGCGAGACCGTGGCCTTCGCCGACCTCGTGCTGCCCGACACCACCTATCTCGAGCGGCACGACGTGATGAGCATGCTGGACCGGCCGATCTCGGAGTTCGACGGCCCCGTGGATTCGGTGCGCGTTCCGGTCGTGCCACCCACGGGTCAGTGCAAGCCCTTCCAGGAGGTGCTGATCGAACTGGCCTCGCGCATGAAGTTTCCGGCGTTCACCACGCCCGAGGGCGGGCGCAAATACACGGACTATCCGGACTTCGTCGTCAACTTCCAGCCGCAGCCGGGCATCGGCTTCCTGATGGGCTGGCGCGGCAAGGACGGCACCGAGCATCTGAAGGGCGAACCCAACCCGAAGCAGTGGGAGGCCTACGCGCAGAACAACTGCGTCTTCCAGTACCACATGCCGGAAACCATGCACTACATGCGCAACTGGAACCGCGAATACCTCGACTTCGCGAAGGACAAGGGCTGGCGGCAGCGCAACGACCCCGTGCAGCTTGCGCTCTACTCCGATGCGCTGCAGAGCTTCCGCCTCGCCGCGCAGGGGAAGGCCGGTGGCCGCCAGCCGCCCGATGCCTTGCGCGAGCGCATCGACACCTACTTCGATCCGCTGCCCTTCTGGTATGCGCCGCTCGAAGAGGGCGCGACGGACCTCGCTGCCTATCCGCTGAATGCAATCACGCAGCGACCGATGGCGATGTACCACTCGTGGGATTCGCAGAATGCATGGCTGCGGCAGATCCACAGCCACAACTACCTGCACGTGAATCCCGCCACCGCCGAAGCGGCCGGCATTGCCGACGGCGGCTGGTGCTGGGTCGAAAGCCAATGGGGCAGAGTGCGTTGCATGCTGCGCTACAGCGAGGCCGTGGAGCCGGGCACCGTATGGACCTGGAACGCCATCGGCAAGGCCGACGGTGCATGGCACCTGGCGCCCGGTGCGGACGAAGCGCGCAAGGGCTTCCTGCTCAATCATCTGATTTCCGAGGAGCTTCCCTTCGAAGGCACGCGCGCCGGGACCATCAGCAACTCGGACCCGATCACCGGACAGGCCGGCTGGTACGACGTGCGCGTGCGCATCCGGCCCGCTGCGCCCGAAGAGGCGAAGGAAAGTTTTCCGCAGGTCGCCAGCATGCCGGTCTTGCCCGGTGTGCTGGGCAAGGCGGCGAATGTCTTGACCTACTTTGCGGGGCGCAGGCGATGATTCAATGGCTCAAGGACCTGACATCGCGCGCCGCATCGCCGCTGCCGCTCATCGACGAAGGCGCGGCCACCGTGCGAGCGGACCCGGCCGAGACGCTCGCGAAGCAGCTCGCGCTGGTGATCGACCTGAACGTCTGCGTCGGCTGCCACGCCTGCGTGACCTCCTGCAAGCAGTGGAACACCTCCGGCAGCGCCGGCCCGCTCGCCGATGCCAATGCCTACGGCGCCGACCCGACGGGTACCTTCTTCAACCGCGTGCAGACCTACGAGGCCGGGAGCTTCCCGTCCACGGACACCATCCATTTCCCCAAGAGCTGCCTGCACTGCGAAGACCCGCCCTGCGTGCCGGTGTGCCCCACGGGCGCGAGCTACAAGCGCAAGGAAGACGGCATCGTGCTGGTCGACTATGACAAGTGCATTGGCTGCAAGTACTGCGCGTGGGCTTGCCCCTATGGCGCGCGCGAACTCGATGAAGAGCGCCAGGTGATGACCAAGTGCACCCTGTGCGTCGATCGCATCTACGACGAGAAGCTGCCCAAGGAAGACCGCAAGCCCGCCTGTGTGAAGGCCTGCCCCACCGGCGCGCGGCTCTTCGGCGATGTGAAGGACCCGGACTCCGACGTCTCGAAGGCGATTCGCGAGCGTGGCGGCTACGCGCTGATGCCGGAGTGGGAAACCCGCCCCGCGAATCAATACCTTCCCCGGCGCGTGACCGCCGAGGCCGGCGGCGCGACCGTGGTGCCGTCCGCGCAGGGCGAAGCGCAATGAACCCCGCGTTCTCGGTCGTCATCTTCACCACCGTCGCCGGCGCGGCACAAGGCCTGGTGGTCACGCTGGCACTGGCGATGCTGGGCGGCCTGTCGATCTCGCCTGGCTTCGCGAGCGCGGCCTTGGCCGTTGCCGAAGCGATGCTGCTGGTCGCCCTTGGCGCCTCGTTCGGCCATCTGGGAAGGCCCGAACGTGCATGGCGCGCCGTGCTGATGTGGCGCACCTCGTGGCTGTCTCGGGAAGTGATCGTGCTGCCGACCTTCATGGCGGTGGTGGCGTTGTGGTGGCTCGCCTTGCACAACGGCATCAACTCCCCGCTATTGCCGTTGCTGCCACTGGCCGCCGCGCTCTTCGCGTTTCTGCTCTGGTACTGCACCGCGATGATCTATGCCTGCCTGCGCTTCATCCAGGAGTGGGCGCAGCCGCTGACGCTCGTGAACTTCACGCTGATCGGCTTGTCGTCAGGCCTCGTGCTGGCAAGCGCACTGGCCGCGTCGATGGGCGAGCAGGCGCTCTTGAACGCCACGGGTGCGGCCGCGCTGGCCCTCACGCTCGTCGCCTGGGCCACGCGCATGCTGGCGCTTCGCCGCAACGCCGCGCTGAAGCCGCGCTCCACACTGCAGTCGGCCACCGGCATTCGGGCGGCGAAGCTGACGCAGAAGTCGATGGGCATGTCGGCGGGATCTTTCAACACGCGCGAGTTCTTTCATGGCATGGGCCTCGCTGCCCTGAAGCGCGTGAAGCTGGCCTTCATCGTGCTGGCCTTCGCGCTGCCTTCGCTGATGCTCCTGTGGGCAATCGCCACATCCTCCACGGCGGGCTTCGTCCTGGCGCTGGTGTTCCAGGCGCCGGGCCTGGTCGCCGAACGATGGTTCTTCTTCGCGCAGGCGCGGCACCCGCAGAACCTCTACTACCAGGTGGTGTCCTGAGAGCGAACGCGAAGGCTATCGGCCTCTGGCGGGCTGTTTCACACCCACCCGGCGCGCCGGAAGCGGTAATACAGGTAGCCGCACAGCAGCACGATGACCAGCAGCGCGGCCGGATAGCCGTAGTGCCAGTCCAGTTCGGGCATGTTCTTGAAGTTCATGCCCCAGATGCCCGCGAACGACGTGCAGACCGCGAAGATGGCCGCCCACGCCGCCAGGCGCTTGGTGACTTCGTTGTCTTCGATCGTCACCATCGAAAGATTCACGCTGATCGCCGTGCCGATCGTGTCGCGGATCGCGTCGATGGACGCGTTGATGCGCCCCAGATGATCGACCACGTCCCGAAAATACTCCTGCGACCCGATGCAGATCTGCGGCACGCGGCCGCCATGCAGCTTGCCCACGCCTTCGAGCAGCGGCGCCACCGCGTGCTTGAGCACCGTGAGCCGCTGCTTGAGCTCGTACAGGCGCCGCACGTTCTCGCGCGCTTCGCCTTTCGTGAAAATGCGCTGCTCGATCGTCTCCAGTTCGACCTCGAACGCATCGATGACCGGAAAGTAGCGGTCGACCACCGCATCCATGAGCGCATACAGCACGAACCCCGGGCCATTCTTCAATAGCTCGGGCTCGCGCTCGCAGCGTTCACGCACTTCGACGAATCCGTGATCGCTGCGGTTTCGCACCGACACCAGGTAGTTGGTGCCGACGAAGACATCGATCTCGCCGACGTTCAGCGCACGTTTGTCGTGTTCGTCGGGCTCCAGCAGATGCATGACGACGAAAAGCGACCCGTCGTATTCCTCGACTTTCGGCCGCTGGTGGCCGTGCTGCGCATCTTCGACCGCCAACGGATGCAAGCCGAATTCGGCCTGCACCTCGGCAAGTTCCTCGGGCGTGGCGTCGTGCAGCGCGACCCATACGAAGCAGCCCGGCAGCGACACGTAGTCGCTGATGCTGGAGACAGGAATGTCGGCAAGCTTGTTGCCGTTTTCATAGACGACGCAATTGACCAGCATGCGATGGCACCGGGACGAGACAAAGACGGGTCATCTTGCCACGGCCCGGCGCCGGCGTCGTACCGATCAAAGCTGGCTCATGCCGCCATCCACCACGATTTCGGTGCCCACAATGAAAGCCGACTCCGGTGACGCGAGGTGAAGCACGGTGCTGGCGATTTCTTCCGGCGTGCCGAACCGGCCGAGCGGAATCTGCGCCTGGATCTGCGCCGCGGTGGCTTCGAGTGTGGCGGCATCCAGGCCGAGCTTTCCGTAGATCGGCGTCCGCACCGGGCCGGGGCTCAGCACGTTGACGCGCGCGCCGCGTGGCAGCAGTTCGGCCGACAAGGTCTTGGCAAGCGAGATGACCGCAGCCTTGCTGGCTGCATAGACGGCGGTACTGGGCATGCCGATGTGCGCATTGATCGAGCCGTTGATCACGATCGACGCGCCCTGCGCGAGCAATGGCGTCACGGCCTGGATCTGGAAGAACAAGCCCTTGACGTTGGTGTTGAAGATGTCGTCCCAGAAGGCTTCGGTCACATCCGACAGCCCTGCGAATCTTGCGACCCCGGCGTTGAGGAAGACGGCATCGAGCTTCAGCCCACGGCCGGCGATATCGGCTGCCAGTTCCTTCGCGGCCGCCGGTGCGCCGGCGTCATTGCGGATGGCGACGGCCTTCGGGCCGAGCTCGCTCTGCGCCCTTTCGAGCGCGGCGGCGTCACGGCCTGTCACGACGACGCGTGCGCCCTCCGCCACGAAAGCCTTGGCGGCGGCGAGGCCGATGCCGCTCGTGCCGCCGGTGATCAGTACTGTCTTGTCTTGAAAGCGTTCCATGATGGTTTCCATTGAGTGCCGGTCAGATGACCGTGACTGAATGGTCGGCTTCAAGGACGCTTTTGACGTGCCGGTTTTCGGTGGGCAGATGTGCGAAAACTTCGAACGTTCTTTGCTCGGCGTGCCATGATTTCGCTCAACTTGTTCGAAAGAGCCGACGATGCTGTCAGAAGATGAACTCGCGCTGCTCGAGGCGATTCGCGAGAGCGGAAGCCTCTCCCGTGCCGCGGCACGGCTGGGAAAGGCGCCGTCCACCATCTCGCACGCCGCGCGTCAGCTCGAGGAGAGATTCGATGCGCTGCTGTTCGACCGGCGCCGTTATCGGCCGCAGTTGACTCCGGCCGGCCAGCTGCTCGCGCACGAAGCGTCGCGGCTGGCCGCGGACGTATCGCGGCTGTCGCAACGCGTCCGGCAGGTTGCGAGCGGCTGGGAAGATCGCCTGTGGATCGTGACCGACGAGATCATCGAGTTCGAGACCCTGCTGCCGGTGATCGGCGCTTTCGATGCGCTGGAATCGGGCGTGCCGCTGCGCATGACGCATGAAGTGTTGCGGGGCACCTGGGAAGCCTTGCGCGATGGCCGTGCCGACATGGTCATTGGAGCGACGAACGAGCCGCCGTCGATCGAGGGCCTGCGCTGGTTCGAACTCGGCGTCATGGACTGGGTCTTCGCCGTCTCGCCGCGTCATCCGCTCGCTTCGGCAAAAGAGCCGATCGGGCGGGACGCCATCACCGGCCAACGGGCGGTGGTCGTTGCCGACACCTCGCGCACCACCGCAGGCAGTGCCTACGGCATTCATGGCGGCCAAGCCGTGTTGGCAGTACCGACCATGCGCGCCAAGATCCTTGCGCAGCGCGACGGCCTCGGCGTCGGATGGCTGCCGCGACAACGCGCCGCTTCGTTGCTCGAGCGCGGCGAATTGATCGAAAAGCAGACCGTCGACCCGCGCGAGCCGAACATCCTCTATGTTGCCTGGCGAGGCGATCACGAAGGCCGCGCGATGGATTGGTGGCTGGAGCAGCTTCGCCAGCCTCGGCTGTCGAACCGGCTGGTGCAGGGCCTGGACACGTTCGACGCCCGAGCGCGAGAAACGGCCAGGGCAGCTACATCGGCTGCGAGCCAGGCTCGCCGACCGGCCGGGGCTTTCGATCCAGCCACTGCACCAAGGGTCCGATGAGTTCCAGCGGCAGCGGAAAGACGATCGTCGAATTCTTGTCGGCAGCGATGACGGTCAGCGTTTCGAGATAGCGCAACTGCAGCGCCTGCGGATGCCGCCCCAGGATCTCGGCGGCTTCCGCCAGCTTTGCGGACGCCTGCAACTCACCTTCGGCATGGATCACCTTGGCGCGCCGCTCGCGTTCGGCCTCCGCCTGCCGGGCAATCGCACGCACCATGTTCTCGTTCAAGTCGACATGCTTGATCTCGACGTTGGTCACCTTGATGCCCCACTGGAAGGTCTGAGCTTCGAGCGTCTTCTGGATATCGAGATTGAGCCGCTCGCGCTCGGCCAGCAGGTCGTCGAGGTCATGCTTGCCCAGCACCGCACGCAACGTGGTCTGCGCCAGTTGGCTGGTGGCCTCGAAATATCTCTCCACCTGGATGATCGCCTTCTCGGGGTCGATGACGCGAAAGTAGAGCACCGCATTCACCTTCACCGACACGTTGTCGCGCGTAATCAGGTCCTGGCTCGGGATGTCGAGCACCATCACCCGCAGGCCCACGCGCACCATCTGCTGGACGCCCGGGATGAGGATCACCAGCCCCGGTCCCTTTACCTTCCAGAATCTGCCTAGCTGGAAGACGACGCCGCGTTCGTACTCGCGCAAGATGCGCAGCGAGGCGGCAACGAAGGCCACCACGAGCAGCACGATGAAACCGACGAACACGAGGCTGAAATTGATGAACATGGGTCATGCCCCGGCCCCGGCCGGGCTCTCCTGGATGTCTTCGGTGACTTGAAGGGCCAGGCCCTGCACGCGCGTCACGCGGACCCGGCGGCCGGGGCTCAGTCCTTCTGAGCCGCGTACCTTCCAGTAGTCACCCTGGATTTGCGCCCAGCCTTCGCCGTCCGCGAATTCGACGAGCTCACCGGTCGCGCCGACCAGCGTCGAAACGCCCACCGCCAGAGGCCGTCGGCGCGTCTTCGCAGCGATGCCGCCAACGACCAGGATGAACGCCGCGGACCCCAGCGCCAGAAGCCCCACCAGCCACAGCGGCACGCCGAAGCCCGGAATGTCGTTGTCGATCAGGAGCAATGCGCCCACGCAGAACGCCACGATCCCACCCACACCGAGGACGCCGAAAGTCGGCAGAAACGCCTCCGCGATCAGGAAAGCCACGCCAAGGAGGATCAGCCCCAGCCCCGCAAAGTTGATCGGCAACATCTGCAGCCCGAAGAGCGCGACGAAAAGGCAGATGGCGCCCACCACGCCAGGCAGCACGAAGCCCGGATTCGAAAACTCGAACAGCAGGCCGTACACACCGACCATCAGCAGGATCAGCGCGAGGCTCGGCTCCGTGATCGCTGACAGCAATCGCGTGCGCCAATCCGCATCGACCACCAGAAGCTCCGCCCGCTGGGTTGCCAGGCGCACCTTGCCGTTGATGGTTTGCACTTCGCGCCCGTTCACCTGCGCCAGCAAGTCGGACACGTCCTTTGCAATGAGAGTGATGACCTGCTTGTCCAGCGCCTCCTGGGCCGACAGGCTGACCGATTCGCGCACGGCCTTTTCGCCCCAGTCGGCATTGCGCCCGCGCAGTTGCGCCAGGCTGCGGATGTAGGCCGATGCATCGGCGAGGCGCTTGGCTGTCATGGCATCGCCGCTGTGTTCCGCCTTGTCCGCGGACTCGGGTTTCGCAGCCGGCTCCGACGGTGACGGCATGCCAATGGCGACCGGCGTCGCTGCGCCCAGGTTCGAAGCCGGCGCCATCGCCGCGATATGACTGGCGTAGAGGATGTAGGTGCCGGCGCTGGCTGCGCGCGCACCGTTGGGGGCGACGAAGCCCGCCACGGGAACGGGCGATGCGAGGATGTCCTTGATGATGTTGCGCATCGACGCGTCCAACCCGCCGGGCGTGTCCATCTGAATAATGGCCAACCGCGCCTTTTCTTTTTCTGCGAGCTTGAGTCCGCGGTGGATGTAGTCGACGGTCGCGGGGCCGATCGCGCCGTCGATTTCCATCAGCACTACCATCCCGGCGCGCGCGTTGGCCGGCGGCTGGGCTGGGGCGGCATCAGGCACGGCTTGGGCATTGGCCGCTCCCGCCGCAAGGACGAGGAGGGTCCATACCGTCAACCATGCTCTGGCGGACCTCATCGTCCGATTCTAGGTACCGCGCAGGGCGCTGTCATGGTGCGTCGCAGCAGACGCCCCGGCTGGTTCCGGCCTCTTGCGCCGGCCCGGCGTGACTCAATCGATGTGGATGTTGGCCGCCTTGGCGACCTCGGCCCATTTCACGCGGTTGGCATGAACGGTCTGCTTGAATTGCGCGGGCGACTCGATGCGGATCGTGTTGCCCTGGTTCTCGAACTTCTCGCGGATCTCCGGCTGCTCGAGCACGGACCGGATGGCAGCGTTGAGCTTGTCCACGATGTGCGGATCGGTGCCCTTCGGCGCGAACACGCCGAACCAGATCGAGCTGTCGAAGCCTTCGGTGCCCGGCAAGCCGCTCGACGCGATGGTCGGCACTTCCTTGATGGCGGCCACGGGCTTTGCGGTGGTAACGCCCAGCAGCCGCACCTTGCCGGCCTTGTACTGCGGCAGCACGGTCTGCACCTGGTTCATGATGCAGCAGGTCTCACCGCGCACAACCGAAGTGATCGCCTCGGGACCGCCCTTGTAGGGCACATGCACCATGTTCAGGCCGAGCCGCGAATTGAATTCGGCAAACGCCATGTGCGTGCCGGCGCCATTGCCCGTCGAAGCGTAGTTGTACTTGCCGGGGTTCGCCTTCACGAGATCGACGAATTCCTTGAGCGTCTTCACGTCCATCACGTTCGGATTGATCGTGAGCACGTTCGACACATCGAGCACCGGCGCCACCGGAACGAAATCGGCTTCGACGTCGAAAGGCAGCTTCTTGTAGAGCGCCGCATTGCTGCCGTGCGTTGCCGCGGTACCGAAGGCGAGCGTGTAGCCGTCGGGCTTGGCGTGCGCGACGTATTCGCTCGCGATGTTGCCGGCCGCGCCCGACTTGTAGTCGATCACCACCGGCTGGCCGAGCTTGCGCTGGAGCGGCTCCTGAATGATGCGGGCGACGACGTCGACGCCCGAACCGGCCGGAAAACCCATGATCAGCGTGACGGGCTGCTGCGGCCAATCGGCCTGGGCGAACGCGGCCGGCGCAGCGGCGCACAGGGCCAACGTGGAGAGCATGAAAAGACGGCGCGCGCCTCGAATGAAAGATGCAGTCATGGCGGCATTGTGGCGCGAGCCTCATCAGCAATTGCACAGAAGCTTATGACTCCAGCTTATGCCTCGGGTGGACGGCCGCGCGCGCCGGCAGCCTTCTCCCGATAATCGCGGATCATGGTACGTCCCACCCAACTGCTCCACCCCCAGCGCGAACCGGCTCCGCTGCGCGCCGCCGCCACCGTGCTCCTGCTGCGCGACACGCCGGAAGGCATCGAAGTGCTGATGACCCGTCGCTCGTCGACGGCGAGCTTCGCGCCGGGCGCGTACGTCTTCCCAGGAGGACGCATCGACGAAAGCGACGCCACCGCGCGCGCGATCGCAACGCGCCGCCGCACCCAGAGCCGGACGCAACTCACACAAGCCATCGCCGCCCTTCGGGAGAGCTTCGAGGAACTCGGCGTGCTGCTCGCCCATCACCCCGACGGCCGGCCGGTGAGCGCCGAAGAAGTGGCCTCGATGGATCGCAGCACTGCCACCACCACAGTCGCCTTTGCCGATCAGTGCGTCGAACGTGGCCTGCTGCTGTCCACCGACCGCGTCTTTACCTTCGCCCACTGGATCACCGATCGCGATCTGCCCAAGCGCTTCGACGTGCCCTTTCTGGTGGCGCGCATGCCCGAAGGACAAACTCCGACGGCGGACGAGACCGAGCAGTTCGAGCCCTGCTGGGTGCGACCGGCGGACGCGCTCGCGCGTCATGCGGCGGGCGCCTTTTTCATGATTTTCCCGACGCTGCGCACGCTCGAAAGACTGGCCGCTTACAAGACGGTGGACGCCGTGTTGTACGCCTGCGCCAACCGGCACGGCGGCGAAGGTCCCCTGTGGACCAGTTGTCCGCGCGCCGGAATGCTCAAGGGCCAGGAGGCGCGCTACATGGAGACCGATTCGCCCTTCGGTGAACTCGCCATGGTCAGCCCTGACGGTCAACTCGTGCATGCGCTCGACTGGCAGAGCGAACAGCCGGTGCCGCTCCTGAAAAACGTACAGCGACTCACCGCGCCGAACCCGAGCGCCATGACCGGCCCCGGCACCAACAGCTACATCGTCGGCGACGCCTCCACCGGCTACGTCGTGATCGACCCAGGCCCCAATGATTTCGACCACATCGGCCGGCTCTGGCGCGCAACGCACGGCGACATCCGCGTGATCGTCTGCACGCACTCGCACGCCGATCATTCGCCGGGCGCCCTTCCGCTGCAGAAGCTGTGCAAGACCCCACCGCCCATCGTCGGACTGGCGTCGGCGCCCACCGCGCGGTCGACGGCCCGGTTCAGTCCCGACCGCGCGCTCAAGGACGGGGAGCACATCGTGCTGACCTCCGCCGCCCACACCCACACGCTGCGCGCCATTCACACGCCCGGGCACGCCGCCAACCACCTCTGCCTTGTACTGGAAGAAGACGGCCTCCTCTTCTCTGGGGACCATGTGCTCAATGGCAGCACCACCGTCATCGACCCGCCGGACGGCAACATGAACGCCTACCTCGCATCGCTCGACAAGCTCGATGCGGCATGTGCCGAAGGTGGCATCTCGTTCATCCTGCCCGCTCACGGCTATGTGCTCGGCGAAGCGCGTGCGGCACTGGCCTACCTGAAGGCGCACCGCCTCAAGCGCGAAGCCAAGATCGCTGCCGCCATGCGCAAGCTACCCCAAGGCACGCCGGAAGACTGGCTGCCGATCGCCTATGACGACGTGCCCGAGCGCATGTGGCCCGTGGCCGCTCGCTCGCTGGCTGCGCATGTCGAGCGACTCCGACAGACGGTGAAGGAATGAGGATGCCAGCGTGACCGAAAAAGATGCCGAAGACGGCATACGCCTGGCCAAGCGTGTCGCCGCGCTCGCTGGCTGCTCGCGGCGCGAAGCAGAGCTCCTGATCGAAAACGGCGCCGTGCGCGTCGACGGCCAATCCCGGCTGCTGCCGCAGTCGCGCGTGCATGCCCACGAAAACGTCGAAATCGAAGCCGGCGCCCGCCCCGAACCGGTGGTGCCCGTCACCCTCTTGCTGCACAAGCCAGCCGGCATGGCGACCGACCACGCGCACCGCCTGCTCGTACCCGCCAATCATCACGAACCCGAACGCGCCGGCCTGCGCTTCCTGCCGCGCCACGTCAGTGCCCAGCGTTGCATGACCCCATTGGAAACCGGCGCCAGCGGCCTGCTCGTCTACACCCAGGAGTGGCGCGTCGAGCGCAAGCTTCAGGAAGACGCCGGCATCCTCGAACACGAAGTCATCGTCGACGTCGCAGGCCCCGTAGGCCCCGAAACGCTGTCGCGCTTCGAACGCACCCCCGCCCGAGTCAGCATCAGCCAGCAAGCCGAAGGCCATACCGGCCTGCGCTTCGCCCTCAAAGGCGCCCGCCCCGGTCAAATCGCCCACCTGTGCGACGACGCCGCCCTGCAAATCCTCTCGATGAAGCGCATCCGCATCGGCCGCGTCCCCTTGGCCGGCCTCCTCCCCTCCCAGTGGCGCTACCTCTCTCCCCAAGAACGCTTCTAAAAAGAGAAAGAGAGCGCCGGACAAGCAGGGGCGGCGAAGCCCGCCCCCTTCGTGAACACCGCGGAACCGGCTTCGCCGGGCCGCCAGTGTTGCCCCCGGTCAGGGGGAAGGCGAAGCGACACGAAGTGCGCGCAGCCTGGGGGCGAGTCAAAATAGTGTGAAGCCCGCCTATAAGCCGGATTCTGTGCGCTGAAGCCCCTTTCGGAAGCTCCAGCGTGACCGCCATTAATCTGGGCCGTTTGTCGCCAAACGGCTCGGTGCCACCTACCCGCCAGCTCTGCGGAACCACATCGACGCTGGCCTACTTGGTGTTGCTGCGCGCAGAGATTGCCCGTTTCACCCGGCCGGGGTTGCCCCCGGCCGACTCGTCTCTGTTGCTCTGATCCTCACCTCACGGTGGAGAGCCGTTAGCTCCTGCGCTGTCCTGTGCAGTCCGGACGTTCCTCCAGTGCGCTCTTTCGAGACTTGCACCAGCGGCGGTCCAGCGTGCTTCACGGGGCGATTATCGCCACAATGACGCTCCCCACTTCCGCATCGGATTTGCCCAGAGGACACCGTATGAGAGCAGACACCATCTTGCAGACGATCGGCAACACGCCGCACATCCGTATCCAGCGCCTGTTCGGCCACGCCACCCAGCAGGTCTGGATCAAGTCGGAGCGCGCCAATCCGGGCGGCTCGATCAAGGACCGCATCGCGCTGTCCATGGTCGAGGATGCCGAGCGATCGGGCGCACTCAAGCCCGGCGGCACGATCGTCGAGCCAACCTCGGGCAACACCGGCATCGGCCTTGCCATGGTTGCGGCGGTCAAGGGCTACAAGCTGATCCTGGTGATGCCCGACAGCATGTCCGTCGAGCGCCGCCGCCTCATGCTGGCCTACGGCGCGAGCTTCGACCTCACGCCGCGCGAAAAGGGCATGAAGGGTTCCATCGCCCGCGCGGAAGAAATCGTCGCCGGCACGCCCGGCGCGTGGATGCCGCAGCAGTTCAACAATCCGGCCAACGTGGAGGTGCACGAGCGCACCACGGCCGAGGAAATCGCAGCCGACTTCCCGGAGGGTATCGACGTGCTGATCACCGGCGTGGGCACCGGCGGACACATCACCGGCTGCGCAAGAATCCTCAAGCAGAAGTGGCCCAAGCTCAAGGTCTTTGCCGTCGAGCCGGTGGCGTCGCCGGTGATTTCCGGCGGCCAGCCTTCGCCGCACCCCATCCAGGGCATCGGCGCGGGCTTCATCCCGAAGAACCTCGACACCTCGCTGCTCGATGGCGTGCTCCAGGTCGATGCCGAACCCGCGCGCGAAATGGCCCGCCGCTGCGCGCGCGAAGAAGGCATCCTTGTCGGCATTTCCTCCGGCGCCACCCTCACAGCCATTGCGCAGAAATTGCCGTCGCTGCCTGCAGATGCCGTGGTGCTGGGCTTCAACTACGACACCGGCGAGCGCTACCTGTCCGTCGACGGATTCCTGCCCGCGTGAACGTATCCCGTCGAGGCACCGCTGCCGCATGCGCATCCTGCTGGTAGAAGACGAAGCCGAACTCGCGGCATGGCTGGTCCGTGCGCTGAAGCAAAGCGGCTTCGTCACCGACCACGCACCCGACGCGCGCACGGCCGAGGCCCTGCTGGCCGGCAATGAATACGACGCCGCCGTGCTCGACCTGCGACTGCCGGACAAGCACGGCCTGGCGCTGCTCTCGGCCATGCGCGACGAAGGCGACCGCACGCCGGTCCTGGTGCTCACGGCAGAAGGCTCGCTGCAGGATCGCGTGCGCGGTCTGCATCTGGGCGCGGACGATTTCCTGAGCAAGCCTTTTGCGGTCGAAGAGGTGGAAGCGCGTCTCACGGCGCTGGTGCGGCGCAGCCGCGGCACGCAGCATCCGCGCATGCACTGCGGATCGCTGACCTACGACAGCGAAAGCCATGCCTTCATGCTGCAAGGCCAGCTCCTGGCCCTCACGCCGCGCGAGCATGCGGCGTTGATCGCGCTTCTGCTGCGCGCCGGCTCGCCCGTCGGCAAGCAGCGCCTGTCGGGCAAGGTGTTCCCGCACGACAGCGAGGTCGGGCCGGCAGCGATCGAACTGGTGCTGCATCGGCTGCGCCGCAAGCTGGCCGACAGCGACGTCCGCATCACCACGGTCCGCGGCCTCGGCTACATGCTGGAAGACGTCTCCTCAGGTTCGGACGACCTCGGATGAAGGCCGAGCCGCGCCGCATCGGCATCCGCACGCTGCTGCTCGCGATGCTGCTGCCCGCGATCGTCGCGCTGCTGGCGATCGATACGTGGATCGACTACCGCGCCATCTCCAGGGTGGTGGTCGATGCATACGATCAGGCCCTCATTGAACCGGTCGAAGCGCTGAACGACAGCATCGCGATCGGCGACGACCTGAAGCCGCGCGTCGACACCGCCTTTTCGGTGCAGTCGATGTTCGAGTCGACGCGATCCATTCACAAGCATCTGCATGTGGGCTACACGCCGCTATCTGCCAAGAACGCCGGCAACAGCGCTGCGGCATCCGAGGAAACGCTGGTCGGCGTTTCGGACCTGCCGCCACCACCGGCGGGTCCGGACAACGTCGCGCAGTTCTACGACGCAACCTATCGCGGCTATCCAGTGCGCATCGCGGCACTGCGCCGCACAGTGCGCATCAACGAAACGGAGGGATACCGCGTACTCAGCCAGGCGGCCGAAAGCACCGGCTTCCGCCATCAGGCGTTGGCCGACTCATGGCACCAGGCGCTCTGGAACGACGTGCGGATCGTGACCGTGATGGTCGTTCTCGTGTGGCTGGGGGTGGCGCTCTCGCTGCGCCCGCTGCAGCGGCTGCGCCGATCGCTCGCGACTCGCGCACCGGGCGACCTCGAACCGCTTGACGCGAGCGATGTGCCCTACGAAGTCGCGCCGCTCGTGGAGGCGGTGAACCACCACATCGCCAACCAGGGCGACCTGTTGGCCAAGCAGTCGCGCTTTCTTGCCGACGCGTCGCACCAACTGCGCACGCCGCTGGCCATCATGCTGACGCAGGCCGGGTACGCGCTGCGCGAACGCGATCCCGAAACGATGCGCGAAACACTTCGCGCAATCGTCGCCCAACTGGTGCGCGCCCGCCGGCTGAGCGAGCAGCTGCTGGCGCTGGCGCACGCGAGCGAGTCCGCGTCGGACGCGGGAGCCCTCCCGATCACTGACCTCAACGCGGTGGCGCGCGAGGTGGTGCTGCAACATCTGCCGCTCGCACGCGAAAAGAACCAGGATCTCGGCTGGATCGACGCGCGCGGCGATGCGGAAATCGAAGACGCAGACTACGAACCGGCCGTTCCGGTTGTGCCGGTTGCTCCCGTCGCCGCGCAAGCCGCAGAACTGCACGAAGCACTGTCGAACCTGGTCCACAACGCCATCAAGTACACGCCGGCCAGAGGCCACATCACCGTGGCCGTTCGCTTTGACGGCGACTGGGTCGAGGCTGAAGTCTGCGACACCGGGCCGGGCATTCCGCAGAGCCGATGGGCAAGCGCGTTCGAACGCTTCCAGCGCTCGGACATCGTGGGCCCCGAAGAGGGCCGCGGCGCCGGCCTGGGACTCGCCATTGCACAGGCCTATGCGCACCGCAATGGCGGCGAAATCACGCTTGGCGACGCGCCGCCGCTCGAAGGCCTCGCAGGCGGATTGCGCGCCGTACTGCGGTTGCCGCGTGCGGTTCAACCCGATAAGTGATAACACGTATTTTGAAGAGCCCGCCTGCCACTGAAAGGAGATTGGAAGGCTTGATTTCTAGACTGCCTTTTGCTCAGCGTGCACATCGCATGCGACAAAGGAGACAAACATGCAGTGCCAGCGCAGGCATACGGGCCATCGGCTCGGGGGGCGGCAATGAAAGCCCTCACTTCCAAGGTCAAGAAAGACTATTACGGCGGCGCCTTGATGGTGTTCGTCGGGCTCATCGCGGTCTACGCGGGGCTTGATTACCGCACCGGCACACCCGCCCGCATGGGCCCCGGTTTCTTTCCGGTTGCCGTCGGCGTGCTCCTGGCCATCACAGGCCTGCTGATCGCGATCACCGCCCGATCCGACAGCGGCAGCTCATCCAAGATCGCGGTCGGTCACGGCCACGGGACTGGCCTTCCCGACGTGCGCGGCGGCATCTGCATCATCGTGGCCGTGCTGGCGTTCCTGCTGCTGGGCGTCTATGGCGGACTGGTCCCAGCGACGTTTGCCATCGTCTTCATCTCGGCGCTAGGCGACCGCACGAACACCATCACGCAGGCGATCCTGCTGGCGCTATCGATGTGCATCGTCGCGGTGATCGTCTTCTGGTGGGCGCTGCGCTTGCAGCTTCCGCTGTTCCAGTGGGGGATGTAGACCATGATGCAGTCTCTCCATGACCTGTGGTTCGGGTTCGGCGTTGCCTTCCAGGGCACCAACCTGATGTGGTCGTTCTTCGGCGTGCTGGTCGGCAACCTGATTGGCGTGCTGCCCGGCATGGGCGCGCTGTCGGCGATCTCGATCCTGCTGCCGCTCACCTACGCGATGCACCCGGTCCCGGCCATCCTGATGCTGGCCGGCATCTTCTACGGCTCGCAATATGGCGGCGCCATCGGCGCCATCCTGCTGAACCTGCCTTCGCATCCGCCGCACGCGGTGACCTGCCTGGACGGCTATCCGATGACGCGCGCCGGCAAGGGCGGGACGGCGCTCGGCATCACCATGATCTCGTCGTTCTTCGCGGCGTCGGTCGGCATCCTGGTGATGATCTTCGCGTCGCCGCTGCTGGTGGCCGTGGCCTTCAAGTTCGGGCCGACCGAGATTTTCTCGATCATGCTGCTGGGCCTGCTGGCGGGTTCCACCATGTCGCGCGGTTCGCCGCTGAAAGGCGTTGCCATGACGCTGTTCGGCCTGCTGTGCGGCGTGGTCGGCACCGACGTGAACTCGGGCAGCTTCCGCTTCTCGTTCGGCATCCCTGAACTCAGCGACGGCCTCGAACTCGTGGCGATCGCCATGGGCTTGTTCGGCGTCGCCGACTTCCTGCTCAACGTGAACCGGATGACCATCATCACGAGCAACACCTCGCTGCGCGTGCGGGACATGCGCCCGAGCCTGGCCGAGTTGAAGGAAGCCTTCTGGCCGATGGTGCGCGGCACGCTGGTCGGCACCGTCTTCGGCGCGATGCCCGGCACCGGCCCGACGATCACGACCTTCATCGCCTACGCGCTCGAGCGCAAGGTCTCGAAGACGCCGGAGAAGTTCGGCACCGGCATGATCGCCGGCGTGGCGTCGCCCGAAGCCTCTTCGCATTCGAAGACGCAGGTCGACTTCATCCCGACGATGAGCCTGGGCATTCCGGGCGACGCGGTGATGGCGCTGATCCTCGGTGCGCTGATGATCCAGGGCATCGCCCCCGGCCCGCAGCTCATCACCGAGCATCCGGACATCTTCTGGGGCCTGATTGCCAGCTTCTGGATCGGCAACGTGCTGCTGATCATCCTGAACGTGCCGATGATCGGCGTGTGGGTCAAGATGCTGCAGGTGCCGTATCGCTACCTGTTCCCGTCGGCGATGTTCTTCATCGCGGTGGGCGTCTTCAGCACGCAGAACAGCCTCTTCCAGATCTGGGAAGTGCTGGCCTTCGGTGTCATTGGCGCGTTGCTGATCACGCTGGAATTCTCAGTCGCGCCGATCATGCTGGGCTTCGTGCTCGGGCCGATGGTGGAAGAAAACTTCCGCCGCGCCATGCTGCTGTCCCGCGGCGACATCAGTGTGTTCGTGCAGCGCCCCATCAGCGCGGCCTTCATCGCACTGTCGGCACTGCTGTTGGTCGGCGTCACCTGGTCGAGCTTCCGTGGCCGCGCGGTCAAGCGCGTCGAAGCGGATGCCGATGGGCTCGGCTCCGAAGCCGTCTCGGAAGCCTGACACGGCCAGGGCGATCAGTCCCTGATCCCTCCCGCAAAATGACCTGCGGCGCGATGTGCGCGCCGCAGGTCATTTGCCATTCAGGAAGGGGTTTTATGATCCGGGCCCCTGCTTGATAGACCCAAGCCACCCCACATGCTGCGAATTTCAGAAATCAAACTGCCGCTCGGCCACGACGAAGCGGCCCTCCCCGCAGCCATCGACGCCGTGCTCGGCATCCCGCCCGGCGCCGTGCGCGAGTTCAGCATCTTCAAGCGCAGCTTCGACGCGCGCAAGGCGCAACTGCTGCAGGTCTATATCGTCGACGTGACGATCGCGGATCCGGCGACAGAAGCCGCGCTGCTCCACAAGTTCGCAGAAAACCCCCGCATCGTCCCGACTCCCGACATGGCGTGGGAGCCGCCAGCGCAAGCGCCCGCCACGCTGCCGCTACGGCCGGTGGTGATCGGCTTCGGCCCCTGCGGCATCTTTGCTGCGCTGGTGCTCGCGCAGATGGGATTCAAGCCGATCGTGCTGGAGCGCGGCAAGACCGTGCGCCAACGCACCAAGGACACCTGGGGCCTCTGGCGCAAGAGCGTGCTCAATCCCGAATCCAATGTGCAGTTCGGTGAAGGCGGCGCGGGCACGTTCTCCGACGGAAAGCTCTACAGCCAGATCAAGGATCCGCGCTTTCTCGGCCGAAAGGTGATGGAAGAGTTCGTCAAGGCCGGCGCACCGCCCGAAATCCTCTATGTCGCGCATCCGCACATCGGCACATTCAAGCTGGTGAAGGTCGTGGAGAACATGCGCGAACAGATCACCGCGCTCGGCGGCGAGATTCGCTTCGAGCACCGCGTGACCGACGTGCTGATCGAGGACGGCCCCGACGGCAAGCACTTGCGTGGGCTGACCGTGCTCGACCAGCGCACCGGGCAAACCAGCGAGCTGCGTGCCGATCACGTGGTGATGGCGCTCGGCCACAGTTCGCGCGACACCTTCGCGATGCTCCATGAGCGTGGGGTGCACATCGAGGCCAAGCCTTTCTCGATCGGCTTCCGCGTCGAGCATCCTCAAGGCTTGATCGATCGTGCGCGATGGGGACGGCACGCAGGCCATCCGCTGCTGGGCCCGGCCGACTACAAGCTCGTGCATCACGCGAACAACGGACGCTCGGTGTACAGCTTCTGCATGTGCCCCGGCGGCACTGTCGTGGCGGCTACCAGCGAGCCGGGCCGCGTGGTGACCAACGGCATGAGCCAGTATTCACGCAACGAGCGCAACGCCAACGCGGGCATCGTGGTCGGCATCGATCCACAGGACTTTCCCGGCTGGGAAGAAGGCCGAACGGGTTCTCCGCTGGCAGGCATCGAGCTTCAGCGCGAGCTGGAGTCCAACGCCTTCGTACTCGGCGGCGGCGACTACCGGGCGCCGGGGCAACTGGTCGGGGATTTCGTCGCGGGCAAGCCGTCGACGGTGCTGGGCAGTGTGGAACCGTCGTACAAGCCGGGCGTGATGCCGGTCGACCTCCGCGCCGCCCTCCCCGCCTACGCGACCGAAGCCATGCGAGAGGCCTTCCCCGCCTTCGGACGCAAGATCAAAGGCTTCGATCTGCATGACGCCGTCCTGACCGGCGTCGAGACCCGCACCTCGTCACCCATCAAGATCACGCGCGGCGAAGACTTCCAGAGCCTCAACGTGCGCGGCCTGTACCCCGCCGGCGAAGGCGCCAGCTACGCGGGCGGCATTCTGTCGGCCGGAGTCGACGGCATCAAGGTAGGCGAAGCGGTCGCGCTCGGCATCGCAGCCGGCGTACGCATCTGAATCGAGAAACACCGCGGAACCGGCTCTGCCGGGCCGCCGGTGTTGCCCCCGGTAGGGGGTAGGCGAAGCGACACGAAGTGCGCGCAGCCTGGGGGCGAGCCTAGCCTTGCAATGCCGCGATGCGCTGCTCGATCGGCGGGTGCGTCGCGAACAGGCTACCGAGCTTGCCGGTAATACCCATCGCTTCGACCGACTTGGGCAGTTCGCCCGGAGGCAGGCCACCCAGGCGCGCCAGCGCATTCATCATCGGCTGCTTGCGGCCCAGCAATTGCGCGGAGCCCGCATCCGCCCGGAACTCACGTTGGCGGGAGAACCACGCCACCACGATGGCAGCTGCGAAGCCGAGCACGATGTCCAGCACGATCGTCGTCACGAAGTAGCCGATGCCCGGGCCCGAGTTGCGGTCGTCGCCGCGGCGCAGGAAGCTGTCGACCGCATAGCCGATCACCCGCGACAAGAACACCACGAACGTGTTCATCACGCCCTGGATCAGCGTCATCGTGACCATGTCGCCGTTGGCGACGTGGGCGATTTCATGGCCGATCACCGCTTCGACCTCTTCACGCGTCATGTTTTGCAGCAGACCGGTCGAGACGGCGACCAGCGAAGAGTTCTTGAAGGCGCCTGTCGCAAACGCGTTGGGCTCACCCTCGAAGATGCCGACTTCGGGCATGCCGATGCCGGCCTTGTCAGCGAGCTTTTTCACGGTCTGCACGATCCAGGCTTCGTCAGGCGACTGGGGTTCGTTGATGATCCGCACGCCCGCCGACCACTTGGCCATCGGCTTGCTGATGAGCAGCGAAATGATCGCGCCGCCAAATCCCATGATCAATGCGAAGCCAAGCAGCGCCGAAAGATTGAGTCCGTTGGCGGTGAGAAAGCGGTTGACGCCCAGCAGGCTCGCGACGATGCCCAGCACCGCCACCACCAGGACGTTGGTCAGCACGAACAGAAGGATGCGTTTCAAGTTGGATTCTCCGTGGGGAAACGTGTGCACAGTTGGGGCCGGACGGCTCCGGTTCAAGCTGCGCGGTACGGCAAGGTCTATGGGTTTGGGCTTGGTTCTGCGACCCTGCGAGGACGAAAAACGGCCGGATCATCATAGAAGGAAAAGTTCTCGTTGGGCATCCACCACCCGGGCACGCCAAGCACGGGCAGCGGCACGAAGGGCTTGGCCGTGAGGTGTGCGGGGTCCAGTGCCGAGACTATGCCGGCATCGTCCGGCGCGATCGAATGATTTCCCCCCGGCGCCATGAGGACATGCGCCGTCGCGGCCTTGCGCGGCGACACCAGCTTTTCGAGCAGTGCATGCCCGAACACCAGCAGCCGCGAGTCGCGCCAGAGCGTTCGCTGCGTGACGAAGAGCCCATGCCAGTCGCGCGCGAGCAATGCTTCCCACAATGGCGGCGGCGCGTCGAGCACGGCGCCGTTCTCGTCGAAGAGTGTCAGTGCATCGCGCAGCGGACCGCGCGACGCGCCGATGCCCGCGCGGGCGATCTCGGCGGCCTGCAGCTCGTTGAGCCGCCGCTTGGCTTGGGGAAAGTGCAGCCACACCAGGCCGTTGAAGAGATCGTGGAGGTTGTCGCGCGTGGGCACGCACGCGGTGCGATGGATGAAGGCTTCGTACGCTTCGTTTGGCGGTGCGCTGTCAGGCGCAACAAAGCGCAGAAACCCTGCGCGCAACTCGATGCTCGCCGCTTCGGCTACCAAAGCTTCAGCGGCGCTCGCACCTTGCTTCGTACGCGTGCCCACGCGTTCGGCGCACCTTGCATAGGGTGCCATCCAGGCAGCCGCGGTGTCGATCTTCCAACTGGCCAAGACGGATTCACGTAGTCGTGGGCCCGACGAACTGCACCTTGTTGGGCCTCTTTTCCGGGGTCAGCGCGAACAGCTCGGGGTGTTTGCCGAAGAACTTCGGCGAGCTCACAGTCGTGCCGAGCAGCTTCGCAGCGCGCAGCCGTTCAGCGGCAACGTTGAGCTCCACCTGGCGACCCATGCCCAATTCGGGGACTGCTTGAAGGATGCGAATCACTTCGTCGGGCAGGGCGGGTGCGCGCGGCGCCGCAGGCTGCTCGGCCTTGGTGCGCCGGGGCGCACGCGCGGCGCGCTTGGTGGCGGGTTTGGCGACCGCCGGCTTCGCTGTCGAATGGTGCTGAAGATCAACAAAGCTGTCGTACACGCCCACGGTGTCGTCGCCCGTCTTGCCTTGCTGACCAATACCGCAGACGCGGCAGCCCTTCTCTCGCAGCCGGATGACGAGCGGCGCGAAATCCGAATCGGACGACACGAGCACGGCGATATCCGGACGCTCGGCGACTGCCAGGTCCATGGCGTCGACCGCGAGAGCGATGTCGGTGCTGTTCTTGCCCGCGGAAATATTGACCATTGGCCGCACCGACAGTCGCTTGAAAAGCGCCTGCTGCTTGATCGCAGTCTCGGCATTGCAGTAAGCGCGCCGGACATGGACGCTGCCGTGCTCCGCCAGCGTGCGCTGCACGGCTTGCTCGATGACATCGGCGGAAACGTTGTCGGCATCGATGAGCAGCATCACGCGTGGAGTGCCGTTCATGAAAGCTTCCAGCCGATGGTTTCGCCGCCGCGCAGCGGCTTCAGCGTGGCATCGCCATAGGGCACTGCTTCAGGCACTGTCCAGCTTTCGCGCCGCAGGGTCACAGTGCCATTGTTGCGCGGCAGGCCGTAGAAGTCGGCGCCGTGGAAGCTGGCAAAGCCTTCGAGCTTGTCGAGCGCGCCGGCGTTGTGGAAAGCCTCCGCATAGAGCTCCAGCGCCGTCAGCGCGGTGTAGCAGCCGGCACAGCCCAGGGCGTGTTCCTTGAGGTGGGCGGGATGAGGCGCGCTGTCGGTGCCGAGGAAGAATCGATCGCTGCCGCTGGTCGCCGCTTCGACCAGCGCCACGCGGTGCGTCTCACGCTTGAGCACCGGCAGGCAGTAGTAGTGCGGCCGGATGCCCCCCGTGAAGATCGCGTTGCGGTTGTAGAGCAGATGGTGCGCTGTGATGGTCGCCGCCGTGAAGCGGCTCGCGTCGCGCACGTAGTGGGCGCCTTCCTTGGTCGTCAGGTGCTCGAAGACGACCTTCAGCTCGGGGAAGTCGCGGCGCAGCGGAATCATCACGCGATCGATGAAAACGGCTTCCCGGTCGAAGAGATCGACGGCGGGGTCTGTCACCTCGCCATGCACCAGCAGCAGCAGGCCGTGCTTCTGCATGGCTTCGAGGGTGGCGTAGGTCTTCTTGGTATCGGTCACGCCGGCATCGCTGTTGGTGGTGGCGCCGGCCGGGTAGAGCTTGAGTGCGCGCACGCCGGCCGCGGCGGCCCGTTCGATTTCGTCGGGCGGAAGCCTGTCGGTAAGGTAGAGCGACATGACGGGCTCGAAGTCCACGCCAGCGGGCACAGCGGCGCGGATGCGTTCGCGATATGCCACGGCCTGCTCAGCGGTGGTCACTGGAGGGCGCAGGTTCGGCATGATCAGCGCGCGGCCGAACTGGCGCGCGGAGTGCGGGACCACGGCTTCGAGCGGGGCGCCGTCGCGCACATGCAGGTGC
The DNA here is from genome assembly GCF_056399425.1 of Variovorax sp. 01N429. Classification (NCBI taxonomy): domain Bacteria; kingdom Pseudomonadati; phylum Pseudomonadota; class Betaproteobacteria; order Burkholderiales; family Comamonadaceae; genus Variovorax; species Variovorax sp. 01N429. The sequence continues at coordinate 74,256 of NZ_JBFTRG010000021.1, read as the reverse complement.
CAGTCGTCGGGCCGGGTGATGGTGAGGGAGTCGGCGGGGCTTGTCATGGGGCGGGATTGTCCCATCGCGCGCCGGCCTCGCGTGGACGAACGTCCTGTGGATGCCGATTGATACGATCGGGCCGCAGAATCAAAGCGGAGGATCTATGGCGTACTTGAAGGAACTGAAAGTCACGTTCACTCGAAGGCGAGTGGACGATGACCTGCTGAACAAGCCCGTGGAGAACCCACTGCAGGTCTATGAGTTGTTCAAGGACATGCAGGACGAAACGAAGGAAAAGGTCGTTGTCCTGCACCTGAATCCTCAGCTGGAAATCCTGTCATATGAAGTCGCGTCCATGGGCACGGCGCACCACGCGGTACTCGAGCCCGTGGAGATATTCAGGAATGCCATGCTCGCCAGAGCATCCTCGCTGGTCGTCGTCCACAACCATCCGTCCGGCACCTGCAAGCCTTCGAAAGCCGACATCGCCGTGGCACTTCGCATGAAGGAACTCGGCACGCTGCACGACATGGTGCTGCAGGATTTCATCATCATCGGCTACGGCGAGTTCTACAGCTTCCGGGACCAAGGTCTGATCTGACACTGCCGCGGTTGCCCGCAAGGCCGCTTTAGATGGCGCAGGCGCGCGCGGCGCCGAGGATCACTTCTTCCGACGGAAGCTTGCCGATGCCGGGCAGGCCTTCACTCGCGCATTCGATTTCCGCCCAGCGCACGATGCCATCGCGGTCGATCATGTACTGCGCCTTGAGTTGCGGCCATTGCCTGTCGACTTCGCTCGCATCGGTCGGCGTGCACACGTAGCCGTCGAGATCGCCGATCACCTTGGCTGCCTGGGAGATCGGCAGCGGTTCGGGAAGATCACCGAAGGGATTGACGCGGACTTCGTCGAGCTGCTGCAGCATTTCGGGCGTCGGCTCTGGCTTCGGCACGCCGAAGGCGCGATGGGTCGACAGTTCGGGATCGGACGCCAGGCGCAGCTTCGTCGGCCTGAATTTGAAGTACAGGCGGGCGTTTTCGGGTTCGGTCGCCACGACTGCCAGCGTCTCCACGCCGATGGCCTTGAGCTTCTGTTCCAGCGCACCGAGCTGGACGAGCTGTCGTCGACAGAACGGGCACCACAGGCCGACCATGAGTGCGAGGAAGACGGGGCTCCGTCCGCGGTAGTCAGCGAGCGAAACGGTGTCGGGACCGGCCACGGCCGGAAGCGCGAAATCGGGGGCCGGGTCGCCCGGCGCCACGGGATGACTCATCACATATGCCATATCGAGGCTCCTTCAGGCAGGTTCAGCAGAGGAACGGAAGCACCATCAGGGCGTCGGGCTCGAGGCCTGCGCGCTCGCATACCGCCTGTGCCATTGCGAGGTAGGTTTCCGCCTGTGCGGGGCGCCCGGCATCGAGGTACAGCGTAGCCAATCCATCGTAGCAGGGAAAGAGCAGTTGAGGCTCGTCGATCTGCTCGGCCAGCGCCAGGGCTTCCTTGTAGGACGCGAAGGCGCGCGCCTGGTCCCCATGGCACTGATAGATCTGCCCCAGCACGATGAGCGGCACCGCCAGATGGTCGAGCAGTCCGAGCCGGCGATCGAGGCTGGCGGCGGCCCGCGCGGCCTCGATTCCCTCCGCTTCGCAGCGATTCGTCAGCGCGCAATAGGCCACCGCAAGGTTCGCGTACAGCCGCGACTGGAAGCCGAGATCGCCCACCTTGCGGGCGGTTTCCAGGCCGCGCAGACAGGTTTCGATGCTGCGCTGCGGATCGAGCGACGCGTACAGCACGCCCAGGTTCGTGTAGCCGCGGCAGGCCGCCTGCAGCATGTTGTTCGCCTCTGCCTGGGCGACGCTGTTTTCGACGTGCTCCACCGCCTCTGCCGGCCGCCCCAGCCGTGCCAGCGCGACGCCAAGCGTGTTGCAGGCTTCGGCGCGCACGACGCTGGCTTCCCGCTCGCGGCCCGTCGGCTCTGCAGGCACCTCCGCCAGCGCGCGCTGTGCCAGCGCCAAGGCGGTGTCGTTGTCGCCGGCCCGGAAAGCCAGCCGGCCCATTTCCTGGAACAGGTGCGCGCGTTCGATCCGGTCACCTTCTTCGCCGAGCCGGTCGAGACCAGCGCTGAAGCAGGCGCTGGCGCGCTCGCGCTCCCCGGCCTCCCAGTGCAGGCCGCCGGTCTTCCGCAGCACACGCGCCGTGCGAACAGGCTCGTCCCGCCGTGGGTCCGCGTCCTGCACGATCCGGTATTGCGCAAGCGCATCGGCGCGCCGCCCCTGCAAGCCGAGCAGGTCGCCGAGGCGCTCGCGGGCGTCGAGTTCGGCCGTCTCGACCTCGGCCTTCGCGGCGACCGAGTCAGCCGCCGACCCGGACAGCGTTTGCAGCGCGCGTTCGTAGTGGCGAATGGCGTCGTCGTTGGCGTAGACCGCGCGCGCCCAGTCTCCGGCGGCCACGAGATAGCGCGCGCCCCGCGCCTTGTCGGGCGACAGGCTCCAATGGTGCGCCAGCGCTTCCAGCTCCGCCAGGCGCAGCGTGCTGCGCGCCTCCTCATCGATGGGCGCCTGGGCGTCGACGCCCAGCACGGCTTCCAGCGCGAGGCCGGCGCGCTGGTGCAATTCGGTCCGCCGCGAGAGCAGCAGGTTCTGATAGGCCACTTCGTGCAGCAGCGCATGGGTGAAGCACCAGCCCTGCCCATCGGCCCGGACGAGATCGGCCGCCGCAAGCCGACGCAACGATGCCTCGACCGATTGCGGCTCGCTCGCGATACGCTGCAACAGTGCGCTTTCGAAGCCGGCGCCCCACACGGCCGCCTCCTGCAGCACGCGCCGGTCGTCCGCGCCCAATCCGTCGATGCGCGACAGCAGCAGGCCATACAGCGTCGGCGGAACGTCCACGCTGTCGCAGGGGTCCTCGCAGACCCAGCGTCCGTCCTTTTGCACGAGCAGGCCGCGCCCGGCCAGGGAACGAACGATTTCCTCGACGAACAGCGGGTTGCCGCCGGCGCGGGCCGCCACGAAATCGAGCACCGGCGCCAGGTCATCGTCCGCGGACGCGTCCAGCAGATGACGCACGAGCGAGCGCGCCTCCTGCGCAGGGAGCGGACCCAGCTCGATCCCGGTTGCCTCGGCCCTGTCGCTGGACAGCGAGCGCGAACCCGGACGCTGGAAGACCAGCACCATCAAGGGCCGGTCCGCCAGCTGGTCGATGACCTCTCCGAGCAAGTCGACGGATGCCGCATCGGCCCAATGCAGGTCGTCGACCACGATCATCACCGGCTGCTGCGCCAGCCGGCGCTCGATCAGCGCCCGCGCTGCCAGCGTGATCTGGCGCTGCAGCTGCTCTGGCTCGATGTCGCGCGGCCTGGTGTCCTGGATACCGAGCAGGTAGTTCAGCACCTTGGCCACCGCATCGGCCTCGTCGGCATTCGCGCCGAGGGCCGTCAAGCCCTCCTGCAGCTTGCGCCGCGCCGATTCCAGCGATTCGCCGGCATCCACGTGGTAGGCATCCCGAAACAGCGCGCCGAAGGTGCCATAGGTCGGCTCCCCGAGCGACGAACAGTTGGCGCGACGGACGCCCGTCGCCGTCAGGCGTTCGTCGCCTTCCAGGCGCGCGAAGAATTCGGCGAGCAGCCGGGACTTGCCGGCGCCGGCCTCGCCGACGACGCTGACGACCTGTGCCGATCCGCCCTGCATGCGGTCGAACGCAGCCAGCAGACGTTCGACCGCGTCCCCGCGCCCGACCAGCGGCGCCGAGAGCCCCAAATCGGCGAGCCCGCGGGCAGAGGCCAGTTCCGAGCGCATGCCGATCAGGCAATGCACGCGCATGGGCTCGGCCTTGCCGCGCAGCGCCAGTTCGGCGGGCGGCTCGAATTCGAAGCGGTGGCGCACCATCGCGTGCGTCGCTTCCGAGACCAGTACCCTGCCCGGCGCGGCGGCCGTGAGCAATCGCGACGCGGTGTTCACCGTGTCGCCGGTGACGGCATACGCGCTGCCGGTGCCGCTGCCCAGGCTGCCGGCGACCACGGCGCCGGTATGCACGCCGATGTGCAAGGTGACAGGCCGGCCGAGACGCGACAGCCAATGCGCGCTCAATTGCCCGACGCCATGCATCATGTCCTGCGCTGCCTCCACTGCGCGCAGCGGGTCGTCCTCGTGCGCGCGCGGTGCACCAAACACGGCCATGACCGCATCGCCGACGAATTTCTCGACGAAGCCGTCGTAGCGCGCGATGGCCTGCGCCATCGTGGCGAACAGCGCGTTCTGGAAGGTGCGCAGCGTTTCGGGGTCGAGCCCTTCGGCCAATGAGGTGAAGCCGGTCAGGTCGGCGAACACCACGGTGACCTGTCTGCGATCGGCTTCGTGGCTGGCCTCGCTGGGTGCGGGCGGCGGCGGTGGTGGCGGTGGCGGCGGGCTGACGGCCGCCGCGCGCGCCGTACCGCAGCGCGGGCAGAACGCGAAATCGAAATCGCATTCGAATCCGCACGATGCACAGGAACGGGCCAGCCGACGCCCGCAGCGCTGGCAGAAGGAAGACGCGGGCAGCACATCGGCGCCGCAGCCGACACAGGTCGTGGTCATCGAAGGTTCCGTGCCTCCATGCTGCCCGACTTCCACAGACCGCGCCATGGGCGGGCGCCCGGAGGCGCTACGCGGGCTGCACGATGCCGCCCGCGGTGCCTCTCGCCCGTTCCAGGATGAAGTCGATGAAAGTCCGCGTCGCGCGCGTGTGCTGGCGGTTGGGCATGTAGAGCATGAACATCTGCGTGCCGAAGATGCTCAGGCGCCAGTCGCCGAGCGTGGTCACCACGTCGCCGCGCCGCACGTCGTCGTTCACGACGTAGTCGGGCACGAGGCCGATGCCCAGGCCGGCAAGGATGGCCTGCCGCAGGAACAGGAAGTTCTCGGAAATCAGCGTCGGCTCCAGGACCACCTCGCGGCGCTCCTCGCCCTGGTAGGCGGAGATGCGCAACTGACGACCGATCACCGCGGCAGTCACCACCGGCGCGCCCTGCAGGTCATCGAGTTGCGTGGGCAGCGGATGCGCCTGCGCATAAGCGGTCGACGCGCAGGCCACGTAGCGCACCGGACCGAGTTCGCGCGCAACGAGGTTCTGCGGCGGCTCGGGAATCACGCGGATCGCGATGTCCACTTCGTCGCGCAGCAGGTCTTCGATGCGGTTCTCGAACAGCACGTCGAGCACGATGCCGGGGTACTGCCGCTTGAAGTCGATGAGCCATTCGGACATGACGAGTTGCCCGTAGCCGCTGGGCACGCTCAGCCGCACCCGTCCCTGGAGGCTCTGGCCCAGCATGGTGACCGATTCCCGCGCAGCCACCAGTTCGCCCTGGATCGCCACGCCGTGCTGGTAGAGCCGCAATCCGATCTCCGTGGGCTCGGCGCGCCGCGTGGTGCGCCGCACCAGCTGCGCACCAACCGAGCGCTCGAGCTGGTTGAGGTGATAGCTCACGTTGGCGCGGCTCATCTTCAACCGGCGCGCGGCTTCGCTCAGGTTGCCGGCGTCGAGGATTTCGACCAGAAGAGTGAGCGACTGCAGATCCATGGTTGGGTCGGCATTTTGTCAAAAATTCTTTGACAGTCTGTCAACGTGCAATGCAATTGTCAAAGCGGCACGCCGGATCAAGAATGCTCAGTTCGCCCTCGCACGCCTTCGGAGACACACAGCATGGCCATTACTTCACCCTCCCCAGCTTCCCTGCCCGTCACCTTCCGCCGCGATGGCGACGTGATGGTGGTGACCGTCGACAACCCACCCGTGAATGCGCTCGGCGTCGACGTCCGACGCGGTCTCGTGGCGGCCATCGATGCAGCCGAGGCCGACACCAACGCCCGCGCAGTGCTGATCGTCGGCGCAGGGCGCAACTTCATCGCCGGCGCCGACATCCGCGAATTCGGCAGGACGCCGCAGCCGCCGTCGCTGCCCGAAGTCTGCAAACGCATCGAGGACTGCAGCAAGCCCGTGGTGGCCGCCATTCACGGTGCGGCGCTGGGCGGCGGCCTGGAGGTCGCGCTGTCGGCGCACTACCGCTTCGCAGTGCCTTCGGCCAAGCTGGGCCTGCCTGAAGTGGCGCTGGGCCTGATTCCCGGCTCAGGCGGCACGCAACGCACGCCGCGCCTCATCGGCGTCAAGCCGGCCATCGAACTGATGCTGAGCGGTCGCCACGCCAATGCCAAGGAAGCGCTTGCGCTGGGCTTGATCGACAGAGCGGGCGTCGGCGCCGACGCATTGGCCGAAGGCCTCGCCTACGCCAAGGAACTCATCGCCGGCAACGCGCCGGTGCGCCGCACGCGCGACGCCCAGGCGCTGGCCGACGCTGATGCAAGCCGCGCGGCACTCGAAGCTGCCCGCGCCGACACCGCCAAGAAGAGCCGCGGCCTGTTCTCGCCGATGAAGATCGTCGAAGCGGTGGAAGCCGCGCTCACGCTGCCCTTCGACGAAGGCATGGCGCTCGAGCGCAAGCTCTTCATGCAGTGCATCGAGAGCCCGCAGCGCGCCGGCCTGATCCACGCCTTCTTTGCCGAGCGCGAAGTGCTGAAGGCGCCCGAGACCAAGGCCGCCAAGCCCCGCCCCCTCGATTCGGCCGGCATCGTCGGCGGCGGCACGATGGGTGCGGGCATCGCGGTGGCCATGCTCGATGCGGGCATGCCGGTCACGATGATCGAACGGGACGACACCCAGCTCGCGCGCGGCCGCGCCAACGTCGAGAAGGTGTACGACGGCCTCATTCAAAAGGGCCGCATGACGCTCGAGACCAAGGCCGCGGTCATGGCACGCTTCTCGGGCTCGATCTCCTACGATGCACTCGCAAAGGTCGACATCGTGGTCGAAGCCGTCTTCGAGGACATGAGCGTCAAGAAGGCCGTCTTTGCCGAACTCGATCGCGTGTGCAAGCCCGGTGCGGTGCTCGCGACCAACACGTCCTACCTGGACATCGACGAGATCGCCGCCAGCATTTCGCGCCCGGCCGACGTGGTGGGCCTGCACTTCTTCTCGCCGGCCAACATCATGAAGCTGCTGGAAATCGTGGTGCCTGCCAAGGTGAGCGCCGATGTGGTCGCCACCGGCTTCGAGCTTGCCAAGAAGCTCAAGAAGGTGCCGGTGCGCGCCGGCGTGTGCGACGGCTTCATCGGCAATCGCATCCTCGCGGTGTATCGGCAGGCCGCCGATCACATGATGGAAGACGGGGCATCGCCCTACCAGATCGACAAGGCGGTGCGTGACTTCGGCTATCCGATGGGGCCTTTCCAGGTTTCGGACCTCGCCGGCGGCGACATCGGTTGGGCCACGCGCAAGCGCAAGGCTGCGACGAGGGACCCGAAGGCGCGCTATGTGCAGATTGCCGATCGCATCTGCGAGCGCGGCTGGTTCGGCCAGAAGACGCAGCGCGGCTACTACCTCTATCCCGAAGGCGCGCGCACCGGCACGCCGGACCCCGAAGTGCTCGCCATCATCGACGCCGAACGCCAGCGCGCCGGCATCACGCCGCGCAGTTTCAGCGACGAGGAAATCATGCGCCGCTACATGGCCGCAATGATCAACGAGGGCGCCAACGTCGTCCACCAGCGCATCGCCCTGCGGCCGCTCGATGTCGACGTGACCTTTCTCTATGGCTACGGCTTTCCGCGCTTTCGCGGTGGCCCGATGAAGTACGCCGACACCGTGGGTCTGGACAAGGTGCTCGCGGACATCCGCGAATTCGCCAAGGAAGACCCGGTGTTCTGGAAACCCTCTCCGCTGCTGGTCGAACTGGTCGAACGCGGCGCCGATTTCGCAAGCCTCAACCAATCCGAATAAGGAGCGCCCCATGCGCGAAGCCGTCATTGTTTCCACCGCCCGCACCCCGCTCACCAAGGCGCACCGCGGCGAATTCAACATCACGCCCGGCGCCACGCTGGCCGCGTTCGCGGTCAAGGCCGCCGTGGAGCGCGCGGACATCGATCCCGCGCTGATCGAAGACGCGATCCTCGGCTGCGGCTATCCCGAAGGCACCACCGGCCGCAACATCGCACGCCAGACCATCATCCGCGCGGGCCTGCCGATCTCGATCGCCGGCACCACCGTCAACCGCTTCTGCGCATCGGGCCTGCAGGCGATCGCGATGGCGGCGGGCCGCATCGTGGTGGACGGCGCGCCGGCCATGATCGCGGGCGGTGTCGAAAGCATCTCGCAGATCCGCTCGCGCAGCGCGACCGACAGTGGCGACAGCGGCATGGACCCGTGGATCGTCCAGCACAAGCCCGCGCTCTACATGGCGATGATCGAAACCGCCGACATCGTGGCGCAGCGCTACGGCATCAGCCGCGAAGCGCAGGACCGCTTCTCCGCCGAGAGCCAGCGCAAGACCGAAGAGGCGCAGATCGCCGGGCGCTACAAGGACGAGATCGTGGCCTGCACCACGACGATGGCCGAGACGAACAAGGACACCAAGGAAGTCACGCAGCGCGAGGTGACGATCGACCACGACACCTGCAACCGCCGCGGCACGACATATGAGGCGCTTGCCAAGCTGCAACCGGTCATGGGCGCGGACAAGTTCATCACCGCAGGCAATGCCTCGCAGCTCTCCGATGGCGCATCGGCCTGCGTGCTGATGGAAGCCAAGGAAGCCGAGCGGGCCAACATCAAGCCCCTGGGCGCCTTCCGCGGCTTGGCGGTCGCGGGTTGCGAGCCCGACGAGATGGGCATCGGCCCTGTCTTTGCGGTGCCGAAACTGCTGGCACGCCACGGACTGAAGGTGAGTGACATCGACCTGTGGGAACTCAACGAAGCCTTCGCCTCGCAATCGATCTACTGCCAGGACAAGCTCGGCATTCCGTCGGAACGGCTGAACGTCAACGGCGGCGCGATTTCCATCGGCCACCCCTTCGGCATGACCGGTGCACGACTTGCCGGCCACGTGCTGATCGAAGGCAAGCGCCGCGGCGCGAAGTACGCGGTCGTCACGATGTGCATCGCGGGCGGCATGGGCGCTGCGGGGCTCTTTGAAATCTATTGAGCGGAGAACCAGTCATGGACCTGAACTTCACGCCCGAAGAAGAAGCCTTCCGCAGCGAAGTGCGTTCCTTCCTCGCTGACAAGCTGCCCAAGCGGCTTTCCGACAAGGTCGCCACCGGCAAGCACCTGAGCAAGGCCGACATGCAGGAATGGCACGCCATCCTGAACGAGCGCGGCTGGCTCGCGAACCATTGGCCCGAGCAATACGGCGGACCGGGATGGACTGCCGTCGAGAAGTTCATCTTCGAAAACGAATGCGCCCTCGCCCATGCACCGCGCATCGTGCCCTTCGGCGTGAACATGCTCGGCCCGGTGCTGATCAAGTACGGCAACGAGGCGCAGAAGCGTTATTGGCTTCCGCGCATCCTCGACGGCTCCGACTGGTGGTGTCAGGGCTATTCGGAACCGGGCGCCGGCTCCGATCTCGCCGCGGTCAAGACCCAGGCCGTGCGCGGCCACGATGCCGAAGGTGACCACTACATCGTCAACGGTCAGAAGACATGGACCACGCTGGGCCACCACGCCAACATGATCTTCTGCCTGGTGCGCACGAATCGCGAGGCCAAGAAGCAGGAAGGCATCAGCTTCCTGCTGATCGACATGAAGTCGCACGGCGTCGAAGTGCGACCGATCATCACGCTCGACGGCGAGCACGAAGTGAACGAGGTTTTCTTCTCGGACGTGCGCGTGCCTGCGGAGAACCTTGTCGGCGAAGAGAACAAGGGCTGGACCTGCGCCAAGTACCTGCTGACTTATGAGCGCACCAACATCGCAGGCGTGGGCTTCTCCGTCGCCGCCATGGAACAGCTCAAGAAAATCGCCGCCGGGCAGACGAAGAACGGCCGCCCGCTGGCCGACGATCCGGCCTTCGCGGCACGCATGGCCCGCGTCGAGATCGACCTTGAAAACATGAAGACGACCAACCTGCGCGTGATCGCGGCTGTGGCCGGTGGCGGCGTGCCCGGTGCGGAAAGCTCGATGCTGAAGATCCGCGGCACCGAGATACGCCAGGAAATCTCATCGCTCGCCCGACGTGCGATGGGCGCCTATGCACGGCCCTTCGTTGCCGAGGCGCTGGAGGAAGGCTTCAGTGGCGAACCTTTCGGCCCCGCTTATGCCGCATCCGCAGCAGCGCGCTACTTCAACAACCGCAAGCTGTCGATCTTCGGCGGCTCCAATGAAATCCAGAAGAACATCATCTCGAAGATGATCCTCGGACTCTGAGAGAACTGCCATGAACTTCGAACACACCGAAGACCGGCGCATGCTCGCCGACAGCCTGAACCGCTTCATCGCGGAGCAGTACGGCTTTGAGACACGCGACCGCATTGCACGATCGCCCCAGGGCTACAGCACGGAGATCTGGCAACAGTTTGCGGAACTGGGCGTGATCGGCGCGCTCTTCAGGGAAGCCGATGGCGGCTTCGGCGGCGAGGGCTTCGACATCGCGGTGGTCTTCGAGGCACTCGGTCGCGGCCTCGTGGTCGAGCCGCTGCTCGGTGCCGTGATGGCAGGCGAAGCGATCGCCCTTGCAGGCAACGATGCACAGAAGAAGCTGCTGGCAGACATCGTCGGCGGCACCACCATGGCGGCCTTCGCGCACGACGAGCCCGAATCGCACTACGAACTCTCCCGCGTGCAGACGCGCGCCGAGCGCAGCGGCGATGGCTGGGTGCTCAAGGGCGCCAAGGCAGTGGTCGCGCAGGGCGAGCGGGCCGACCTCTTCGTCGTCACGGCCCGCACTTCGGGCTCGGTCGATGACGAAGCCGGTATCTCGCTCTTCATCGTGCCTGCCAATACGCCCGGCCTGAGAGTGCGTGGCTGCGCCGGCATCGATGGAGGCCGCGTCGCGGAGCTGACCTTCGAAAAGGCAAAGCTCGGCGCGGACGCACTGCTGGGTGCCGAAGGCGCGGGTTACGCCACGCTCGAGCGCGCAGTCGGCCGCGGGATTCTCGCCCTGTGCGCCGAGGCGCTCGGGGCCATGGAGTCCGCCAAGACCGCCACGCTCGAATACCTGCGCACGCGCAAGCAGTTCGGCATGCTCATCGGCAGCTTCCAGGCGCTGCAACATCGCATGGCGGACCTTCTCCTCGAGATCGAACAGGCACGCTCGGCCGTGATCAACGCCGCGGCAGCCATCGGCGCGGACCGGCTCACGCGCGAGCGCGCGCTGTCGGCCGCGAAATTCAGCATCGGGCGCATCGGCACGCTGGTGGCCCAGGAGAGCATCCAGTTGCACGGCGGCATCGGCATGACCTGGGAACTGCCGCTGGCCCACTTTGCCAAGCGTCTCGTGATGATCGACCATCAGCTCGGTGACGAAGACCGTCACTTGCAGCGCTACATCGAACTCGGCAGGCAGCCCTCATGAGCACCCAACCCATGCGCACCGCTGCGCCATTCAGCCAGGCGTTTCCGGTCCGTAGCATGGCGGACATCCGAAAGATCGAGGAAACCCCGCTCGGCGAAGCGCTCACGGTCCGAAGCACCTACGAGATCTTCCGCAATTCGGGCGCGGCTTTCGGCGACAAACCGGCGCTGACTTTCCTGCGGACTGGCGATCCCGCCGACGAGCCGATCCGGTGGTCCTATGCCGAACTGCTGGCGGGCATCCACCAGACCGCGAATATGCTGCACGGCCTCGGTGTCGGTCCCGACGACGCGGTGGCGGTGCTGATGCCGGCGTGTCTCGAATATCACCTCGCGCTCTGGGGCGGCGCGGCAGCGGGCATCACGCAGCCGCTCAACCCGCTTCTGACTGACGAGAAGCTGGTTTCGCTGATGACGGCGGGCCGTGCGAAGGTGCTCATCGCCTATGGGTCCGAATCCGATTCGGGCATGTGGTCCAAGGCGATGCGGCTGCGCTCGCAGGTGCCCACGCTCACCACCGTGCTGCGCGTCGCGCCGCACGACGAAGTGCCGGGCAGCGCCGGTACGCTGCCCGAACGCGTGGCCGACTTCAATGCCCTGCGCGCGAGAGAGCCCTCCGACCGTCTGGTGAGTGAGCGCGACATTCAGCCGATCGACATCGCCGCGTATTTCCACACCGGCGGCACGACCGGCGCGCCCAAGCTTGCGCGCCACAGTCACGGCGCGCAAGTGTTCACGGCGTGGGCCAGCATCCAGATCACCGGACAGGGCCCGAACGATGCCGCCATCAACGGCTACCCCTTGTTCCATGTGGCGGGCGTGCTGCCGGCGTCACTCTCGCTGTTGTCGGCGGGGGTCGAGATGATCATCCCGACCACCACCCTGCTGCGCAACAAGCAGGTGCTGAGCAACTACTGGCGGCTGGTCGAGAAATACCGTCCCACGTCGCTGTCCGCGGTGCCGACCGTGCTCGCCGCGCTGGCCAACGTGCCGCTCGATGGCGCTGACATCTCGTCGATCAACTACTGCCGCACCGGCGCCGCCGTGCTGGCCCCCGAACTCGCAGCGCGCTTCGAGCGCCTCTTCGGCCTGCATGTGCATGAAAGCCTCGGCATGACCGAGATGGCCGGCATTTCGACCATCACGCCGCCGGGCGTCATCGGCCCGGCCGGCTGCGTCGGATTTCGCCTGCCCTATTCGCAGCTGCGCATCGTCGCGCTCGACGAAAACGGCAACGCCACCCAACGCGACCTGCCTCCGGGCGAGCAAGGCATGGTGTTGTTCAAGTCGCCGAATGTGTTTTCGGGCTTTGTGGACCCGGCCGATAACGCGAAGGCCTTCACCGCTGACGGCTGGCTCGCCACAGGCGATCTCGGGTGGCTCGACGACGAAGGACGGCTCAACCTGAGCGGCCGCTCCAAGGACCTGATCATCCGCAGCGGCCACAACATCGATCCGAAGACGATCGAGGATGCCCTGGGCGCCCACCCCGCCGTGCAGTTGTGCGCGGCGGTCGGCGCGCCCGATGCCTATGCGGGCGAACTCCCGGTGGTCTTCGCGACGCTCGTCCCCGGCGCATCGGCCACTGAAGCCGAACTGCTGGCCTTTACCGCCGAGCGCGTCGACGAAGCGCCGGCCAAGCCGAAGGCGGTGGTCGTCATCGAAACCATGCCGATGACCAACGTCGGCAAGATCTACAAGCCCGAACTGCGCGCAATGGCCGCCCGCAAGGTGGCCGCCACCATGGTCGACGAAGCTTGCGCGGCGCTCGGTGTCGATGCCGCGGCGCGCCCGGAAGTGCGGCCGGACGGCGAAAACGCATTGCAAGTCGTCATCGATGCAAAGGCCGCCGGCGAGTTGGCGAATCCATTGCGCCAGCAACTGCAGCAGGCGCTCGGCCGGCTTCCCTTCAAGACGCAGGTCGTCCTGGCATAGGGCGGGGACGCCGGCAGCTAAGGAAACCCCCGATGAACGAAGTGGTCATGGATCGTTACGATTCATCATCGCTTCGCTGTCGAGGTGCACGGATCCCGTCCCGGCGTCCGCCCGGTGACACGGCATCTGCCTCATCTGCCCGCAATCCCGATGACCACTCCCCACGAGTCCGGCCCTGTGCTGGACGCCGCCAGCCCCATTCCCCCTGAAATCCAAGCCGCCGACGAACCGACGCGCGTACCGCTCGCCATCGAGGACTGGGCGACGGTGGTCATCATGGGCCTCCTGGCCTGCATCACCTTCGCCAACGTGCTGGTGCGCTATTTCACCGATTCGTCCTTCGCGTGGACCGAAGAGTTCTCGGTGTTCCTGATGATCCTGCTGGCGCTGGTCGCAGGCTCAGCGGCCGTGGCGCGCGATCGCCACATCCGCATCGAATATTTCGCCGAGAGCGGATCGATGGCGCGCCGCAAGCGCCTGGCGCAGTTCGGCGCAGCCATGGTCGCGGTGCTGTTCTTCCTGATCGCCGCACTCAGCGTGCGCGTGGTGTGGGACGACTATCGCTTCGAAGAAACGTCGCCGGGCATTGGCGTGCCGCAGTGGTGGTATTCGATCTGGCTGCCCATCGTCTCGTTTGCCATCGCCCTGCGCGCGGTCGGCCTCTTCGTTCGACGCGGCCGCAAGACCAACTATGGCGCGAATGACCGGGGCGCGAAGCCATGATCCCCACGCTCCTCTTCGTCGCCTTCATCCTGATGATGCTGATCGGCGTGCCGATCGGCGCGGCGCTCGGCCTCGCGGGCGCGGCCTGCATTGCATTGGCGAATGGCGACGCGCAGTGGTTCGGCCTGCTCGCCGTGCCGCAGAACTTCTACGCCGGTCTCGGCAAATATCCGCTGCTCGCGATCCCGATGTTCGTGCTCGTCGGCTCGATCTTCGACCGCTCGGGCGTGGCGTTGCGGCTGGTCAACTTCGCTATCGCGATCGTCGGGCGCGGCCCCGGCATGCTGCCGCTGGTGGCGATCGTCGTGGCGATGTTCCTCGGCGGCATCTCCGGTTCAGGCCCTGCCAATGCGGCCGCGGTTGGCGCGGTGATGATCACGGCGATGTCGCGTGCCGGCTACCCCGATGCGTATTCGGCCAGCGTGGTCGGCGCGGCGGCCGCCACGGACATCCTGATCCCACCTTCGGTGGCCTTCATCGTGTATTCGGTGCTGGTGCCGGGCGCATCGGTGCCGGCGCTCTTCGCGGCGGGCATGGTGCCCGGCATTCTGGCTGGCATCGCGCTGATCGTTCCGGCAGTGTGGCTGGCCCGCAAGCACAAGATGGGCGCGCTCGAATCGAGCCTGCCACGTCCGCCGTTCTGGAAGAGCTTTCGTGAAGCAACCTGGGGCCTGGCTGCGCCTGTGCTGATCCTCGGCGGCATGCGCGCGGGCCTCTTCACGCCGACCGAAGCAGCGGTGGTGGCAGTGTTCTATGGCCTCTTCGTCGGAATGGCGATCCATCGCACGATCAAGGTCAAGGACCTCTTCACGATCCTGCGCGAATCGGGCGAGTTGTCGGCCGTGATCCTGCTGGTGGTGTCGCTTGCCGGGATCTTTGCGTATTCGTTGTCGACGCTGGGCGTGATCGACCCGGTCACGCGGGCCATCGTGAATTCGGGCCTGGGCGAATACGGCGTGCTGTCGCTGTTGATCCTGCTGCTCATCACCGTCGGCATGTTCCTCGACGGTGTCTCGATCTTCCTGATCTTCGTGCCGCTGCTGTGGCCCATCGTGCAGCACTACAAGTGGGACCCGGTCTGGTTCGGCGTCATCCTGACACTCAAGGTCGCACTCGGACAGTTCACGCCGCCGCTGGCCGTGAACCTGATGGTCTCTTGCCGAATCGCCAACGTGCGCATGGAAGAAACCGTGCGTTGGGTGGGCTGGATGCTGTTTGCGATGTTCCTCGTGATGGTGGCTGTCATCGCCTGGCCCGAACTTGCGTTGTGGCTGCCCCGGAAATTGGGGTACTAGGAATGCAAATGCAGGAAGGGCGGGGGTGGCGATGGCGGGCGGTGTGCGCTGGGGCGGCCGACGTCACCGGCCGCTTTGCGGCTGCCCTGCGCTGCTCGCGATACGCGGGGTCCCGCTCAAACTCGCCTGCGGCTCAAACAGTCGCGAGCCCTGATCCGCGTACCGCTGCGCTGCTCGGCGGTGCCTCAACGGCCGCCCCAGCGCACACCGCCCGCCATCGCAGAGAGGGTGGGGGAGAACGGTCCGCCGCCATCGCCGTGAATAACGGGCAGGCTGCGACCCTTCGAGGCGCGCGCATTCGTCGCCACCCACAGAGCCCGGTATGCGGTGCGGGCTGTGCGACCCTTCTGCGCCGCCGAAGCGCGCAGCCTCAGGTGGATCAGGGCCGCGTGTGTTTGAGCGCAGCGAGTTTCACGCGGACCCCACCTGAGGCGAGCACTGCAGGGAAGCCCGAAGGGCCGGCGCAGCGGGGTCGCACAGCCCGCACCGCATACCGGGCGGCCCCCCCAAGACGCCCCCCACCCTTTCAAACGTATTACCCCAAGGAGACCCACCCATGAAATTCCGCCGTTCCCTACTAGCCCTCATGGCCGTAGCAGCCACCCTAGGCAGCTTCTCAGTAGCAGCCCCCGCCCAGACCTACAAGTCCGAATACAAGATGTCCCTGGTCCTAGGCCCCCCGACCCCTTGGGGCGAAGCGGGCCGCATCTGGGCCGACCTCGTGAAAGAGCGCACTCAAGGCCGCATCAACATCAAGCTCTACCCTGGCGTGTCGCTGATCCAGGGCGACCAGACGCGCGAGTTCAGCGCATTGCGCCAAGGCGTCATCGACATGGCCGTGGGTTCGACCATCAACTGGTCACCGCAAGTCAAGCAGCTCAACCTCTTCTCGATGCCCTTCCTGATGCCCGACTACGCAGCCGTCGATGCGCTCACGCAAGGCGAAGTAGGCAAGGAAATTTTCTCGACCCTCGACAAGTCTGGCGTCGTGCCTCTGGCATGGGGTGAAAACGGCTTCCGCGAAATCACCAATTCGAAGAAGCCCATCAAGACGCCCGAAGATTTGAAGGGCATGAAGATCCGCGTCGTCGGCTCACCGATTTTCTCGGACATGTTCACCGCGCTGGGCGCCAATCCCACGCAGATGAGCTGGGCCGATGCGCAGCCCGCGCTCGCCAGTGGTGCCGTCGACGGACAGGAGAACCCGCTGTTCCTCTTCACCGTGCTCAAGATGCACACCGTCGGGCAGAAGTTCGTGACCACCTGGGGCTACGTGTGCGATCCGCTCGTGTTCGTCGTCAACAAGGAAACCTGGGCCTCGTGGACGCCGGCTGATCAAGCCATCGTTCGCCAAGCCGCCATCGATGCCGGCAAACAGAACATTGCGCTCGCCCGCAAAGGATTGACCGGTGCGGACAAGCCCGTGCTCAAGGACATCGCCGCAATGGGTGTGACCGTGACGCAACTGACGCCGGCCGAACGCGATGCTTTTGTGAAGGCGACGCGCCCGGTCTACACCAAGTGGAAGTCGACTGTCGGCAACGATCTGGTCACGAAGGCCGAGCAGGCCGTCGCAGCACGCAAGCAGTAAGAACCCATGCCACGCGGGCGCTCAGCCCGCGTGCTGCATGAAGCCGTCGAGCACATTGAGGGCATTCGTTCGTTGTAGATCGTGAGCATGTCCTATGCCTCGCGCCGCGCCGCCACCGGCTCGGACTCCTGCACGGGCAAGGTCAGCACGACATGCGCCTCACGCGACCGCGCCAGCACCGGCGCAAGCGCGACCCCGGTGTGCGTGCCCAGTTTCACCACTTCTTCCGGCGGCGCAGCGGCCACGACGCGCCCGCCCGCATTGCCGCCTTCCGGACCCAGGTCGATCAGCCAGTCGGCCTCCGCAATCACGTCCAGGTCGTGTTCGATGACGATCACGCTGTGCCCGCCATTCACCAGGCGGTGCAGCACGTGGATCAGCTTTTCGACGTCGGCCATGTGCAGGCCGACCGTCGGCTCGTCAAGCACATACAGCGTGTGCGGCGCCTTGTTGCCGCGCCGGGTGACGTCGTCGCGCACCTTGCTGAGTTCGGTCACGAGCTTGATGCGCTGCGCCTCGCCGCCAGACAGCGTCGGCGACGGCTGGCCCAGCGTGAGATAGCCCAACCCCACGTCCTTGAGCAACTGCAGCGGATGGCTGATGTTGGGCATCGAAGCGAAGAACTCGACCGCTTCATCGACTTCCATCTGCAGGACATCGCCGATGCTCTTGCCGCGCCAGCTCACCGCCAGCGTCTCGGGATTGAAGCGCGCACCATGGCAAACCTCGCAAGGCACCTTCACGTCAGGCAGGAAGCTCATCTCGATGGTGCGCACGCCCGCGCCGTCGCAGCCGGGGCAGCGGCCTTCGCCGGTGTTGAAACTGAAGCGCGCCGGCCCGTAGCCGCGCGCCTTGGCCTCGAGCGTGTCGGCAAACAGCTTGCGGATGGTGTCCCAGAAGCCGATGTAGGTCGCCGGGCAACTGCGCGGGGTCTTGCCGATGGGCGTCTGGTCGACTTCGAGCACGCGGTCGATCGTCTCGTAGCCTTCGACCGAGCTGCATCCTGACCATGCGGGATGCTTGCCGGCAGCGTCCGCATCACGGCCGGCCTTGGTCATCCGCTGCACCACCACCGCATACACGTTGGCCAGCAACACGTCGCGCGCCAGCGTCGACTTGCCGGAACCGCTGACACCCGTCACCGCCACCAGGCGCCGCAGCGGCAGTGTCACCGTCACGTCCTTGAGGTTGTGAAGATCGGCTCCGCGCACCGAGAGCCAATCCGGCGCACCCGGCTCTGGCGGCGGCACCAGGCGCCGCGCCTGCAGCGGATGCTTGATCGCGTTGCGCAGATAGCGGCCCGTCTGCGAATCGCCCGCGTTCTGGATGTCGGAAACTGTGCCCTCCGCCACCAGCCGGCCGCCGCGCTTGCCCGCACTCGGACCGATGTCGATGATGTGATCGGCGCGGCGAATCGTGTCCTCGTCGTGCTCCACGACCACCAGCGTATTGCCCTTGTCGCCCAGCTTGTGGAGCGCGTCGAGCAGGATCTGGTTGTCCCGCGCATGCAGGCCGATGGTGGGCTCGTCGAGCACGTAGCAGACGCCTTGCAGGTTGCTGCCGAGTTGCGCCGCGAGGCGAATGCGCTGCGCCTCGCCGCCGCTCAACGTCGGCGCGCCGCGGTCAAGCGTGAGATAGCCCAGCCCCACCTCTTCGAGGAATTCGAGCCGGCTCTTGATCTCGGGAACCAGGTCGCGCGCGATCTCGGCCTCACGGCCGGAGAGCTTCAAGCCTTCGAACCACACGCGGATGTCACTCACGCTCATGCGCGCAATCTCGGTGATGCCGATGCCGCTCACGCCGACCGCTTCCGACCCTCCGAAGCTCACCGCGCGCGCCGTTGCATTGAGCCGTGTGCCTTCGCAAGTCGGGCACACCACATCGCCCACGTCTTCAGCCTCGGGCTCGGCAAAGGTTTGCTCGCGCCCCTTCTGGTCGTCAGCCATCACCGAATCGTCGTAGACCTTGCGCTGCTCCTTCGTGAGCTTCACGCCGGTTCCCACGCAGTCCGGGCACCAACCATGCTTGCTGTTGTACGAGAACAGGCGCGGATCGAGTTCCGCATAGCTGGTGCTGCAAACCGGGCACGCACGCAGTGTCGAGAACACGTGCGCGCGTCCGATGCCGTTGGTCGGCGCCCCCGCCATCATCGCGCCACGCAGGCCTGTGAGATCGCTCAGCACATGCACCACGCCCTTGCCGTGTTCCAGCGCGCGCGTGAGCGCCTGGCGCAGCTCCGTCTCCTGCGAAGGCAGCACATCCAGGCTTGCCACGGGCAGCTCGATGCTGTGCTCCTTGAAACGATCGATGCGCGGGAAGTTCGTCGTCGGCAAGAACGCGCCATCCACCCGCAGATGCGTATAGCCACGTGGACGCGCCCAGTCGGCGAGTTCGGTGTAGACGCCCTTGCGATTGCTCACCAGCGGCGCAAGCAGCCCGATGTGCTGGCCCTTGAAGTTCTTCAGCAACTGCGCGGCGATGCTGTCCGGCGTTTGCGGCTGCACGGCGGAGCCATCGTGAATGCAATGCTGGATGCCGAGCTTGACGTACAGCAGACGCAGGAAGTGCCACACCTCCGTGGTCGTGCCGACCGTGCTCTTGCGACCGCCGCGCGACAGGCGCTGCTCGATCGCGACTGTCGGCGGAATGCCATACACGGCATCCACTTCCGGACGGCCTGCGGGTTGCACGATGCTGCGCGCATAGGCGTTCAGCGATTCGAGATAACGCCGCTGACCTTCGTTGAAAAGGATGTCGAAGGCCAAGGTGGACTTGCCCGAGCCGCTGACACCGGTCACCACGCTGAACTTGCCCCGCGGGATGTCGACCGAGAGATGCTTGAGGTTGTGCTCCCGCGCATTCACGATCTGGATCGCTTCCCGGCCGGGCGCCGGTTGCGCGCGCGCTGCATACGACCGGGCTGCGCGCTCGGCCACCTTGTAGGCGCCCGGTCCGATGGCCAGTTCGTAATCCGCAAGGGCCGCGCCGGTGAGGGACGCACGGTTCTCGCGCACCTGCTCGGGCGTGCCGACCGCGACGATCTGCCCGCCGCCCTCGCCGCCTTCGGGCCCCAGGTCGATCAGCCAGTCGCTGGCGCGGATCACGTCGAGGTTATGTTCGATCACGACCAGCGAATGCCCGGCATCGAGCAGCTTGCGCAAGGCCCGCATCAGGCGTGCGATGTCATCGAAGTGCAGGCCGGTCGTGGGCTCGTCGAAAAGAAACAGCGTCCCCTTGCGCGCGAGCGGTTGCTTGCTTGCGCTACCGCTCTTCGCAGCTTCGGCCAGAAAGCCCGCGAGCTTGAGCCGCTGCGCCTCGCCCCCACTCAGCGTGGGCACCGGCTGGCCGAGCTTCACATAGTCGAGCCCCACGTCGACGATGGGCTGCAGCGTCCGCAGCACGTCCCGGTCGGCCCCAAACGCCGCGGCCGCTTCCGCGACGGTGAGATCTAGCACATCCGCCACGTTGACGCTGCGGCCGCCACGCTCGATGGTGACTTCAAGAATCTCCGGCCGATAGCGCTTGCCGTCGCAATCGGGGCAGCGAAGATAGACGTCGGAGAGAAACTGCATCTCGACGTGCTCGAAGCCCGAGCCCCCGCAGGTTGGGCAGCGTCCGTCGCCGCTGTTGAAGCTGAACTTCGATGCGGTGTAGCCCCGCTGCCGCGAGAGCGCCGCCGTCGCAAAAATTTCGCGGATGGCATCCCACGCACCGACATAGCTCGCGGGATTGGAGCGCGCCGTCTTGCCGATCGGCGACTGGTCGACAAAGACCACATCGCTCAGGTGATCGGCGCCCAGCAGGCGGTCGTGCGCGCCCGGCGATTCGGTCGCCCTGCCGAAGTGCCGCATCAGCGCCGGTGCGAGCACGTCCTGCACCAGCGTCGACTTGCCCGAACCGCTCACGCCGGTGATGCACACCAGCCGCGACAACGGCAGCTCGACCGTCACGTTCTGCAGGTTGTGCTCGCGCACGCCCTCCAGGATGAGGCGCGGCGTGTTCTCGCTCACCATGCGGCGAAAGGCCATGCCGATCTGCTTGCGTCCGCCGAGGTATTGGCCGGTGAGCGTGTCGGCATCGCGCAGCGCGTCGGTGCTGCCGTCGAACACCACTTGCCCGCCGCGCACGCCCGGGCCGGGGCCCATGTCGATCACGCGATCGGCAGCCAGCATGACCGCGGGGTCGTGCTCCACGACGACGAGCGTGTTGCCCGCGTCCCGCAGGCGCAGCATCGCCTCGGTGATGCGGTTCATGTCGCGCGGATGCAGTCCGATGCTGGGCTCGTCGAGCACGAAGAGCGTGTTGACCAACGACGTGCCGAGCGCCGTCGTGAGGTTGATGCGCTGCACTTCACCGCCGCTCAGCGTTCGGCTCTGGCGGTCGAGCGTGAGGTAGCCGATGCCGACGTCGTGCAGATAGCGCAAGCGCGTCGTGATCTCTTCGAACAACAGCTTGAGCGCCTGCACATCGCCGTCGCTCGCCGTGCTGCCATTGCCATGGCGGTGGCTTTCGATGCCGTCGAAGAAGCGCCGCAGGCGCTCGATGGGCAGCAGCATGAGGTCATGCAGGCACAGGCCCGGAAGTGCTTCGAGTTGCGCCCGCGACCATTTGGTGCCAACTGGCATGAAGCGCTTCGCGGGGTCGAGCACGGCGTCGGCGTCCTGCTTGCTGCCGATGCGCCACAGCAGGCTGTCGAGCTTGAGCCGCGCGCCCGCACAGGTCGGGCATGGGGTGTAGCTGCGGTACTTCGACAAGAGCACCCGGATGTGCATCTTGTACGCCTTGCTCTCCAGGTAGCCGAAGAAGCGGCGCACGCCATACCACTGCTTGTTCCAGTTGCCTTCCTTGTAGTTGGGCGTGCCTTCGATCACCCAGTGCTTCTGTTCGTCGGTCAGCTTGTTCCAGGGCGTGTCGCGCGGAATGCCGGCGGCCTCCGCGTGACGCATGAGGTCGTCCTGCGCCTCTTTCCATGCTGGCGTCTGGATCGTCTTGATCGCACCTGCGCGCAGCGTGAGCTTGTCGTTCGGAATCACCAGCCCGAGATCGACGCCGATTACCCGGCCGAATCCGCGGCAGGTTTCGCACGCACCCACTGCCGAGTTGAAAGAGAACATCGACGGCAGCGGATCGCCATAGCGAATGTCGCTCTCGGGGCAATGCAGGCCGGTGGAGAACTTCCAGACATCGGGCGCAGCGCCTTCATCGCCGGACAAGGCATAGACCGTGAGCCGCCCACTGCCGCGCTTGAGGGCCACCTCGATGGCTTCGACGACACGGGCTCTCTCGGCCCCGGCCATGCGAAAGCGATCAGCCACGACGTCGAGCACTTTGCGTGGCCCCGTCGGCGTTGCAACATCGCGCTCGGCCTGCACCCGCGTGAAGCCGCTGGCGGACAGCCATTGCGTGACTTCCTCGGCCGAAGTGCTGGCGGGCAGTTCGACCGGAAAGGTCAGCACCACGCGCGGATCGCCTGCCGCGGCAGCGCGAGAGACCAGTTCGGCGTAGATCGAATCCGGCGAATCGTGCCGCACCGCCAGCGCGGTCTCGCGGTCGAAAAGCTGCGCGGCACGCGCGAAGAGCAGCTTCAGATGGTCGTTCAGCTCCGTCATCGTGCCCACGGTGGAGCGGGACGATCGCACCGGATTGGTCTGGTCGATGGCAATGGCGGGCGGCACTCCTTCGACTTTGTCGACGGCGGGCTTGTCCATTCGGTCCAGGAACTGTCGGGCGTAGGCCGAGAAAGTCTCCACGTACCGCCGCTGGCCTTCCGCGTAGAGCGTGTCGAACACCAGGCTCGACTTGCCGGAACCGCTCGGGCCGGTGACCACCGTCATCTCGCCGGTGCGGATGTCGAGATCGAGGTTCTGGAGGTTGTGCTGACGTGCACCGCGAATCCGGATGAAGCCCTGTGTCATGAATGCCTTGCGGGGTGGGGCAGACATTCTAGGAACCTGGCGAGGCTTTCGCTTGCGGCGGTGGCCTAACGCGCACGGTCATGCAGGGGCATCTCTGGCGAGGACGGCATTGCAGCAGAACAGGCTGGGGCGGCCAGGTTGTAGGCAGATTCACACGCATTTGCAGGCGGCTTTGATCGCGTACCCTACAAATGCCCGCCTCACGTTTGAAGGACGGCGGGCTTTTCGCAACAAATAACCAGGGAGTTCACATGACACCAGAAGAAACGCTTCAACATTGGATCGCAGATGAGCAGGCCGTTCTCGAACGTCTGCAAAGAGGTCGGGGCTCTGCCATCGCGCACCCCGAAGAACTCGCCGGCAAATCCGGACTTGAGGTTATGCAGCAAATGATGGGCGGAGAGTTGCCGTACGCCGAGTGCGCGAAATCGCTAAGCTTCTTCGCGATCAAGGCTGCCCCCCACGTACGGCCAACTCAATCCGATGGGCGCCATTCAGGGAGGATGGATCGGCTCCATCCCCGACTCGGCGTTCGGCTGCGCCGTTCTGTCTTCACTGCCTCCAGGCCAAGCGTACTCAACAAGTGGCCTCGACATCGGGTATCGACAGTTCCTGACACTGAAAACGTCGCGCGTGCGCGTCGAAGTTCGGCTCACATGCACAGAGGGGCGAGATGCGTTTGGCGAGGCGAGTTTGTATGGCCCCGACGAGACCATCTACGCCGAAAGCTCCACGACATGCCGCCTTGTGGGGATTCCTGTCAGGTCGTAGCGCCGACGGTTCGATCGTGCCGGATTGGCTCGGGGAAACAAGATCGATCCAGCTTGCTACGAGGTGATAGACGCTTCGGTTCGCGCAACGGATCGATGCGAGCCGTCGCTGAACTCACCACGGGCGCCTTCTTTTTCACCAGCGCACTGGATATCAATGCACGGCACTCGCGACAGTGCGTCGACGCCTTGTGCGCATCACTGCGGCATGCGCAAGGCGTCGATCACACCGCCGCAGGCAATGAAGCCTAGAGCCTGCTAACACCATCCAAGTCCGTCGCCGATCAGCGTCGCGACTTCCACTCCACCATTTTTCTCGATGCCGAGTCGCATTCGAGCGGAACCACTTGTAGGAAACGTAGCAAACATGATTCTTCTGAAAAAACTCAAGGGCGACAGCTCCCCTTTGCCGCCTCGGCCCTCGACGAAGGCGTTGGCATTCGCCTGGTTAGGCGGTTTTCTGATCATTGCCATCCTGGCCTGCTTGACCAATTGGTTGACCGTGGCAATGGTGCTTGGGTCCTTCGGCGCATCGTGCGTCCTGGTGTTCGGCTATCCCGAAGCGCCCTTTTCCCAGCCTCGAAACGTCGTTGTTGGCCACTTCCTCAGCTCACTCGTCGGACTGGTTTGCATGCAGATGTTCGGGGCGCAGTGGTGGTCAGTTTCCATCGCGGTCGGAACGGCCATCGCGCTGATGATGGTCACACGCACCGTACATCCGCCGGCCGGATCGAATCCCGTCATTGCGTTCCTGGGTGACCCCGGATGGGGTTTTCTGCTCTTCCCCACGCTGGTCGGCGCGATCTGCATCGTGGCCTTCGCGCTTGTGTACAACAACGTGACTCGAACAGATCGGTATCCAAAGTACTGGTGATCGCGGCTTCGCCCTAGGAAGACATAAAGGGGCTTGCCTGCGGCGGCGCAAGGTTGCTCGCCGCGCGGGGCTTCTACTGCGCTACCGTGCAGGGCCTCGCCCGACAACGCACGGGCGCACTTACACGCGGACACACATGACCTACCTCGTCGACGAAGAAATCACCTTCCGGAAGCTGGAGATCCTGCTTGTGTTCATGGAGACAGGGAATCTCGCGCGCACCGCCGAGCGCCTGGACACCAGCACCGTGAGCGTGCATCGGGCGCTGCACTCGCTGGAGACGGGTGCCCGCTGCGCGCTGTTCCGGCTCGAAGGGCGCAATTTGCTCCCCACCGACGCCGCCAAGGCGCTCGCAGACGTTGCGCGCGAGGTGCTGCGCACGATGTCGGACGGCATCCGTGCGACACGCGAGGTCGCGGGCTACTCGGCCGACCGCATCCGCATCGGATCGCTCTATTCGCTCACGAGCCGGACCGTTCCGAAGGTCATCATGGCGATGAAGCTGCGCAAGCCCGACCTTCACACCGAACTCGTCCTGGGCTCGAACGCCGACCTGCTGCAGAAGCTGCGCGATGGCGCGGTCGACGCCGTGTTGATGGCCATCCCCGGGGAAGCGTCCGATGTGGAGTCGGAGCCGCTCTTCGAAGACGACATCTTCTTCGCCGCGCCGCTCGGCTCCCGCTATGCGGAGATGGCTGAAATCGATCTCGGCGCTTGCGCGCAGGAACGCTTTGTCAGCCTGTCGGAAGGCTTCATCACGTACAGCGGCTTCATGGAATCCTTTCGCATTGCCGACTTCACGCCCGACGTGGTGATGAAGACGGGCGACATCTTCTCGCTGATGAATCTCGTGAGCGGCGGCGTGGGGTTCACCTTGCTGCCCGGGCGCGTCCGCGGCGCACTGCCGCCCAACGTGCGATTGATTCCATTGCAGGCGCGGTATCTCGTGCGGCAGACCATTGCAGTGAACTTCCTGCGCACCCGCGAGCGCGATCCCAATCTCCTGGCCCTGCTGGCGGTCTGCCGCACATCGAAAACCGAGCTCTCCTGAGCGCGTCCCCGCGACATCGTCGCTGCAGGGTTTACCCGCGACCGTTTCGCGCAGCGTAAGCATCGCGAACCCTCCTTAATTGATTGCACAGAAGGGCGCCGGTACCTTTCGTCTCCATAGCGCAGCAACTTCAAGCGGCGCAAACAAGGAGACAACCGCATGATCATTCTCGGTACCGCCCTGCTGGCCTTGTGCCACCTGCTGGGCATCTTTCTCGGCGATCTGCTGGGACAGTTGCTTGGCGTCAAGACCAATGTCGGCGGCGTCGGCATCGCGATGCTGCTGCTGATCTTCGCGCGCATCTACATGCAGAAGCGAAACATGCTGCCCAAGCTGACGGAACTCGGGGTGGAGTACTGGGGGGCGATGTACATCCCTGTCGTCGTCGCCATGGCGGCGCAGCAGGACATGGTGTCCGCCTTGCGCGGCGGCCCGGTCGCGGTGCTTTCGGCCATTGCAGCGGTTGCGGTCTGCGCCTGCGTCATCGCGGTGATCAACCGCTCCGAACGGCCCGATGTCGAGGCCGAGAGCATTCCCATGCTGCATGACAACCCCTTGCTGACCGAAGCGGAGTGACGGACATGATCGAAATCCTCGAAAAAGCCGCCATCCAGAACGGCCTCGTGACGGCCTTCGCAGTGGTCGGGCTGATCATCCTGCTCTCGGGCCAGATCTCGCGCCGGCTGACCTTCGGCCGCGTGCATGGCTCGGCCATCGCGATCGTGATCGGCCTGGCGCTCGCCTACTGGGGCGGCACGCAAACGGGCGGTCACAAGGGCATTGCCGACATGTCGCTGTTCGGAGGCATCGGACTCATGGGCGGGGCCATGCTGCGCGACTTCGCGATCGTCGCGACGGCCTTCGAAGTGCAAGCGACCGAGGCGCGCAAGGCAGGCTTGATCGGCGTGGTGTCGCTGCTGCTCGGCACGGTGCTGCCCTTCATCGTCGGCGCCGCCATTGCGTGGAGCTTCGGCTATTCGGACGCGGTGAGCATGACCACCATCGGCGCCGGCGCGGTCACCTACATCGTCGGCCCTGTCACCGGCGCGGCGATCGGTGCGACCCCCGACGTGATGGCGCTGAGCATCGCGACGGGGCTGGTGAAGGCCATCATCGTGATGGTCGGCACACCCATCGCGGCGCGTTTCCTGGCGCTGAAGACACCGCGCTCGGCGATGGTCTTCGGTGGATTGGCGGGCACCGTCAGCGGCGTTTCCGCCGGCCTTGCCGCCACCGACCGAAAGCTGGTGCCTTACGGCGCACTGGTCGCGACCTTTCATACGGGTCTCGGATGCCTGCTGGGCCCCTCGTTGCTGTTTTTTGCCACCAAGGCTCTGGTCGGCTGAGGATTCACCATGGACCGTATCAACTGGAACACCAGGGCGGACAACCGAGCGGCGCGTCTTGCACGAGCGGCTGCCGCACTTGGCAGGCAACTCACCGGCAAGCGCGTGGCCACCGACGCGATCGGCACATTGCTCGAAGCCGTCCTGGAGCCTGGCGACCGCGTCTGCCTCGAAGGCAACAACCAAAAGCAGGCCGACTTCCTGGCGCGTGCGCTGGTGCAGGTCGACCCCACGCGGGTGCATGGCCTGCACATGGTGCAGTCGGTTCTCGCGCTGCCAGAGCACCTCGACGTCTTCGAGAACGGCGTCGCATCCCGACTCGACTTCAGCTTCTCGGGCCCGCAGGGCGCACGGCTCGCCAAGCTGGTCTCCGAAGGGCGCATCGAGATCGGCGCCATCCACACCTACCTCGAACTGTTCGCGCGCTACTTCGTCGACCTCACGCCGCAGGTGGCGCTGGTGGCGGCGCACGCGGCCGATGCCGAAGGCAACCTCTACACCGGCCCCAACACCGAAGACACGCCGGTGATCGTCGAAGCCACGGCCTTCTCGGGCGGCATCGTCATCGCGCAGGTCAACGAGCTTGTCGACGGCGCGACCACCACGCTGCCGCGCATCGACATCCCGGCCGATTGGGTGAGCTTCGTCGTGAAGGCGCCCCGGCCCAATTTCATCGAACCGCTGTTCACGCGCGACCCCGCGCAAATCAGCGAAATACAGGTGCTGATGGCAATGATGGCCATCAAGGGCATCTATGCCGAATACGGCGTGCAGCGCCTCAACCACGGCATCGGCTTCGACACCGCCGCCATCGAGTTGCTGCTGCCAACCTATGGCGAGTCGCTCGGCCTCAAGGGAAAGATCGGCAAGCACTGGGCGTTGAATCCGCACCCGGCGCTGATTCCCGCCATCGAGGCGGGCTGGGTG
The DNA here is from genome assembly GCF_056399425.1 of Variovorax sp. 01N429. Lineage (NCBI taxonomy): Bacteria > Pseudomonadati > Pseudomonadota > Betaproteobacteria > Burkholderiales > Comamonadaceae > Variovorax > Variovorax sp. 01N429. Next base: position 46,470 of record NZ_JBFTRG010000021.1, on the reverse strand, counting down.
CAATCGGTGCACTCCTTCGGCTCGGAGCTCGGCATGGAGGATTACATCCGCGCGCGATCGGACATCTTCTTCACCGGGCCGGACGGCAGCCTGCGCAGCAATCGCGCGCTGTGCCAGGCGGCGGGGCACTACGCGTGCGACCTGTTCATCGGCTCGACGCTGCAGATCGATCTTGACGGCAACAGCTCGACGGCAACACTGGGGCGCATCGCCGGCTTCGGAGGCGCGCCCAACATGGGGGCCGACGCGCGCGGTCGCCGCCACGCGAGTCCGGCATGGCTCAAGGCGGGGCGCGAGGCGCGCAACGGCCGCACCGGTGCGGCCGGAACGCCGCGCGGACAGAAGCTTGTCGTGCAGATGGTGGAGACCTTCCGTGAGCACATGCAGCCGGCCTTTGTCGAGCGGCTCGATGCCTGGCAGCTCGCCGAACAAGCGCGAATGGAGTTGCCCCCCGTGATGATTTACGGCGAAGACGTCTCGCACATCCTCACGGAGGAAGGCATTGCGAACCTGCTGCTGTGCCGCAATGACGCGGAGCGCGAGCAGGCGATCCGTGGGGTGGCCGGCTATACCGCCGTCGGGCTGGCGCGCGACCGGCGTGCGGTCGAGAACCTGCGCGATCGCGGTGTCATCCGCCGACCCGAAGACCTGGGCATCGATCCGCGCCAGGCCACACGCAATCTGCTGGCGGCGCGCAGCATGCGCGACCTGGTGCGTGCTTCGGGCGGGCTGTACCAGCCGCCGCGTCGATTCAGGAACTGGTGACATGCAGCTCACCCCCAGCCTCGCCCACTTCGTGTGGCTCGGACACCCCCTTGCAGGGGGCAATCCCGGCGGCCCGGCAAAGCCGGTTCCGCGGGATTTCTGGACCCGCTTGTGGCGGTTTCATGCGTCGCTCACAGCGCGCAAAGTCACGGAGCATCAATCATGACAATTCCCGCAGGGCTTGAAGCTCTCGATTTCGTCTTTCCGGGCAGCCGGCCCGCAGGCGGCTTTGCGCCTGTGCTGGTGGGGGTCGTCGGGTCCGGCAACCTCGAGGTGCTGCTCGAGGCGTCCGCCGGCGACGACTGCAGGGTGCGCGTCGAGACTTCGGCGCGGGGCTTCAGCCCGATCTGGGAGGCTGTGCTCGGCGACTTCCACGAGCGCCATCCGCTGGCGGGCGTTCGCATTTCCATCAACGACATGGGTGCGACGCCTGCCGTCGTCAGCTTGCGGCTCGATCAGGCCGTGGCTGAATTGCCGACTGCGGCGCAAGGAGGACGGCCATGATCAGCTTTGCCGAATGCTCGGCGCGAGAACGGCTCGCGTTGCTGCTCGACACGGACAGTTTTCATGAATGGCTGCCGCCGGCCGAGCGGCACACCAGCCCGCATCTCGCGCAACTCGGCGTGCCCTCGTCTTTCGATGACGGCGTGGCGATCGGCCGGGCCAAGCTCGGCGGGCACGATGTGTTTGTGGCCGCGCAGGAAGGCGCCTTCATGGGCGGCGGTGTCGGCGAGGTGCATGGTGCCAAGCTGGTCGGACTGCTGCGCCGCGCGCTGCGCGACAGGCCAGCCGCCGTGGTGCTGCTGGCCGAGTCGGGCGGCGTGCGCCTGCACGAGGCCAACGCCGGGTTGATCGCCGTGTCCGAAGTCATGCGCGCCGTGCTCGATGTCCGCGCCGCGGGCCTGCCGGTGATCGTGCTGATCGGCGGCGCCAACGGATGCTTCGGCGGCATGGGCATCGTGGCGCGCTGCGCCGACTGCATTGTGATGAGCGACGTCGGGCGGCTCGCGATGTCGGGCCCCGAAGTGATCGAGGCATCGCATGGCGTCGAGGAATACGACTCGCGGGATCGCGCGCTCGTGTGGCGCACCACGGGTGGCAAGCACCGCTGGCTCACGGGCGATTGCGACATGCTCGTGGAAGACGACGTGGCCGCCTTCCGCAAGGCTGCGCTCGATGCCATCCACATGGCAAAGCCCGTGACGCTGGCTTCGTTGGAACACGAACATGCCCTGCTTGCAGCGCGCATGCAATTGCTGCCGGCTGCCGACCCGGAACTCGACGATGCCACCGCGCTGTGGTCGCGCCTGGGCATCCCTGAGGCCCAACGTGTGCCTGAACTGGATGTGGCTGCGGTGCGCGCACTGCTTCCCCAATGAGGACCGAAACCATGGACTGGAATCTTCTCGCCACCCGGCTCTTCGGAGCCGAACACGGCATCACCGCAGACGGCGATTTCCTGCAAGGCACTGCGCGATTCGATGGGCATCCCATCGCCGTCATCGGCACGACGAACCACGCGCCGATCGGCGTCAAGCTCGCATTGGCGCAGGCGCGCGTGGTGCTGGACACCATCGCCCGGCATCCGCAGCGGCCGATCCTTCTGCTGATCGACACGCAGGGCCAGCAACTGCGGCGGCGCGACGAACTGCTCGGCATCAATCGCGCCATGGCGCACCTCGGAGCGAGCATCGATCTGGCACGGAGGCTGGGCCATCGCGTGATCGGGCTGGTGTACGACCAGGCGCTGTCCGGCGGCTTCATCACGTCGGGCCTAGTCGCCGACGGCTGCTACGCGCTGCCCGAAGCCGAGATCCGTGTGATGCGCATTCCGGCGATGGCGCGCGTGACCAAGTTGCCCGAGGACATGCTCAATGCGCTCTCGCAGTCGAACCCGGTCTTTGCGCCCGGCGTGTCGAACTACGTCGCGATGGGCGGCGTGCGCTCACTGTGGGATGGAAACCTGCCCGCCGCCCTTCGGGATGCGCTGGCGCACACGCCGCGCGAAGACGTGCGCGCTGTCGACGGCGCCGAGCGCGGTGGGCGGCGATTGGCCGCGTCAATCACCCAGTGCGTGCTGGACGCAGCCTGAGGTCCGCACATGATGCCGCTGCGCCGCCATCGATTGGTCTACTTGTCCGACGCGGGCTGGGCCGGTATTCGCGCCCGCGCATGGGACACGCAGGCACAGGCCTGCATCGATCACTGGTCGCTGCACCGACTGCCCCTGGTCGTCACACGACAGCCTGCGTGCAACGAGTCATGTGACGCACCGATCGCGCTCGGCTTGCCGGCCCCGCTGCGATGGGACCGGCGGCGCATCGCCGTCCATGTGCCGCGCAGCGCCATCGCGTGGTTCGACGAATTCCCGCGTGCGTCCGAAGCGGCAACGCTCCTGCCACGCGCACCGCGTTCGGCGTGGCGCACGCTGGAGCGCGCTCTTGCCGACTGCGGGGCGCCCGCACGCGTGTACGGCAGCTATGGCTGGCATTTGTTGACCGGGCTGGAGTACTTGCGTGACGGCTCCGATATCGACATATGGATCGCAGTCGGCGACGCCGATCATGCGGACACGGTCGCTCACCATCTGGAGCGGTTGACACCCAGGCATCCGCGGCTCGATGGCGAGCTCGTGTTCGATGACGGAACGGCGGTCGCCTGGCGCGAATGGAGTGCCTGGCGCGCCGGCCGGGCGCGCCATCTGCTCGTGAAGCGCTTGCATGGCGCAGCGATGGCAGACGCGGCCTTCCTGCGCCGCCGTGCGCACGTTCTGGAGATGGCCGCATGAACACGTCCGCGACTCGACGCACTGCGCAGCGGGCGCACGAGCGATGCCTTGCCGCAACCGACATCGGACGCGCCGCCACACTTGCGTTGCACGACGAACTGGAACTCGCCCCCAAGCCGGGACTGGTGTCCTTCGTCGACAGCGGCAGCCACACGGACATGGATGCGCACACGTTCATGCGCAGCCTGTTCGCGCTGCGCCGCTACTTCGTGCAGATCAGTGCCTTGGGCGAAGCTCACGCGCCCTTCGAAGCGCTGGAGCGTTGCGGCATCGCTGCCGAGCAATGCATGTTGGCGGCCACGGGAGGCATCAACACGCATCGTGGCGCAATCTTCATGCTCGGCCTGCTGTGCGCTTCGGCGGGCGCCCTCGTTCGCGATGGTGTGCCGCTCAGTCCCGACGCATTGCGCGAATCGCTGCGCCGGCATTGGGGTGATGCACTGCATGCACGCAGCCGGCGTGTCTCGACACTCCCGGGAGGCATTGCAGCGCAGCGGCACGGCTTGCGCAGTGCCTCGCAAGAGGCTGCGCTTGCATTCCCGGTGCTGTTCGAGAGCGCCATCCCTGCGCTCGCGGATGCACAGCGGCGCGGGTTGGGCGCAAGACCTGCGCGCATCGACACCTTGTTCACCGTGATGGCAACGCTGGACGACAGCAACCTCGCACATCGCGGCGGGCTTGCCGGACTGCAATACGCACAGCGCGCCGCACGCGGGTATCTCGCCGACGGCGGCGCCGCACGCGACCATCGATTCGAAGCCGCATCGGAGATTCACAGCGACTTCGTCTCGCGGCGGCTTTCGCCTGGTGGTGCCGCCGACACATTGGCCGCGGCGTGCTGGATGCGCCGCGTCTGCGAGACCATCTGAAGACCCGTCGTCCATGGGCTTCGCGCTGATCTTCTCGGGCCAGGGCATGCAGCATCCTGCGATGCTTCCGTGGCTGACCGAGGACGAATCGCTGCAGACCGTCGAGCGCGCACTTGGGCGCGATTGGCGCGAACGTCTGGAAGATCCCGCATGGGCCGGCCGCAACGCGCATGCGCAACTGTTGCTGACAGCACTCGGCGTTGCCGCATGGTCGCAACTCGCGCCGGCCTTGCCCGAGCCTGCCGTGATCGCGGGCTACAGCGTCGGTGAACTGGCGGCCTTCTCCGCCGGGGGCGTTTTCCCGCCGCGCGACGCCATCGCCCTGGCGCAACATCGCGCCGCACTGATGGACCGCGACGCCGACAAGTGCGCCACAGGGCTGATGGCAATCAGCGGACTCGCACAAAAAGCGCTGGAACGGCTATGTGCGGAGTTCGGCCTGGCGCTCGCCATCCGCAACGACCCGGCCAGTGTCGTCGTCGGCGGAGTGAAGGCGGCGCTCATGCCGGCCGCAGAATCTGCGCAGAGCCTCGGCGGCCATGTCACACTGCTCAATGTCCACGTCGCTTCGCATACACCGTGGATGGCCGATGCTGCGAAAGCCTTCGACGAATTGCTTGCCACTGGGCCTTTCGCGTTCGCGTCACCGCGAACCACCTTGCTCAGCGACTTCACGGGCCGCATTCGCGACGGCGCGCACGCCAAGCTCGCATTGGCCGCGCAAATCGATCACACCGTGCGATGGGATGAATGCATGGAAGGCATCGCGGCGCGAGGCGTCCGCTGCGTGCTGGAGATCGGCCCGGGACAGGCTCTGGCCCGCATGTGGAACCAGCAATATCCGGATATCCCGGCGCGATCGGCGGATGAATTTCGCACCGCGCGCGGCGTGATCGACTGGATCGAACGGCATGCCTCGTGACGAAGTTCGGCCGCGTTTCTGTGGATAACGTTGTGTGTTGTACGAGGACGGCTGTGCTCGAAGCGAGGCGCCATGCGGCTTGCCGCTGGATTGCCCGCAAAACGGGCACCACTCGCTGCCAAGAGGGAAACCGGGATCGAACCGGTACGGGAAGACCAGCCAAGGCCTGACCATCGACAGGCTTGGCAAGTCAAACCCCTAGTTCATCAAGGCGTATAGGCCGCTGTGTGGCAGGGCCCGCCGTTGCAGGTGTCCACGACCTTGCCATCGGGCTTGAGAAACTCCGACTTCTGCAGCCGTGCCGCCGGCGTGGCGCGGGGATCGCTGTGCGGGTCGCTCGCCGTCGAAGGCGCCAGATTGTCTTGCGGCGGCGGGGTGACGCGCCCAGGGCCGCTGTCCCACACGACCAGTGCCGATCCGTCGTAGCCGGTGCTGTTGTCCATGCACGAGAGCTGGAAGTAAGGCACGGCGTCAGGATGGCGACCGGGTGCCAGCGCGGGGCAATGGAGCTTCGCACCCATGGTGCGCGCCTCGATCTCGGCCGCCCACATCGACACCTGGTGGTCGCCGAAGGCCGCATGCATCAGCACCTTGTGCGGCGGAGTGTTGGGCAGCGGCTTGTCGGTCATCGTTTGCGCGTAGCCGTTGGCCTCCGCCCGATCCCAAAGTGTCTGCCACAGCGAGAAGATGAACTGCTGGTCCAGGCTGTCTGGATAGGCCGCGTACACCATCGAGGCAAATTGCGGGAAGTCGGCGCTGCGTTCGAGCAGCAGCGAGTAGTTCATTCCCGGCACGCCGAGCACGCCGCGATGAATGTCCTGGGCGACGCTCATCAGCATCCCGCCCAGGATTCCGCCTTGGCTGTTGCCGTCGTAGAACAGCTCGCTTGTGTTCAACACGCTCTGCTGGGCCGTGCCCATCTGGAACGCAGGGTCGCTGCCGAAGCCTTGCGCACTTTGCATCGCGCGCCCGAGCATCAGTGTGTTGAGCACGCCTTGCTGCGTGGTGTCAAAGGGCACGCGGGCATTGGAGAGATCGAAGAACGCGAACACCGCGGGAATCAGTTCCGTCTGCGAGAAGCCGTACCAATTGGTGGCGCAGAACACGAAGTTGTGTTCGTTGCCCATGTCGGTGACGTTGCCTGCGTTGACTTCTGTCGGCGTGCCGAACAGGCCATGTCCATAGAGCGAAATCCGCGCCGGATTCACGCTGCCGTCGGCGTTGAGCGCGGCGCGCGGAATGTTGCAGATGAAGGGCACGTCCATGGTCGCGCTGCCGGCGCGCACCGGCAGGTCATTGACGCCCGGCGTCGCGGATGCGTAGTTGAACCGAGGCAGCGGCAAAGGGCTGTCGCCGATGGTCGCGAAAGCGGCCTTGATGCTGTCGAGAGCAAGCGGCGCGCGGCCCTGCAGATAAGGTGCGACCGCGTTCGCCACCGGGGAAATGTCGGTGCCGGTATTGGGCGTCACGATGAAACTCGGCACGGTGAGCACGCCCTCGATGTGGCGCGCGACCTTCGCATTCTGCGTGGGCGTGTAGTCCACCTTGGTCGTGACTCTGAACGCCGGCGTGCCATTGGTCAGCGCGGCAAAACCCGCATCGCGGATCGCGAGCATGCGACCGGTCAAGTTGCGCTGCGAAGCGACTGTGAAGTCCCACGTGAGGAAAAGCGAATCGCGCGCGACGTCGGCTTTCTTCAGCGTGGCGAACAGATCTTCCATGTGCGCACGCCGCTGGTTGACGAAGTCGAGGCTGCTTTCGTGGCTGTCGCGGTAGATCCGGAATGCCGGTCCGGCATCGATCGTCTCGCCCTGCGCATTCTTCAGGTTTCGCATGGCGACGATGTAGCGGTGGCCGTAGTCGAGGCTCTTCGCGACGCGGATGTTGAGGGCCTGGCGGTCAGGCGAGCTCACGGTGTTCTTGTCGAGCTCCACCCAGATCAGCTTTTGTTCCAGGGTGTCGGCATCGATCAGCACGAAAGGAGCGTCGGCCTTGAGAGAGGCCGAGAGATCCGTCAGCATCGGAGCGCCGGTGCGCGCGAGATCGATGCCGGGGACGCGCGTGACGATCATCGCGCCTGGCGAGAAACCGTCGTTGCGGTTCCATTCGGTGATGTCGATCGGACGATTGGCTGCGATGGCACTGCGCGGCATCGAGGCGGTCTGCAGGTTCAGATGCCGACCGGTGTCGGTGCCCTTGTCGGCCACGGTGTAGTAGTCGTTCGGAAACGGCAGCATGCAATGCGTCGCGTCGAGGAAATCGCATCGCTGCGCCGTGCTGGCGGTGTCGGCCGGCAGCTGGTCGTCGATGCTGGCGAGCATGGTTGGCGACGAATTGCTGCCACCGCCGCTGTTGCCGCCATTGCCTCCGTTGCCCGAAGGGCGGATGCTGCTCAGGTCGAAAGGTGCGCTGGACCCGCCACCACCGCAGCCCGCGATGACCGCCGCAAGCAATGCGGCGCCTGCGAGCGCAGTCCAGGGCTTGAGCCTGCGGCTAGATAAGGATGGGCGTGCCGTAGGCTGGCCTCGATCGGGCGATTGCATGGGGTCTTGTCTCCTCGTGGGTGTCGTCTGGAACGACAGCACTCTACGAGTGGGCAACCGACAACGCCATTGGCAAACTGCCCGGCGCTGCTGTGCATTTGCACAACTGCTGGTGAGGACTCAGTGCATCGCCGGCGGCGCACCACGGCTCAGACGGCGCTGGCGCAGCGCCAGGTACATCCGCGACAGCCATGCCATGTCGTCGAAGCTCGCTCCGAGCACAGTCTCGATGTGCGCGAGCCGGTGGAACAAGGTGTTGCGGTGGATGCCCAGTGCAGCCGCCACGGCCTTGTGGTTCTGGCGGTGGTCGAAATACGCCTCGAGCGTCTCCAACAATGCGGGCTCGGCTGCGAGGCACGCGATCATCTCGCCGCAAAGGGCGGACACTTCGGAGGACTCGCGCATCAGGGTGTCCAGCGCGAATTCGGAGTAGCGAAAACTCAAGCTCCCCTTGTGGATCCTTCGACCGAGATCGATGGCGGCCATCGCCTGCTCGGCGCTGCTGCGCCAGCCTGCGACGCCGGCGCCCGGCAGGCCGACTCCCGCCGCCTCGACCTCCGGGCAAAGCCGCAGCAGTTGCTTGACGCGTTCGGTCAGACCGCGTTCGCGGGCATCGGCCGACTCCCCGGCGAGCACCGGCACCCAGATCAACCAATGGCCGCGGTGCTGGCCTGCGGCGGCTGCAACCGCAAGCTTGGATGCCGACGCAAGCAGCGCCTCCAGCGCGTGCTCAGGGAGCGACAGGTGTTCCGCGACAGGCTCCGTGATCTTCACCCGCATCGCCAGCGCGACGTGGGGTTGGTCCGCCGCAATGCCGAGCGCACGGGCCGCATCGTCAAAAGCGCCGGCGCGCACCGGATCGAACACCGCTGCGCAGAGCCGCGCCTGCATCTGCTCCCGCCATCGCATCTCGCGCGTGTGCTCGGCCAAGTACGCATCGCTGATCGTGCGGCTCATCAGGTCGCTGTAATAAAGCAGGAAAGGCGAGACCTTGAACAGCACCTCGTCACCGAGCGACCGATGCTGCCGCACATGCGAGAGCATCGCGTCCATGTAGACGCGTGAGCCCGTTCGATAGGCTTGCAGCAGCGCGGACAGCGAAAGCGCCTGGGCGTGCCGCCTTTGGCTGAATTGGCCGATCCATTGCAGATCGTCCACGTGCGGGCTGCCGCTCGCGAGGAGAGCGTCATACCAGAGTTCGGCGTTCTTGACGCCGGCGCGATACACATCCTGCGCCAGGGAATCGCCCAGCGCGCCGTATTCGGGAATGGTGCTGCGCAAGATGTCGAGCATGCGTGAGGACAGTCCCGAGCTGTCTTCGCGCAGGTTTTGCACGAGGCTCCGCAGATTTGGCGACAGCGGCTCGATGGCGGGATCGTTCGTCGGTTCAGGCATTGAAGCGGTTCTCGGTCTGCTTGTCGTCTCGTTTTCTTGTACTTTCGTCCTTCGCTCCGCGCATTCGCCTTGCCTGGACGCCACCGATCTTGGGCAAGGCGGCGTGCCGACGCAAGAGTGATAGCCAGAGGTACCCCAATGAAAAGAGGCTTCGTACCGGAAAGATACGAAGCCTCTATGTCGAGCCGAGGGCCATGCCCTCATGCCGGAAAGCCGGTCAGTCGTTCGCGTAGATGTCCACGTCCTTCGTCTCGCGAATGAAGATCGTGCCCACCACGAGCGTCACTGCCGCGATGATGATCGGATACCACAGGCCGTTGTACATGTTGCCGGTGCTCGCCACGATCGCGAAGGCAGTGGTCGGCAGCAGGCCGCCGAACCAGCCATTGCCGATGTGATACGGCAGGCTCATCGATGTGTAGCGGATGCGGGTCGGGAACAACTCCACCAGCATGGCGGCGATCGGGCCGTAGACCATCGTCACCAGCAGCACCAGCCAGAACAGCAGGACCACCGTCATGACCTTGTTCATCTTGGCGGGGTCGGCCTTGCTCGGGTAGCCGGCGGCCTTGAGCCCGTCGGCGACCGACTTCTTGAACGCGGCGATTTCCTTGCTCGATGCCTCGTCGAACTTGTGGTTGACTACATTGCCGGCCGGCGCGGTGATCGCCGTCTCGCCGATCTTGACCACGGCGGGCGAACCGGCCGGGCCATCGATGCGCTCGTAGCTCACCGAGTTCTGCACCAGGAAGCGCTTGGCGATGTCGCAGGAGCTGTTGAAGTCGATCTCACGCGCCACGGGGTTGCCCTGGAACGAGCAGGAGCGCGGATCGGCCGTCACGGTGACGCCGGCGGTGGCTTGCGCCTTCGCGAGGTCAGGGTTGGCGGCTTCGGTCAGCATCTTGAAGACCGGGAAGTAGGTCACCACCGCCAGCAGGCAGCCGGCCATGATGATCGGCTTGCGGCCGATCTTGTCGGAGAGCGCGCCCCACACGACGAAGAAAGGCGTGCCGATCAGGAGTGCCGCGGCGATCATCAGGTTGGCGGTGGTGCCGTCGACCTTGAGCTGCTGCGTCAGGAAGAAGAGTGCGTAGAACTGGCCCGTGTACCAGACGACGGCCTGGCCGGCGGTGAGGCCGATGAGCGCCAGCAGAACGATCTTGAGGTTCTTCCATTGGCCGAACGATTCAGCCAGCGGCGCCTTCGATGTCTTGCCTTCGGCCTTCATCTTCTGGAAGGCGGGCGACTCGGACAGCGACAAGCGGATCCACACCGAGATGCCGAGCAGCAGGATCGACACGAGGAACGGAATGCGCCATCCCCAATCGGCAAAGGCTGCTTCGCCGACGCCTTCACGCACGCCGAGAACAACCAGCAGGCTCAGGAACAGGCCAAGCGTCGCGGTCGTCTGAATCCACGATGTGTAGGCGCCGCGCTTGCCGTGGGGCGAATGCTCCGCCACATAGGTGGCCGCGCCGCCGTACTCGCCGCCGAGCGCGAGGCCCTGCAGCATGCGCAATGCAATGAGGATCACGGGTGCCGCGACGCCGATGGTGCCGTAGCTGGGCAGCAGGCCGACGATGAAGGTCGACAGGCCCATGATCAGGATGGTGACCAGGAAGGTGTACTTGCGGCCGATCATGTCGCCGAGCCGGCCGAACACGATGGCGCCGAAGGGACGCACCAGGAAGCCCGCCGCAAAGGCCAGCAGCGCGAAGATGAAGGCCGCGCCCGCATCCAGACCGCTGAAGAACTGCTTGGCGATGATCGCCGCGAGCGAACCGTAGAGGTAGAAGTCGTACCACTCGAACACGGTGCCGAGGGACGAGGCGAAGATGACTTTCTTCTCCTCCGCGCTCATGGGCCGGGGAGCGCTGTGCGGCGCGCCCCTTGAATCTAGTGTGGCTGACATGTCGTCTCCTTCGTATGAAATGCGCCCACGGCGTGGGACGTGTCGCATTCTTGGAGGGCCGACTGACCCGAGCCTGTCGCGAAACTGAATGCTCGCTGACGACTTAAGGTGAAACCCGCTCTTCGCGTTTCAGCCTGTAGAAAAAGCCTATGTGCACCGCACAAATCCGGCTTGGCCGGGCCGCTGGTGTTGCCCCCGGCCGGGGGCGGAGAGCGACACGAAGTGCGCGACCCTGGGGGCGAGCTACTTCCTCAGCAGCGAAGGCCGCTGATCCGCGGTCGCCCACTCAGGCCCGTCGAACCAGGCGTCGCCTTCGAGGTAGGCACGCAGCATGGCCAGGCCGTCGAAGCCCCACAACATGCGGCCGTCGACTTCATAGGCCGGCACGCCGAAGACGCCGTGCGCAATGGCCTCGTCGGTGTTGGCCTTGAGTTGCGCCTTCACCTCGTCGCTGCCCACGTCACGCACTTGCCGAAGCTGCGCCGACAGTGCGGCAAGACGCGCCGCATCGCCGGCTTCGGCGCCCGTGCACCACACGTCGCGAAAGATCGTCTCCGCCACGTACCGGTTGATGTCGCCATCCATCGTCGTCGCGAGTGCCAGACGCAGATGCGGCAATGGGTTGTACGGATGCGAAGCAGGCATCTGCATCGGGATGCCATTTGTGCGAGCCAGCCACAGCACCTGGCGATAGGTCCAGGCGCGCTTTGCAGGAATCTCCGCCGGCCCGAGCTGGCCGTGGTGCTTCAGCAGTGCGCCCAGCAGCACGGGCCGGTAGGCCACGCTGTAGCTCAACCCTTCGAGCGCCTGCGGCAACTGCTCGAAGGCGAGATAGGCATACGGTGAGAGAAAGTCGAGATAGAAGACGATGTGCTTCATGCCTTTTCTCCGGAAGCGACGAGAAACCCGGCTTCGGCGCGCAGCTCGATGGCGCGCCATACGCGGCGCTTCTCGGCATCGTCCATCCGGCTCCATGCGGCGATCTCCGCGAGGGTTCGCAGGCAGCCTTCGCAGAAGCCGCTCGCAGGGTCCATGCGGCAGATCGAAATGCAGGGCGACGGCACATCGCTCGCTGTTTCGCGAGCCGCAATGGCGCGATCGGCAAGCGCGGTCACACCACGTCCGCGACGGGCGCGCCAGTCAGTGCTTCGAGGTCTTGCGGGCGCAGGCGCACCACCGCATGCGGATGTCCGGCTGCCGCCCAGATGTCCTCGAATCGAAAGAGCTCGCGGTCGATCAGCATCACGGGCGGCGTGGCATGCGCGAAAGGCGAGACGCCGCCGATCGAGAAGCCGGTGCGCGATTTCACGAAGTCGGCATCGGCACGGCCGAGCTTGCCGACCAGCGCCTCGACCTTCTTCTCGTCGACGCGCTTGTCGCCGGAGGTCACGACAAGCACCGCAACCTCGTCGACCTTGCGACGGAACACGATGCTCTTGGCGATCTGGCCCACGCCGATGCCCAGCGCATCGGCGGCCTGCTGCGCAGTGCGCGCGGCGTCGTCGAGCATCTGCGGCGCATGCGGATGGCCCTTGTCTTGCAGCAGGCGCGCCACGCGCTGCACGCCATCAGGCAAAGCTGTCAATTCAGCGCCGCACATCAGCCGGCCCTCTTCGTCAGGATGGCCTTCGACGCGCGCGAGTTCGGCGCACGGCCCAGCGCATCGCTGATGTAGACGCCCGCATCGATCAGCTTGTCGAGATCGATGCCCGTGTCGATGCCCATGCCGTGCAGCATGTAGACCACGTCCTCCGTCGCCACGTTGCCCGTCGCGCCCTTGGCATAGGGACAGCCGCCGAGCCCGGCCGACGACGTGTCGAACTGCCACACGCCCATCTCCAGGCTGGCGAGCGTGTTGCCGAGCGCCTGACCATACGTGTCGTGAAAGTGTCCTGAGATGTCGTCGATGGCGTAGTGCTTCAATGTCGCGTCGATGGCGCGCTGCACCTTCACGGGCGTGCCGGTGCCGATGGTGTCCGCCACGCCGATGTGCTGCACACCAATCCCCTTCATGAGGCCCGCCAGCATTTCGACGCGCGAAGGATCGATCTCGCCTTCGTAAGGGCAGCCGAGGGCGCACGACATGGCGCCACGCACGTAGATGCCCTTCTCCCGCGCCGCTTCGACGACCGGCCGGAATCGCTCGATGCTTTCGGCGATGGAGCAGTTGATGTTGCGCTGGCTAAAGGCCTCGCTCGCGGCGCCGAACACCACGATCTCGTCCGGCCATTCATCACGGGGCGCCGCAATGGCGGCCTCGAAGCCCTTCATGTTCGGTGTCAGCACCGAATAGCGCACGCCGGGCTTGCGCCGGATGCCGTGCATGACCTCGGCGTTGTCCGCCATCTGCGGCACCCACTTCGGCGACACGAAGCTGGTGACTTCGATTTCCTTCAGCCCCGCGTCCTGCAGGCGATGGACGAGGCCGATCTTGATTTCTGCCGCGACCGGCTGCTTCTCGTTCTGAAGGCCGTCGCGCGGGCCGACGTCGACGATCTTGACTCGGGTGGGGAGTTTCATGGCGTTGTCTTTGGGTATCTATCTACAAGGCTGCAATGCTGCGAGGCTGCAAAGAAAGGCGATCAGTATCCGCGCTGGACATCGACCACGCCGGCAACAGGCTCTCCGCGCTCGATCGCGCGGATCTTGCCCGCGATCTGCGCGATCGATGCTTCGCGTTCGGTGCGCGCCGAACAGTGCGGCGTCACGGTGATCTTCGGATGCCGCACAAACGGATGGTCGGCGGGCAGCGGTTCGACCTCGAACACATCGAGCGTCGCCCCCGCGAGCTGCCCGCTGTCGAGCAAGGGGATCAGATCGGCTTCCACCAGATGCGCACCCCGCGCCACGTTGATGAGATAGCCACCCGGCTGCCCTCCGTTGAGCTTCGACAGCGTGCCGCGGTTCAGGATGCCGCGCGTCGCAGCCGTCAGCGGCAGCAGATTCACCAGCACCCGGCTCGCGCGCAGAAAGCCGTCGAAGGCTTCTTCCCCGGCAAAGCAGCGAACCCCTTCGATGTCCTTCGCGGATCGGCTCCAGCCATTCACCGGAAACTCGAACTGCGCCACAGCCTTGGCGACCCGTTCCCCCAACACCCCCAGCCCCATGATGCCCACTGCAAAGTCCCGCCGTTCGCGAGGCTTGCGGTAACTCCACCGCCCCGCCCGCGATTCAGCCTCATACGCATCGAATTCGCGAAAGTGCCGAATCAGCGCATGACAGACGTATTCCGCCATCTGCACCGACATCCCCGCGTCGTCCAGTCTTACCACCTGCGTCTGCGGCGGCACCTTCAGCTTCAACAGCGCATCCACCCCCGCACCGATATTGAACAGCCCCCGCAGCCCCGGCTGATCGTCCAGGAGAGCCTGCGGCGGCGCCCAAACCACCGCATGGTCCGCCGCCGCAGCCCCCGGAGCCCAGTTCTCGACCTCCGCCTCCGGCAAAGCAGCACGAAGCCCCTCGATCCAAGGATCAGGACGGTTGTCAGTCAGGCAAACGGTAATGCGCATAGTCAAAGCGGTATCCAAGCAAGGCAGCAAAAAAAGACCCCCAATTCTCGCCCGCCGCTCCCTGCCCCCCATTCGTGAAACACCGCGGAACCGGCTTTGCCGGGCCGCCGGTGTTGCCCCCTGAAAGGGGGTAGGCGAAGCGACACGAAGTGCGCGCAGCCTGGGGGTTAGTCATAAAGGACACTGGCGATTTTCGGATCCGCGATGTTGCTCTTGTCATACCAGAAGAACCCCGTATCCACGACCTTCGGCACCGGCTCGCCCTTCGCCGCTTTCACCGCCATTTCCACCGTCTTGTAACCCATGCCGACCGGGTTCTGCGTGATGGCGCCGGCCATGCTGCCGTCGAGGATCGCGTTCTTCTGCTGCTTGCCGGAGTCATACCCGATGATCACGACCTTGCCATTGCGCTTCATCTCTTTCACGCCGTTGACCACGCCGATCGCCGATCCCTCGTTTGCACCGAAGATGCCCTTCAGGTTCGGGTAGGCCTGCAGGATCGACTTGGTGATCTCCGTGGATTTGAGCTGGTCGCCACCGCCGTACTGCACGCTCACGATCTTGATGTTCGGGTAGTTCGACTTCATGCGGTTCAGGAAGCCGTCGCGCCGGTCGATGCCGGTGCGGCTGGTCTGGTCGTGCACCACCAGTGCCACTTCGCCGGACTTGCCGATCAGTTCGGCCATCTTGTCGGCAGCGAGCGCGGCGGCGGCCTTGTTGTCAGTCGCGGTGGTCGTCAGCGGGATGTCGCTGTCGACACCCGAGTCGAAGGCAATGACGGGAATCTTGGCCGCCTGCGCCTTCTTCAGCAGAGGAATGGCGGCCTGGCTGTCGAGCGCGGCGAAGCCGATCGCCTGCGGCTTCTTGGCCAGCGCGGCGGAGAGCATGTCGATCTGCTTGTCCACCATGGCCTCGGTCTCGGGCCCCTCGAAGCTGATCTTCACCTTCAGGTCCTTCGCGGCCTGCTCGGCGCCGGCTTTCACGGCCTGCCAGAACTGGTGCTGGAATCCCTTGGACACGAGGGGGATGTACATCTCCTGCGACTGCTGCGCATGGGCGAAGCCCGAGAGCCCGACGAGGGCTGCGCCGAGCGCGAACGTGGCTGCTCTTCTCTGGATCATGCAAAGTCTCCTGTGGTGTGGGGAATCGAGGGAATCGAGGGAATCGAATCTTCTACTGCTTGCTCGCGCTGCGGCGGCGCAGGATATCGGCATACACGGCGAGGATGATGATCACGCCGGTGACCACCGTTTGCCACTCCTGGGCCACGGAAAGAATGCGCAGGCCGTTGGTCAGCACGCTCATGATGAAGGCGCCGATGATCGTGCCGACGATGGTGCCGGTGCCTCCGCTGAGCGAAGTGCCGCCGATCACCACCGCCGCGATCGCATCGAGTTCATAGCCCTGCCCCAGCGCAGGCTGCGCGGAGTTCAGGCGAGAAGCGATCAGCAGCCCCGCGATGCCGCAGATGCCGCCGCTCACGGTATAGACGAGGATCTTCCAGAAGTCGGTGTTCACGCCGGACAGCCGCACCGCCTCTTCATTGCTGCCGAGCGCAAAGGTGTAGCGGCCCAGGATGGTCTTGTTGAGCACGATGCTCGCGGCCACAGCGACAACAAAAAGGATGAGCACCGCATTCGGGATCGGCAGCGCGGGGATGAAGTAGCCGATCAGCGAATCCTGCGAGATCACCGTGAAGCCCGGCGTGTCGTTGAAGTAGATCGGCTTGGTGCCCGAGATCACCAGCGACAGCCCTTTGAGCAGCATCATCATGCCAAGCGTTGCGATGAAGGGCGGGATTTTGAGCTTGGCGATCAGCACGCCGGAAACGAATCCTGACAGCGCGCCGAAGAAGATCGCCGCCGCAATGCCGAGCGCGAGCGGCATGCCCATGTAGGTGAGCACCACGCCCGCCATCACCGCGCAGAAGGTCATCAGCGTGCCCACCGAGAGGTCGATGCCGGCCGTGATGATGACGAAGGTGCAGGCGACCGCGAGCACGCCGTTCACGGCGGTCGATTGCAGGATGCCCACGAGGTTGTCGGTCTGCAGGAACTGTGACGAGGCGAGGCTGAAGAACAGCATCAGCGCGATCAGGCTGGCAAAGGCGAGCAGCTTCTGCCGCGTCGCCGGGCGGAACAGCCTCGCCCTCAGCGAAAAGCCCGGTGCGGCAACGGTCGAGCTGGCGGTGGGTGTCGTCAAGGCGCGTCTCCTGTCGTCGCGGCTTCGCGCCGCGTAGCGAGTTGCATGATCTTTTCCTGCGAGGCTTCGCGCCCGGCAAGCTCCCCGGTGATGCGGCCTTCGCACATCACCAGCACACGATGGCTCACGCGCAGGATCTCCGGCAGCTCCGAAGAGATCATCACGATCGCCTTGCCGCTCTCCGCCAGCGCCTTCAGCAGGCGATAGATCTCGGCCTTGGCACCCACATCGATGCCGCGCGTCGGCTCGTCGAAAAAGAGCACGTTGCAGTCGCGCAGCAGCCACTTGGCGACGACGATCTTCTGCTGGTTGCCGCCGGACAGCAATCGCACCTGCTGGCGCACCGAAGGCGTCTTGATGTTGAGCTGCTTGACATAGCGCTCGCCCGCCGCCTCGATGGCGGGCTGGTCGACAAAGAAGCCCATCGACAGGAATCGCTTCATGCTTGGCAGCGCGATGTTCGTTTCCACGTCCATGCCGGTGGCAAGCCCGAAATGCTTGCGGTCTTCGGAGAGATAGCCGATGCCGTGCGACACGGCATCTTGCGGCGACTTGATCTTCACCTCGCGGCCATGCAGCCAGACTTCGCCGGAGTCGATGGGGTCGGCGCCGAACACTGCGCGAGCCAATTCAGTGCGGCCTGCACCCATGAGGCCGGCAAAGCCCAGGATCTCGCCCTTGCGCAAGACGAAGCTGGCGTCGCGCACCATGGCGCCGCGGTGGATGCCCTTGGCTTCGAGCACGATCTCGTTCTGCGAAGTGTCCGGAAAATCGTTCTCGACGTCGGCGAGATGGCGTCCGACCATCATGGCGATGAGCGAGTCCATGGCGGTGTCGGCCATCCGCACGGTGGCAATGTACTGGCCATCGCGCATCACCGTCACGCGGTCGGCAATGCGCTTGAGTTCATCCATCTTGTGCGAGATATAGACGATCGCGACTCCCTGCGAACGCAACTGGCCGATGATCCGAAACAAGTCGCTCACCTCCTCGGTGTTCAGCGCGGCGGTGGGCTCGTCCATGATGAGCACGCGCGAGTCGTACGACAGCGCCTTGGCGATTTCCACCATCTGCTGCTTGGCGACGGTGAGCTCGCCCACGGGCGTGTCCGGCTCGAGCCGCAGGTGCATGCGCTCGAAGATGCGCCGTGCATCGACGCGCATCGCCTGCTCGTCGATGAACACGCCGAATCTCCGGCGCGGCTCCCGGCCGATGAAGATGTTCTGCGCGGCGCTCAGGTGATTCATCAGGTTCAGCTCCTGATGAATGATCCCGATGCCCAGCGCCTGCGCAGCGCGCGGGCTCTCGATGTCCACCGGCCTTCCGTCGAAAGTCACTTCACCGGCATCCTTGCGGTAGACGCCCGCGAGCACCTTCATCAACGTGGACTTGCCCGCGCCGTTCTCCCCCATCAGCGCGTGCACCTCGCCGGGCAGCAGGTCGAACTGCGCCCTGTCGAGCGCACGGACGCCTGCGAAAGACTTGGTCAGATCACGGATGGTGACGATGGGTTGCGGCATGGGGTGTCGACCGGTCGTCCGACGACTCTGCCATAGGGCCGAATTGGCCTGACCAGAACAAACCCTCAGGCGCCGAGGGTAAGCAGCTCCGCGCCTTCGGCGACCTGGTCGCCCGGCGCGTAGAGCAGCTCTTGCACGGTGCCGTCCGCGGGCGCGGCGATCGTGTGTTCCATCTTCATGGCTTCCATCACGGCGAGCGGCTGGCCGCGCGTGACCTTGTCGCCCGCCTTCACCGCGAAGGAGACGACCTTGCCGGGCATCGGTGCCGTGAGGCGCCCGCCTTCGGCGTGGACCTCGCCCGCATGCGCGAGCCGGTCGATGGCCGTGATCCGCGTCGCGCCGTCGGCAGTGAAAACGTAGGCGGTCGACTCCTCTTCATAAACGTTCAGCGTGTGTCGGCGCCCGGCAAATTGCACTTCGATCTCACCCGAGGGAAAGCTGCCGATTTGCAGGATGCCCGATGTCCCGCCGACGCTGAGTGACATCGCGCCGTCGTGCAAATAGCGCAACTCGGCCGTCTGCGGCTCGCCACGAAATTCGAATTCGAAAGGCCGCACCGCCACGCCGTGCAACTGCCATCCGTCGCGGCGGCTGAACGGATCGGCCGTCGCTGTGGCGGATTCGTCCAGGAGCGTGCGTGCAATCGATGCGGCGGCCGCAAGCGGCAGGCCGAGCGGCTCCTGGTCGAACAGCACGGCGCGCTCGCGTTCGATCAGGGCGGTGTCGAGCTTCGCCTTCGAGAACGAATCGGTGCGCAAGATGCCGCGCAAGAACTGCACGTTGGTCGCAACGCCGACGATGTGCGTCTGCGCCAGCGCGAGATCGAGCCTCGCAAGCGCTTCGTCGCGCGTGGCGCCATGCACGATGAGCTTGGCGATCATCGAGTCGTAGAAGGGCGAGATCACGCCGCCTTCGCGCACACCATCGTCGATGCGCACCCGGCTGCGCTGGAACGCAGTCGCCTGCGGCTTGCGATAGACGCGAAGCGTTCCGGTGGCGGGCAGGAAGTTGTTGTCCGGGTTCTCGGCGCAGATGCGTGCTTCGATCGCGTGGCCGTGGATCTGGAGCTGATCTTGCTTCAACGGCAATGCCTCGCCCGAGGCCACTCTCAGTTGCCATTCAACGAGATCGAGCCCGGTGATGGCTTCGGTCACCGGATGCTCCACTTGCAAGCGGGTATTCATCTCCATGAAGAAGAAGTTCATTTCCCCTTCGCCGCGCTGCTCGACGATGAACTCCACCGTGCCCGCACCGACGTAGTTCACCGCGCGCGCTGCAGCCACGGCCGCTTCGCCCATCTGCTTGCGCATGGCCTCGGTCATGCCGGGCGCGGGCGCTTCCTCCAGCACCTTCTGGTGGCGGCGCTGCACGGAGCAGTCGCGCTCGAAGAGGTAGACGTAGTTTCCCTTCGTGTCACCGAAGACCTGGATCTCGATGTGGCGCGGCCGCTGCACGTATTTTTCGATGAGCACCGCGTCGTCGCCAAAGCTGTTGATCGCCTCGCGCTGGCACGAAGCCAATGCCCCCGCGAAGTCCCCAGCCTTCTCGACCACACGCATGCCCTTGCCGCCGCCGCCCGCACTTGCCTTGATGAGCACGGGATAGCCGATGCGATCGGCTTCGCGCTGCAGCAGTGCCGGGTTCTGGTCCCTGCCGTGATAGCCCGGCACCAGCGGCACGTCGGCCTTTTCCATCAGTTGCTTGGACTCGGCCTTCAGGCCCATCGCCTTGATGGCCGAAGGCGGCGGCCCGATGAAGACCAGGCCCGCATCGGCGCAGGCCTGGGCGAACTCTTCGTTCTCGCTCAGGAATCCGTAGCCCGGATGGACCGCTTCGGCGCCCGTGGCCTTGGCCGCTTCGAGGATTTTTTCCCAGCGCAGGTAGCTGTCCTTGGGCGCGCTTCCGCCAAGGTGGACCGACTCATCGCAGGCGCGCACATGATTGGCGTGCGCGTCCGCGTCGGAATAGACAGCCACCGTGCGAACCGCCATGCGGCGGGCTGTCGCTGCAACTCTGCATGCGATCTCGCCGCGATTGGCGATCAGGATCTTCTTAAACATTCGATGAGTCTCCGGGAGGATTCTTCTTGAGCTGGAACGCGGGCACCACGCCCGGATCGGCATGGCCGCTGAAGATGCGGGCCACGCGGCTGAAAAGCGATTTGAGGAAGCGCCAGCTCTTGCGGATCAGCCACACGCTGAGCACGAGCACGCCGATGAACAGCACGCCGAAGACCAGCGGATGCGCAACGGCCAGCCACAGGCCGGCCGGAACCATGGTGTCTTCAACGAGTGAGGCTCCGACGTTGCTGAAGGGTTCCGGCGACGTATTGATGGCCGCGCGCGTCGTCGCCTTGGCCGCATGCGCCGTGGCCGCAAAGCTGCCACCGAGCAGCGCCGCGACCAGGGCCATCGCCGCATGGTCGGCGCCGAACACACCGGCTGCCAGTGCGGCGCCGGCAGGGATGCGGATCGCGGTATGGACCATGTCCCAGATGGAGTCGAGCCCAGGGATCTTGTCGGCGAAGAACTCGACGAAGACCATGAACCCGCTCGCTGCGATGACGACTGGATGCGCGAGCAATTGCAATCCTTGGGGCAAAGGCAGCCAGCCAAGATAGCCGGCGAGCCCCGTCAACAGCACCACCAGATAGAGGCGAACGCCACTGGCCCAGCCCAACGCCGCGGCCAACGCCAACAGTTGGGGCATATCCAAAGACGTCATCGCTCACCCCCAGCATTCAGCATGTTCGTCAGGCCAGCCAACTCGGCTTGCGCTTCTGCAGGAAGGCCTGAACGCCTTCGCGCCCCTGTTCGCTCGCGCGGATGTCGGCGATGCCCTGGACTGTCTTGGCGACCAATGCGTCGTCGATCTCCTGGCCTGCGACATCGGCAATAAGGGTCTTGCACGCACGCACCGCCGCTGGGCTGGCGTTGGTGAGCGCCTTGACGATCTCCGCGACCTTCGCATCGAGACCGTCGGCGTCGACCACCTCATGCACGAAACCGATGCGGTGCGCTTCCTTGGCAGAAAAGCGTTCGGCCGTGAGGAACCAGCGTTGCGCTGCGCGCGTGCCCATCGCACGCAGCACGTAAGGGCTGATGGTGGCGGGGATCAAGCCGATCTTGACTTCGCTCAGGCAATACCAGGCGGTGTCGACGCTCACGGCGATATCGCAGGCGGCAACCAACCCCATGCCGCCCGCATAGACATCTCCCTGCACGCGAGCGATGACGGGCTTGGGGCTCTCGTGGATCGTGCGCAGCATCGCCGCGAGCGCCGCTGCGTCGGCGGTGTTTTCATCGCGCGTGAAATCAGCCGCGCGGCGCATCCAGTTGAGATTCGCGCCCGCGCAAAATGCCGGGCCGTTGGCGCCGAGCACGATCACCCGCACTTCAGCCGCCGCACTCGCCTCTGCAAAGGCTTCGCCGAGTTCGCGGATGACGACGTCATCGAAAGCATTGCGCAGTTCGGGCCGGTTGAGCCAGATGCGTGCAACCGCGCCTTCGATGGCAAGTTCGAGTGTGGTGAAGTTATTCATTCAATGCTCTCTGTGAACACCTGCAGGCTGGGACGAGGGATTCATCCCTTGCTTTCCTGCTGCAACAGATACACCCAGTCCAGCTCGGGGCCGGGGTGGACCATTGCCGTCAGTGCGGCCGTCAATTGGCCGCGGTGATGGGTCGCATGATTGAAGACATGGCCAAGCGCCGGCGCGAAAGGGATCCGCACCTCCTCGCCGTTGTTCCGCGTGTAGACCAGCTCGCCATTGAAGCGCTCCGGCTCCAGCGTTGCCAGCCAGGGGCTCCAGCGTGTCACGGCTTCCCCGAGTTGCTTGCAGACTTCGGCGCGGTCGGTGTGCAGTTCGGTGTCGAGCGCAAGGCGCGGCGACTTGCCTTCCGCAAAGCGCGAAAACCAGATGGTGTCCGTCAGCAGCAGGTGATTGACGGTGCGATGCACGGAGCGAAAGAAAAGCCCGCAGTCGCGGTGCCAGTCGTCGTCGGACAGTCCGTGCAGGTTCGTTCCGATCAACCTGTTCGTCGCCCAGACGTGATAGCGCCCCAGGCTTGCGAAGTAATTCGGTAGCGTCATGGCACTCTCCTCACATGCGGAAGACGCCGAACTTCGGCTCTGGGATTGGCGCATTGCGCGCCGCCGCAAGACCCAGCGCCAGCACGCGGCGCGTATCGGCCGGGTCGATGATGCCGTCGTCCCACAAGCGCGCCGTCGCGTAATACGGGTGCCCCTGGGCTTCGTACTGGCTGCGGATCGGCGCCTTGAACGCCTCTTCTTCGTCCGCGCTCCACTGCCCGCCCTTGGCCTCGATGCCGTCGCGCTTGACGGTGGCGAGCACGCTGGCAGCCTGCTCGCCGCCCATCACGCTGATGCGCGCGTTGGGCCACATCCAGAGAAAGCGTGGCGAGTAGGCGCGGCCGCACATGCCGTAGTTGCCTGCGCCGAAGCTGCCTCCGATGATGATGGTGAACTTCGGCACGCTGGCGGTGGCTACCGCAGTCACCATCTTGGCGCCATGGCGCGCGATACCTTCGTTCTCGTACTTGCGGCCCACCATGAAGCCGGTGATGTTCTGGAGGAACACCAGCGGGATCTTGCGCTGACAGCACAGCTCGATGAAGTGCGCGCCCTTCTGCGCCGATTCGGAAAAGAGGATGCCGTTGTTCGCGACGATGCCCACCGGCATGCCTTCGATCTCCGCGAAGCCGCAGACCAGCGTGCTGCCGAAGCGCGATTTGAACTCGTGGAATTCGCTGCCGTCGACGATGCGCGCGATGATCTCGCGCACGTCGAAGGGCTTGCGGGTGTCCACCGGAATCACGCCGTAGAGCTCTTCGGCTACGAAGGCGGGTGGGCGCGGCGTTGCGACCGCAGCAGCGTTCGTGTCGTTCGCGCGAGCGCGTGCATTGAGGTTGGCGACCGCCGTGCGCGCGAGCGCCAACGCGTGCAGATCGTTTTGCGCCAGATGGTCGGCCACGCCCGAGAGCCGCGTGTGCACATCGCCACCGCCGAGGTCTTCCGCGGTGACCACCTCGCCGGTCGCCGCCTTCACGAGCGGCGGGCCGCCCAGGAAGATGGTGCCCTGGTTCTTGACGATGATGCTTTCATCGCTCATTGCAGGAACGTAAGCACCACCGGCCGTGCATGAGCCCATCACCACCGCGATCTGCGCGATGCCCTGAGCGCTCATGTTCGCCTGGTTGTAGAAGATGCGCCCGAAGTGATCGCGATCGGGAAAGACCTCATCCTGGTTCGGCAGGTTGGCGCCGCCGGAGTCGACCAGGTAGATGCAAGGCAGGCGATTCTGCTCGGCGATCTCTTGCGCGCGCAGATGCTTCTTGACCGTCATCGGGTAGTAGGTCCCGCCCTTCACCGTCGCGTCGTTGCACACGATCATGCAGTCGACGCCACTGACGCGGCCGATGCCCGCGATGAGACCCGCACCCGGCGCCGCGCCGTGATACATGGCATGCGCGGCGAGCGGTGCCACTTCGAGAAAGGGCGTGCCCGGATCGAGCAGCTGTGCGACGCGGTCGCGCGGCAGCAACTTGCCGCGTGCCGTGTGCTTGCTTCGTGCGGCCTCGCCGCCGCCGGCTTCGACCTTGGCGAACTGATCGCGCAGGTCATCGACCAGCGCGCGCATGGCCGTCGCATTGGCCTGGAATTCGGCCGAGCGCGCGTTGAGTTTCGAATCCAGTTTCATGCAGTCTTGTCCTCATCGAGCCCCAGGCGGCCCTTCATCGCTTCGCGAATCTTGAATTTCTGAATCTTGCCGGTGACCGTCATCGGGAATTCGGTGACGAACTCGATGTACTTCGGCACCTTGTAGTGCGCGATCTGGCCCTTGCAGAAGTCGCGGATCTCATCGGCGTTCACTGTCTGTCCCGGCTTGGCAATCACCCAGGCGCAGAGTTCTTCGCCGTATTTCTTGTCGGGCAGGCCCACCACCTGAACGTCCTGCACCTTCGGATGGCGATAGAGGAATTCCTCGATCTCGCGCGGATAGATGTTTTCGCCGCCGCGAATCACGAGGTCCTTGATGCGGCCGACGATGTTGACGTAGCCCTCGGCATCCATCGTGGCGAGGTCGCCGGTGTGCATCCAGCCTTCGGAATCGATGGCTTCACGCGTCTTCTCTTCGTCTTCCCAGTAGCCGTGCATGACCGAGTAGCCGCGCGTGCAGAACTCGCCGGACTGGCCGCGCTCGACGATCTCGCCCGTGGTGGGGTCGATGATCTTGATTTCGAGATGCGGCTGCACCGTGCCGACGGTCGACACGCGCTTTTCGAGCGGCGTGTCGGTCGAGCTCTGGCAGCTCACCGGGCTTGTTTCGGTCATGCCATAGGCGATGGTGATTTCGCTCAGATGCATCTGTTCGACGACGCGCTTCATGACCTCGGTCGGGCAAGGCGAGCCGGCCATGATGCCGGTGCGCAAGGTCGAGAAGTCGAACTCCTTGAAGCGCGGGTGGTCCAGCTCCGCGATGAACATCGTGGGCACGCCATGAACGCCGGTGCACTTTTCGGCTTGCACCGTCTGCATCACCGTCAGCGGATCGAAGCCGTCATTGGGATAGACGATGGTCGATCCGTGCGTGATGCACGCCAGATTGCCCAGCACCATGCCAAAGCAGTGATACAGCGGCACCGGAATGCACAACCTGTCCGCCGGCGAAAGCTTCATGCATTCGCCGATGAAGAAACCATTGTTGAGAATATTGCGGTGCGTCAGCGTCGCGCCCTTGGGAAAGCCTGTGGTGCCGCTGGTGAACTGGATGTTGATGGGGTCCGTCGCCTTCAATGGCTTGGCCGCGGCTGTCACCTGCGGGTCGTCGGCCGATCCGCTGGCCAGCAGGCTCGAGAAGCGCATCAGCCCCGGAAGCTCGCCGCTGTCAGCATCGGTATCGATCCACGCCACAGCGCGCAAATGCGGCAAGCGCGCGGCGCTCAAGGCGCCAGGCGTTGCGCTCGCGAGTTCAGGCGCCAGTTCGCGCAGCATGCCGACGTAGTCGCTGGTCTTGAAACTCTTCATCGTGACCAGCGCCTTGCACCCCACCTTGTTGAGCGCGTATTCAAGCTCCGAGGTGCGATAGGCCGGATTGATGTTGACCAGGATGATGCCGACCTTCGCCGTGGCGAGCTGCATCAGCACCCAGGGCGCGTTGTTGTGCGACCAGATGCCGACGCGATCGCCCGGAACCAGCCCCAGCTTCAGCAGCGCGCTCGCGAGCCGGTTGGATTCGCGCTGGAGTTCGAGGTAGCTGTAGCGCTTCTTCTCATGCACGCTGACCAGCGCTTCGCGGTCGCCTTGCCGCGCGGCCATGTCGTCGAAGAAGTCGCCGATGGTCTGCTCGATCAGCGGGACGTCGGTGGCGCCTTGCGCCAGGCTGGGCGTCAGGGTCATGGTGGCTCCTTCAGGCTGTTTCGGAAAACAACTCGCGGCCGATCAGCATGCGGCGGATTTCGGACGTGCCCGCGCCGATCTCGTAGAGCTTGGCATCGCGCCACAAACGCTCGACCGGAAAGTCCTTGGTATAGCCGACGCCGCCGAGCGCCTGGATCGCCTCGCCGGCCATCCAGGTCGCCTTTTCGGCCGAGTAGAGGATGGCGCCGGCCGCATCCTTGCGGAAGGTGCGCGCATGGTCGTTGCGGTCGCAAGCCTTGCCGACGGCATAGACGTAGGCGCGCGTGGCCTGCCAGGTCGAGTACATGTCCGCCAGCTTGCCCTGCATCAGCTGGAATTCGCCGATGCTCTGGCCGAATTGCTTGCGCTCGTGGACGAAGGGCAGCACGGCATCCATGCACGCCGCCATGATGCCCAAGGGTCCGCCGGAGAGCACGGCACGCTCGTAGTCCAGTCCACTCATCAGCACCTTGGCACCCTGGCCCTCGCCGCCGAGCACGTTTTCCTCAGGCACTTCGCAGTTGTCGAAGAAGAGCGGAAAGGTGTTGGAGCCGCGCATGCCGAGCTTGTCGAGCTTGGTGCCTGCCGAGAAGCCCTTGAAGCCCTTTTCGACGATGAAGGCGGTCATTCCGCGGGCGCCCATCTCCGGCTCGGTCTTGGCGTAGATGACCAGCGTGTCGGCGTCGCCGCCGTTGGTGATCCACATCTTGCCGCCGTTGAGCACATAGCGGGCGCCCTTTTTTTCGGCCCGCAGCTTCATGCTGACGACGTCGGAGCCGGCGTTGGGCTCGCTCATCGCCAGTGCGCCGACGTGCTCGCCGCTCACCAGCTTGGGCAGGTACTTCTTCTTTTGCGCATCGGTGCCGTTGCGATGGATCTGGTTGACGCACAGGTTGGAATGCGCGCCGTACGACAAGCCCACCGACGCCGAAGCGCGCGAGACTTCTTCCATGGCGACGATGTGCGCGAGGTAGCCGAGCTCGGTGCCGCCGTATTGCTCCTTGACCGTCATGCCGTGAAGGCCGAGGTCGCCGAGCTTTTTCCAGAGATCGTGCGGGAACAGGTTGTCGCGGTCGATGTCCGCGGCGCGCGGCGCGATTTCCTCGGCGCAAAAGTGCTGGATGGCGTCGCGAAGGGAATCGATGGTGTCACCCAGGTCGAAGTTCAGGCCGGGATCGTGCATGGGGTTGTCTCCTCAAAAGCATCGGCCGCGCGGGGACTTTCGTGCGCGGAAAGACCGCAGCTTACGCCGTGTGCCGTTGCAATTGGCGCCACAATGGTTGCAAATCACGCCACCATCTTCAGCCGCCGCCATGTCCTCATCCCCCTTTCGCAGCGCCGGCCGAGCAGCCACGCCGATGGCCTTTGTGAGAGCGATTGCACTAGGGTACGAGCGCTATGGGATGGACCCTGCAGGCGCCTTGGCAGAGGCACGGATTGCGCCGCAAGAGGTGCGAAATCCGCAGGCAAAAGTGACGGCAGCGCAGTTCGAGGTGCTCTCGGGGCACGCGATGCAAGAGCTGGACGACGAGGCGCTCGGCTGGTTCTCGCGCAAGCTGCCTTGGGGCACCTACGGGATGCTGTGCCGCGCCTCGATCGGATCTCCGGATCTGGGCGTGGCAATCAAGCGCTGGTGCCGCCACCATCGCCTGTTGACCGAGGACATCACGCTAGATCTGACGGTGACTGGCGGCACGGCAACCGTATCGATCACCGAACATCGCGCACTGGGTGTGTTCCGGGAGTTCTGCCTTGTATCGAGCCTGCGCTTCTTGCATGGCTACGCCTGCTGGGCCATCGACTCCCGCGTCTCGCTGAGCGCCGCGTCGTTTTCTTTCGAGGCACCGCCGCACTGCGACGCCTACCCGTTGATGTTCGGCGGCGAATTGCGCTTCGGTGCCGACCGGACGAGCTACAGCTTCGACGCCCGCTACCTGGAGCTGCCATTGCAGCGCGACGAGCGGGCGCTCCGGACGATGCTGAAGCGCGCCCTTCCGCTGACGGTGCTGCAATACCGCCGAGATCGGCTGCTCGGGCAGCGCGTGCGCGAACTCTTGCGACAGCGCGGTAGCGAAGCCGCAACGGCCGATGCCATCGCCGCGCTGCTGAACGTGTCCAGTCGTACCTTGCACCGTCAATTGCTGGAAGAAGGCGTTTCGCTGCAGACGCTGAAGGATGAGGTTCGCCACGAATTGGCTGCGGAGCAACTGCGCCGCACCGACCGGCCCATCAAGCAGATCGCGCTGGCCGTGGGGTTCCGCAACGAAAAGAGCTTTTCGCGTGCCTTCCGGGCATGGTCCGGCGCCACGCCCGGCGCCTTCAGGCGTCGCGACCTGCCGAGCGGCTAAGGACGTCAGCCCAACGAAAGCTGTAACCGCCGTTGGATTTGTGACTAAATGCTCACCCCAGCCATCCACGCCTTTGGCTACGCCAGAAGGCCCTCGATGGTGCCCCTACGATCGCCGTCATGCAGAACTTTCCCGACACCGACAGCGAAGACTTTGCCGACCTCATGGACTTCATCGTCACGTCCGGACGCACGCGCAACGGCGCCTTCGTGACGGAAAACGCTGAAAAGCTGGTCAATCAGATGTGGGCCGGCCGCGCCCAAGCCATGACCCAATCGCTGATCGCCATGGCGAATGCTGCAGCGCCGGGCAAGCGCTGAGCACCTTCATTCGCCTTCATTCGCCTTCATTCGCCTTCAATCGCCTTCAATCGCCTTTGACGCGCCCAGCGACTGCCTGAGCGCCTGGAAATCCGGCGATCGCCGCAACGCACTGCGGCCTGCTGCGATCAGCCGTGTGACTTCCTCGTCGCCGATCGAGAACGCCGTCGGGATCTGAAGCAGCCGCAAACGCAGTTCACCATCGGCTGCGTCCCGAAGATTCACCTGCACCACGTGGATCTCGGCATCTGGCGCGAACGCATCCTTGCCATCGGCACTTCGGACTTTCAGGTCTTCGCGCCACTGCCGCGTGGTGTCGAGCAGGAATTCCTGCGTCTCCAGGGTCGCTCGCGCGCCAGCACCGAAGAGGAGCGTGTCGGCCACGGCCCTGATCCCCGGCAGCTTGTCGCTGCGATCGATGTTGTTGGCCGGATCGCGCGCCGAGTTGACGCTGATGACCACCAGCTTGCGCACCGTGCCGGGCGGAATGCCGACTTCCTCGAAACTCCGGCGCAATCCGCCTCCCACCAGCGCGCGGTCGAGCAGCCTGCGCACGGCGAGGTTGTCGGCGACGCCGCCGTCCACGAGGTGAATGAAAGGACGCGCTTCCCCATCGAGATAGCTGTTCGCCTGCATGCGGAACATGCGGGCGCGATAGTTGCCGCCGACGCGTGCGGCGAGCCGCGGCACGATGCCTCGTTCCCGGCACTCCAGCGCGTAGTTCTTCAGCGTCAGCGGGCTCAGCAGGATCGGCACGGCCGACGATGCCGCGACCGCGAACGACAGCGGAACGCTCTGCAGATCGGAACAGATCAGCTCGAACTGGTCCGCGGTGAACTCGAACGGTGTCCCCAGCGACATGTCGGTCGCGGCGATCACGAGCTGTGGATGGCGTGGATTGCGCTCCACGTCGGCGTAGGTCTTGCCTTGGTAGATCTCATCGAGCCGCCGCGCCAGCAGATGCGTGCGGCCGTACCAAGGCGAGGTGAGGTCGTACAGGCTGCCGGGCCGAAGCGCCTGCCATATCAGGCTGTTCTGGAAGTTCTGCCGCAGGAAATCGCGCTCGAAATCAGGCAACCTTTCGGCGCCGAAGGCTGCGTAGTAGGCAGCTAGGATGCTGCCGCCGGACACGCCGCTGATGACGTCGGTCGCGTCGAGCAAGTCAGTGTCGTGGCCGCTCCATTTGAATGTGGTGTTGTGGAGCTCTTCGAGCACGCCGTAGCCGAAAGCGGCGGCACGCGCGCCGCCGCCGGACAGGGTGACGGCCACCAGAATGCTCGGGTCGCGGCCCGTTGCGCCGGCGACCAGGCCGCTGGCCGGCGGATTCTCGGGCAGCGGCTCGTTGAGCCATGGGCGCAGCGACGAACAACCCGCGACGCAGGCGGCGATCAAAAGACCGCAGGCTGCGCGCAGACCCTGCATGCGACTCAGGCCGCAACCGCTCGCCAATCGGCAAGCAGCGACGGCAACTGCGCCATGTCGGTGAACACATGCGCGACTCCGACGGCGCGCAGCGCATCAGGGCTGCTGTGGCCAAGATCGCTCGGGCTGTAGCCGAAGACCGTCGCCCCGGCGGCCACACCCGCCCTGGCGCCGGTGATGGTGTCTTCCACCACCGCGCAGCGCGCCGGATCGACGCCCAGAGCGGCCGAAGCAGCCAGGTACACGTCGGGCGCAGGTTTCGAGCGCGGCTGTTCATGGCCGCTGAAGATGCGGCCTTCGAAGCAGTCGAGGATGCCGATCTTCTCGAGCTGCAGTTCGACCTTGAACCGGTCGGCGCCCGACGCGCAGGCGATGCGGCCGTCCAGGGCGGCATGCAATGCACGCGCCGCCAGTGCCGCGCCCGGAATGGCGACGAGGTCGCGTTCCAGCGCTTCGTTGCGGCGCAGGCGAAAGCGATGAAGCCATTCGGGCGTGATCGCAAAGCCGGTGCGTGCCTCGATCAGCGCGGTTTCGTCCTTGACCGCCTTGCCCGTGAAGATCCGCATGGATTCGTCGACCGTCAACTCCCAGCCGAGTTCGCCGAGCATTTCGGCGAGGACGCGGTTGGTGATGGGCTCGGAATCGACGAGGACGCCGTCGCAGTCGAACAGGACGGCATCGAAGGGGATGGCTTTCATGGCGGCCATCGTAATCATTTTGCGGACCCGGGCCGCGGGCCCGCCCTTGTCATTTCACTGCGTCTTGCGGATCGGGATGTACATCTCGCCGCCCGCCGCCTTGAACTCGGCCGACTTGTCCGCCATGCCGTCCTCCATGGCCCGGACCTCGTCGACGCCCTTCTGCGCCGCGTACTCGCGCACTTCCTGAGTGATCTTCATCGAGCAGAACTTGGGGCCGCACATGGAGCAGAAGTGCGCGACCTTGCTGCTGTCCTTGGGCAGCGTCTCGTCATGGAATTCGCGCGCGGTATCGGGGTCGAGGCCGAGGTTGAACTGGTCCTGCCAGCGGAATTCGAAGCGGGCCTTGGAAAGCGCATCGTCGCGCGCTCGCGCTCCAGGATGGCCCTTGGCGACGTCGGCCGCATGCGCAGCAATCTTGTACGCGATGATTCCCTGCTTCACGTCGTCGCGATCGGGCAGGCCCAGATGCTCCTTCGGCGTGACATAGCAAAGCATCGCGGTGCCGGCCCAGCCGATCATGGCGGCGCCGATCGCGCTGGCGATGTGGTCGTAGCCCGGCGCGATGTCGATGGTCAGTGGCCCGAGCGTGTAGAACGGCGCCTCATGGCAGTGCTTGAGTTGCTCGTCCATGTTGGCCTGGATGAGATGCATCGGCACGTGGCCCGGGCCTTCGATCATGGTCTGCACGTCGTGCTTCCATGCAATCTGCGTGAGCTCGCCGAGCGTGCGCAGTTCGGCGAACTGGGCTTCGTCGTTCGCGTCCGAAGCGCAGCCAGGACGCAGACCGTCTCCGAGCGAGAAGCTCACGTCGTAGGCCTTCATGATGTCGCAGATGTCTTCGAAGTGCGTGTAGAGAAAGCTTTCCTTGTGATGCGAGATGCACCATTTGGCCATGATCGACCCGCCGCGCGAAACGATGCCGGTGCGCCGATCCGCCGTGAGATGAATGAAGGGCAGGCGCAGCCCGGCGTGGATGGTGAAGTAGTCGACGCCCTGCTCGGCCTGCTCGATCAGCGTGTCGCGGTAGATCTCCCAGGTCAGGTCTTCGGCCACGCCGCCAACCTTTTCGAGCGCCTGGTAGATGGGCACCGTGCCGATCGGCACCGGGCTGTTGCGCACGATCCAGTCGCGCGTGGTGTGGATGTTCCGGCCGGTGGAAAGGTCCATCACGTTGTCCGCGCCCCAGCGGATCGCCCACACGAGCTTCTCGACCTCTTCTTCGATGCTGCTCGTCACGGCCGAATTGCCGATGTTGGCGTTGATCTTGACCTTGAAGTTGCGGCCGATGGCCATCGGCTCGACTTCGGGGTGGTTGATGTTGGCCGGGATGATGGCGCGGCCCCTCGCGACTTCGTCGCGCACGAACTCCGGCGTGATGATCTTCGGGATGCTCGCGCCCATGGGGTTGCCGGCCAGGCGCTTTTCGCGCGCGGCGTCGGCCAGGTATTCGGCCATCCATTCGCGGCGGCCGTTCTCGCGAAGGGCGACGTATTCCATCTCCGGCGTGACGATGCCGCGGCGTGCGTAGTGCATCTGCGTGACGTTGCCGCCGGCTTTGGCGCGCCGTGGCGTGCGCTGCAAGGCAGCGGCAGCGGCACGCAGGTCGGCGATGCGCTGGGAGTCGCGGTCGACGTTGGTGGCGCCATCGTCGAGCGCAAGGTGCAGGCGGCCTTCGTAGCTTTCGGTGTCGCCGCGTTCGGCGATCCATGCGCCGCGCACGCCCGGAAGGCCGCGCCGCACGTCGATGTCGGCCGCCGGATCGGTGTAGGGGCCGGAGGTGTCGTAGAGCGATACGCGTTCGCCGTTGGTGAGCAGGACTTCGCGCACAGGCACGCGCAAATCGGCTCTGCTGCCCGATATGGCGCTCTTGCTCGAAGCGGGAAAGGGCTCGCGCGTCAGCGTGAGGAGGGAGGCGAACTTGTCGACGGCATTCATGCGGGGCACTCCTGGTTGGGGGACAACGGGTGCTCCGCGATCGCTCCGGACGGCATCGGTCGCAAGGGACGGACGGGATGCCGGGGAGTCGCAGCTCTTCTTACGCTGGTATGAACCAGATCAAGTTCGCGGGTTCGGCCGCTTGGCCATCTCAGCACACATCTGCGTGCACCCCGGAGCGGGACCGATTCTAGGCCCGTCCCGCGAAAGGGATCAAGCGGGATTGGCCGCGACGATGGACGAATCGACGGCAGGCGATGTCTCGCCGGACTGCGCCACCCAGGCGTCCAGACCGCCTGCCAGGACGCGCACGCGGGTCACTCCGGCATTGCGAAGTACCCGCGCCGCCGCAATGGCGGAGCCGTCATCGGGGCAATCGCAGAAGACGACGAGTTCGCGGCCGTCCGAGAAGGCTTCGAGACGCTTGGGCAGCTGCTTGAGCGCAATGCCGAGGGCGCCCGGGATCGCACGACCGTCGAGCGCCCGCGCTTCGTCCGAGCGCACGTCGATCAGCGTCAGCCCGGCGCCGGCCGCCATCGCGGCGCGAAGGGCAGCGGCTTCGATGCGCTCGATGTCGAGAGATCGAAGGGCCATGCGGCGCTGCCGATAGCGCCAAAGCACGAATGCACCAAGCAGCACGAGGCAGATCACCGTCGCGACCATCCCGATGCTGGAGAGCACCGAAAGGACATCCGTGATGGCGGCGTGGAACACGCGTCCGATCAGGAGGAAGCCCAGCGTCCAGATCAACGCGGCCACCGTTTCATAAGATAGAAACCGGAGATTCGACATTCCGAGCGCGCCTGCCATGGGCGGCGCAACCACCGACACCCCCGGCACGAACTTCGCGGCAATCAGCGACAAGCCGCCCCAGCGCCCGAGGATGGATTCGCTGTGCTTGACGCAGGAATCGGGCGACAGCGAAATGCGGCAGAGCAGCCGCATGACCCGGTACCCCCAGCGGCGTCCGGCAATGAACCAGACGCCGTCGCCGAGGATGTTGCCGAGCACGGCGGCCAGCGTCACCGCGAGGAAAGAAACCTGTCCGCCAAAAGTCAGTCCGCCGGCAACGATCAGGAAAGGCACCGCCGGCACCGGCGCGCCCAGACGCGTCGCCAGGGTGGCGACGAACACCACGGCGGGGCCTTGGCTGGCGAGGAGCGAGACGAATTCGTTCATGACGGCGATATGTGCGATATGGGGGCGGTTTCGATGGTTTCGAGGCCGCTATTGCGCAGGTTTCGCCGCGCCGGACGCGGGTGCGGAAGCAGTGACACCGCGCAGATCGATGTCCGAGAAATACGAGATCCCTCGAGACTTGGTGTTGTCCGCGTCCGCCTGGATCGCCACGCCCACCACATCGGGCAGCGTATCGCCAGCCTCGGCGCCGAAGGCTCGCTTGTAGTCGGCCACCAGGTTCCGGCGCTCGCTGAGCCAGCCGCCGGCCTTGTCGGTCGCGCCCGATTCGATGACGTCCATGCGGATGCGCTTGGTGAAGGCATTGTCGAACTCGCTGCCCTTGCTTTCCTTGACGTCCCAGACGTAGCAGAGGGTTTCGGTGGGTACCGTTTCGCCGGTCGAGCCTTTTGCCAAGGCGAGCTTGGTTCGCTCACCCACGGACAGCCGGTCTGACGGGAAGTCGAAGAACACGCAGACCTTGGCCGCGCCATCGTCGCCGCCCTTGGTGCGCAGATCGGCGCCTTCCACGAATTCCTCGACCTTCCAGCGCCAGGCCAGCGTGGCCTGGTCGTTGAGCTGAACGCGCGTGGCATGAACCAGATTGCCGTAGGACTTGTCGGCGTCGACCTTGAGCACCTTCTGGCCGTCGAGCTGGGTGATCTCGAACTTGGTCGGCGCCTTGTTCGGCAAGGTCGTGAAGCGCCATGGTGCGGGCGCTTGCGGACCTGGCGCAGTCGAGAACGCCGTCAACACGCCCTCTGCGCGGGCCGCCGGGACCGCTATGCAGGCGATCGCGGCCACAACAGGGAATGCCGTCGCGGACAGCGAAGGCCGCCCGTGTCCAAACTGGAATCTTTTGTTGTCCATGGCTGGCCTCTGTGGCTGGTGGTTGAGGGGGCTGGCGGCGCTGGTGATGGGCGCCACGCGCCCACACCAAGACGGAGTGTGATCCAGGCGCGCGACAAGATAAATACCCATTTTGGGAACTGCTCTGTCTCCCGCCTGCACACAATCGCGCCGTGCGCCGCGGCACGGCCGACCCGTCAGTGCAGATCGCCGTCCACGTAGTACCACCGGTGCAGCGGCCCGCTCTCCTCGCGGACGAAGCGGCTGCGCTCGTGCAGGCGAGATGCGACGCCGGCACTGCTGCGCTGTCGGGCGACGAATTCGACTTCTGCATGGTCCGCGTCGAGGACCGAACGCGAGCGCACGTCGAGCCCGAGCCATCTCACGCCGGGCTCGAAGCCGATCGTCGCCGGCCGCGTCGAGGGGTGCCAGGTCGCAAGCAGATAGTCCGCCCGCTCGCGCACGAAAGCCGTGTAGCGCGAGCGCATGAGCGATTCGGCATCCGGGGCTGGCGTGTTGTCGAAATCGTCGACATAGCGCCCGCAACACTGCGCGTAGGCGAGCGGGAGTTCCCGCCGGTCGCGGCGCCCGCAGGGACAGGGAATACGGGCAAGGTCGGGAGCAGGCATGGGGTATTGGCGAGGGGTTCAGCGCGTATTGTGCAGACCCTCGCGTAAACCCTTAGGCCAGGGCGCGCTGAATCAGCAGCTTCTGGATGTCCGAAGTGCCTTCGTAGATCTGGCAGACGCGCACGTCGCGATAGATGCGCTCCAGCGGAAAGTCATTGACGTAGCCATAGCCGCCGAGCGTCTGGATCGCAGCGCTACAAACGCGCTCGGCCATCTCGCTCGCAAAGAGCTTGGCCATGGCGGCTTCCTTGAGGCATGGCCGGCCCGCGTCCCGCAGGCTGGCTGCATGCCAGATCAGTTGGCGCGCCGCTTCGATCTGCGTGGCGCAATCGGCCAGCCTGAAACCCACCGCCTGCTGATCGAAGATGGCGCCGCCGAAAGCCTGGCGCTCCTTCGCGTAAGCCACGGCGACATCGAATGCGCTGCGCGCCATGCCGACGCTCTGGGCGGCAATGCCGATGCGCCCGCCTTCGAGCGCACCGAGCGCGATCTTGTAGCCCTCGCCTTCCTGGCCGATGAGATTCTCGAAAGGAATGCGGCAACTGTCGAAGTTGATCTGCGCGGTGTCGCTCGAATGCTGGCCGAGCTTGTCTTCGAGGCGTGCAACGTTGTAGCCCGGCGCATCGGTCGGCACGATGAAAGCGCTCATCCCGCGCTTTCCGGCGCCCTTGTCGGTGACCGCGATGACGATCGCGACCTGGCCGTTCTTGCCGCTGGTGATGAACTGCTTCACGCCATCGATCACCCAGCCTTCGACGTCCTTGCGCGCCGTGGTGCGCAAGGACGATGCATCGCTGCCGGCTTGCGGCTCGGTGAGGCAGAAGGCGCCGAGCATCTGTCCCTGTGCGAGCGGCTGCAGCCACTTCTTCTTTTGCTGCGCATTACCGTAGCGCATGAGGATGGCGTTGACCGGGCAGTTGGTCACGCTGATGGCGGTGCTGGTTCCGCCGTCGCCGGCAGCGATTTCTTCGAGCACCAGCGCGAGCGTCAGGTAGTCGAGCCCGGCGCCGCCGTCTTCTTCAGGCACGCAGATGCCATAGGCGCCGAGCGCCGCCAGGC
Organism: Variovorax sp. 01N429; assembly: GCF_056399425.1. Lineage (NCBI taxonomy): Bacteria > Pseudomonadati > Pseudomonadota > Betaproteobacteria > Burkholderiales > Comamonadaceae > Variovorax > Variovorax sp. 01N429. The sequence goes on along the minus strand of NZ_JBFTRG010000021.1, from coordinate 10,184 downwards.
CGGTGTGCGCCTCCTTGGGAAAGCTGTGCTCGCGGTCCCAGCGCGGCGCGTTGGGCCAGAGTTCGGCTTGCGCGAATTCGCGAACGGCATCGCGGATCGCTTCCTGGTCGGCATTGAGCAGCATGGCGGCTTCCTTGCTTTCTTGGCGTGCTTGTCGTACTTGGGCGTTGTCTACTTGGCCTGCCCGAGATCCATGATCAGCTTGCTGGCCATGTACAGGCGACGCGGAATGGCACTGGTGTCCACGTACTCGGCCTTGTCGCTGTGATAGCCGAAGCCGGGCAGGCCCAGGCTTTCGATGACGGGCTTGCCCGACAGCGCGGCGTAGGCGGCGTCGGTTCCGCCGCCGGTGCGCTCGACGATGGTGAGTTCGCCGCCGGCTTCCTTGTAGTAGCCGATGGCCTTGTCGACCAGCTTGCGGCCGCCCTCACCTGCATTGAAGGCCGGCCGGCCGCGCGTGATCAGCACTTTGACGTCGGCATCGGGCAGCTTCTTCTGCTGGGCCTTCTCTTCGAGCGTCTTCATGGCGGCGTCGAAGTCTTCGTTCTTCGCGTAGCGAACGTCGGCATTGAGCGTAGCGCTCGCGGGGATGATGTTGGACACCGCGCCGGCCTTGGCGATGGTCCAGTTGAAGCGCAAGCCTTTCGCCTTGTCGTCGATGCTCATCGTGCGCAGGACGAGATCGGACGCCTCGACGAGCGCGTTCACGCCGAGCTCGGGTGCGGCACCGGCGTGCGAGGCCTTGCCCGTGATGTTGACCTGCACATAGGCGATGCCGGAGGTGCCAAGCGAAAGGTCTTCCTTGCCGGCGCCCGTGGGCTCGAAGGACAGCACGTAGTCCGCCTTGGCCGCTTCTTCCTGGATCAGGTCGCGCGAGCCGAAGGAGCCCTTTTCCTCGTCCGTATTGAACAGCACCGTGATGCTGCCGAAGTCCTGGAAGCCGCGCGCCTTGAGCAGCTTGAGCGAATGCACGATGACCGCGTTGCCGCCCTTGTCGTCAGCGATGCCGGGGCCGTACGCCTTGTCGCCTTCGACCTTGAATGGCGCCTTTGCGAGGATGCCCTTCAGGTAGACCGTGTCCATGTGCGAGATCAGCAGCAGGTTCTTGCCGCCCTTGCCTTTGAGCTTGCCGACGATGTTGTCTCCGACGACGATGCCGGCCGACTTGCTGCGCGTGACGGTGAAACCCAGCGACTTCAGTTCGTCCTCCAGGTACTTGCCGGCCGATGCGAGCCCTTCGGCATCGCCCGTGCCCGTTTCGATGTTGACCAGGTTTTCGAGCGTCTTGATGACCGCTGGCTTTTCAGCGGTTGCAGCATCGAACAAGGCCTGGTCGCGCGTCTGGCTCCAGACGGCGGGGGCGACGAAAGCGGAAGCGAGCAGCGCGGCAACTGCGCTGCGATGGAAGGCCGGATGCATGTGGACAGAGTCTCCAAGAGGTCAAAAACGGGGCTTCATTCTAGGCAGCCCCTTTGTGCGGATGAGAGCGAACTCAGAGCGGATCAGAGCAGTTCGATCGCCACCGCCGTGCCTTCGCCACCGCCGATGCACAGCGTCGCAACGCCGCGCTTCTTGCCGCGCTGCTGCAGCGCATGGATCAGCGTGACCATGATGCGCGCACCGCTTGCACCGATCGGATGGCCCAGGGCGCAAGCGCCGCCGTGCACGTTGACGATGTCGTGCGACACCGAGAGCTCGTGCATCAGCGCCATCGGCACCACCGCGAATGCTTCATTCACTTCCCACAGGTCGACGTCCTTCACCGTCCAGCCGGTCTTCTTGAAGAGCTTGGCGACCGCGCCCACCGGTGCGGTGGAGAACCACTCCGGCTGCTGGGCGTGCGTGGCGTGCGCGACGAGGCGGGCGATGGGCTTTGCACCGTACTTCTTCGCGGTGCTTTCGGTCATCATCACGAGCGCGGCGGCGCCGTCGTTGATGGACGAGCTCGATGCCGCCGTGATGGTGCCGCCGTCCTTCTTGAAAGCCGGCTTGAGCGTCGCGATCTTGTCGAGCTTGACCTTGCCGGGTCCTTCGTCGATGTCGATCACCGTTTCGCCCCCGCGGCCCTTGACGGTCACGGCGGCGATTTCAGCCTTGAATGCACCCGACGTGGTCGCTGCCTTGGCACGCTCCACGCTCGCGATGGCAAAGGCGTCCTGCTGCTCGCGCGTGAACTTGTACTTGGCCGCGCAATCCTCGCCGAAGGTGCCCATCGAACGGCCCGGCTGATAGGCGTCCTCGAGTCCGTCGAGCATCATGTGGTCGAAGATGCGGTCGTGGCCCATGCGGTAGCCGCCCCGGCCCTTGAGCATGAGATAGGGCGCGTTGGTCATGCTTTCCATGCCGCCGGCCACCATCACGTCATGCGTGCCTGCGAGCAGCATGTCGTGCGCGAGCATCGCCGCCTTCATGGCCGAGCCGCACATCTTGCTGAGCGTCACCGCGCCCGCGCTGTCGGGCAGGCCGCCCTTGTAGGCCGCTTGCCGCGCCGGCGCCTGGCCCTGCCCTGCCATGAGGCAGTTGCCGAACAACACCTCGCCGACGCTGTCGGCCGTGATGCCCGCACGCTCCACGGCGGCCTTGATGGCAACGCCGCCGAGGTCATGCGCTGCAAGAGAAGAGAAGTCGCCCTGGAAGCCGCCCATGGGGGTGCGGGCTGCGCCGACGATCACGATCGATTCGCTCATGAAAATGCTCCTTCAGTGGTCTTGGAAAGTGGTCAGGGAAAGTGGTCAGAAATAGGGGTTGTGGCTGTCGTGACGAAAGCGCTGCGCCTCGTCATACGGAAAAACGTCCAGCATGTGACCGGCCTGGATACGCTGCTTGTGGCTCTGCCAGAAAGCCGCGTCGAGAAGATTGGCGTGATGCGCCATGAAGGCTTCGCGCACAGCCGGATTGCCGAGCAGGAAGGGGCCGAAGGTCTCCGGGAAGACATCCTTTGGGCCGACGGCATACCAGACCTCGCCGCTCATCTCTTCCTCTTCGTTGCGAGGCGCCGGCACCTTGCGGAAATTGCAGTCCGTGAGGTATTCGATCTCGTCGTAGTCATAGAACACGACCTTTCCGCCGCGCGTGACGCCGAAGTTCTTGAACAGCATGTCGCCCGGAAAAATGTTGGCGGCCACCATGTCCTTGATCGCATTGCCGTATTCGATGACCGCATGCTCGAGCTGCTTGCCTGCGCGCTTGGCATGGTCGGGATGATCGAGCTGGTCGAACGCCTCCTGCAGGTAGATGTTGAGCGGAATCATGCGGCGCTCGATGTAGACATGCTTGAGCACGATCTCCATCTCCCCATTCCCGTCGCGGTCGCCGATCTCGAGCTGGCTGGGCGCGAAGTTCCTGATCTCCTCGATGAGTTCGGGCTCGAAGCGGTCCATCGGAAAACCCACGTCGCTGTACTCCAGCGTGTCGGCCATGCGGCCCACGCGATCATGTTGCTTCACCAGCATGTACTTGCTCTTGATCTGCTCGCGCGTGGTGTCCTTCTGCGGTGGAAAGAAGTCCTTGATCAACTTGAACACGTACGGAAAGGACGGCAGATCGAACACCAGCATCACCATGCCCTTGATGCCCGGCGCGATGCGGAACTTGTCCGTTGAATAGTTCAGGTGAGAGAGAAAGTCGCGATAGAAGAGCGTCTTGCCTTGCTTGGCCAGCCCCAGCGCGTTGTAGATTTCCGCGCGCGGTTTCCTGGGCATGAGCGATCGCAAAAACTGCACGTAGGCCGACGGCACTTCCATGTCGACCATGAAATACGCGCGCGCAAAGCTGAAGAGCATCTGCAAGTCTTCTTCTCCGAAGAGCACTGCATCGACATAGAACTTGCCTTTGCCGTCATGCAGGATCGGCAACGAAAAAGGCAGCTCCGTGAAGCCGTTGATGATCTTGCCAACCAGATACGCGCCCTTGTTGCGATAGAAAAGGCCCGACAGCACCTGCACCTGGAAATTGGCGCGCAGCTTGATCTGGTGAAAACGCCCGAGGATCGCCGCCGCCACGCGCTCCGCATCGCGGCGCATGTCGGCGTAGCCGCTGCCTTGCAGCGCGTAGTCGTCCAGGATGCATTCAATGGTGTCGGCGAGCGTTTCCTGCGCCGGGTAGTAGGCGCGATAGGTCGGCGCACCGCGCGGCTCGATGTATTCCGTGCTGATGGCGGGCCGCACGAAGATGAAGTCGTTCTGGAAATACGCCCGGTGCAATATCTTGGTCGTCACCGAGTTGAAGAAGGTCTCCGCCAACTCGGGCTGGTGATGATCGACCAGCAGCCCGATGAAGTGCAGCTTGATCTGGTGCCAGACATCCATCGGCTGCTCGCCGGCCTTGAATTCCTTTTCGAGCCGCGCAACGGCTTCGTTCACACGCAGGTCATAGAACTCGATGCGCTCCCGCTGCGCTCGCTGCTGGCCGTGCCAGTCCGCCGTCTCGAAGCGATGCTTGGCACGCGACGACTCGGCACGAAACAGCCTGTAGTGCCGGTCGAAGCCGTCGCGCATCGCCTTTGCGACGTCGTAGGCAAGCGGCGAATCGAGGCGCTGTGGAAACATGGCTTCGACCGATGGCCTGACGAACTACTTGGCGGACTCGGACAGGGTCAGTTCGCCAGGCTTGCTCCACTTGTAGCGAATGCGTTGCACTGCGGCGCGATACTGGTTCTCGATCGGCTTGTTGCCGTCGACGGTGATGCCGAGGTCCTGGATGAGCCCGTCGTGCACGCCGAAGGCCCAGCCATGAATCGTCACGGCCTGCCCGCGGCTCCATGCGTCGACCATCACCGTGCTGACGGACACATTCACCACCTGCTCGGCGACGTTCAGCTCGCACAGCGCGTCGGCGCGTGCTGCTTCGGGCAACGTGTCGAGCATCACGCGATGCCGGTCGCGCACGTCCTGGATGTGGCGGATCCAGTTGTCCGCGATGCCGATGCGCGCGCCTTCGAGGGCGGCCTGCACGCCCGAACAACCATAGTGGCCCACCACCATGATGTGCTGCACCTTCAGCCGCTCGACGGCGAACTGGATCGCCGACAGCGCGTTCAGGTCGGAATGCACCACGATGTTTGCCACGTTGCGGTGCACGAACACCTCGCCCGGCTCCAGCCCGGTGATCTGGTTGGCCGGCACACGGCTGTCGGAGCAGCCGATCCACATGTAGCGCGGGGTCTGCTGCTTCACCAGGCTGGTGAAGAAGCCAGGACGGTCGCGCTCCATGCGTGCGGACCACGCCCGGTTGTGGGCGAACAGATCGTCGAGGGTTTCGGGTGCGTTTTCCATGGTCGTTCTTGGATGAGTTGAAGGTGAGATTGGCGCTCAGCGCGTCTTCTGTCTTGCGGCGCGCGCGAGCGCGGCGCGTGCCTGTTCTTCCTGCTGGCGGACCTCGGCGAGGTTGGCCTGCAGTTCCGACAATTGAGATTCGAGCTGTTCGCGATGACTGCCCAGCACGCCAAGGAAGCGCTGCAACTGCAAGGCTGTGTCGCGCGGACTGTCGTACATGTCGAGGATTTCCTTGACCTCGGTCAACTTCAGACCGAGTCGCTTGGCGCGCAGGGTGAGCGTCAGGCGGGTCCGGTCGCGCGCCGTATAGATCCGCTGCATACCAGCTCGCCGCGGCGCGAGCAGGCCCATGTCCTCATAGAAGCGGATGGCCCGCGTGGTGAGATCGAACTCCTTGGCGAGTTCGCTGATGGTGAAGGTCTGCGACGGCATGAGAATGGCTCAAAAGCAATGAGTAAGCGCGCCGGAGCGGCACTGCCTACAATGGTGGCTCCTTGCCATGACGTTTACGTTAACGTCAATCGTACATGAACCTCCTCGAACGCGAACTCCATTACCCCCACGGCGACACATTGCCGGCCCCCGGGGAGGCGCTTGAAGTCGCTCCCGGCGTGCGCTGGATCCGAATGGCGCTCCCCTTCGCGCTCGATCACATCAACCTCTGGCTGCTGCGCGACACGATCGACGGCGTCGAAGGCTGGACAGTGGTCGACTGCTGCATCTCCCACGAAGCCTCGCGCAAGCAGTGGGAACAGATCTTCGAAACACAGTTGCAGGGTCTGCCGATCCTGCGCGTGATCGTGACCCACATGCACCCGGACCACATCGGCCTGGCTGACTGGCTGTGCAAGCGCTGGAACGCGCCGCTGTGGATCAGCTCGACCGACTATCACGTCGCACGGGTGCTGACCTCCACGGGCGACACGCTGGCCGGCGGCGATGCTGCGGCAGACTTCTTCGCGACGCACGGCCTCACCGATCCGGAAGCGATCGCCAAGATTCGCGCCCGCAGCAACTACTACTCGAACATGGTGCCGGCAGTGCCGGACAGCTTCGTGCGCATGCTGGACGGCGACGTCGTCCAGATCGGCGGCCGGGGCTGGCGCTGCATCAGCGGCTATGGCCACGCGCCCGAGCACATTGCCTTGTATTGCGAGGAACTCAATGCGCTCATCGGCGGCGACATGATGCTGCCGCGCATCTCCACGAACGTGAGCGTGCATGCCGGCGAGCCCGAAGCCAATTCGCTGCGGCTCTTCCTGGACAGCATCGAGCGCTTCAAGTCCTTGCCGGAGAACACCTTGGGTCTGCCTTCGCACGGCAAGCCTTTCACCGGCATTCATCGCCGCGTCGAGCAACTCAAGGAACACCACCGCGACCGCCTGGCCGAACTGCTCGAAGCCTGCATCGCCAAGCCACACAGCGGGGCCGAAGGCTTGCCGATTCTCTTCAAGCGCGCGCTCGACCTGCACCAGATGACCTTCGCGTTGGGCGAGACCATCGCGCACCTTCATCTGCTGTGGTTCTCGGGACAGTTGCAGCGTCGGCGTGGCGAGGACGGGGTGTACCGGTTCGGCACCTTCGCATGAAGACTTTGAGCCAACTGCGCGCGGGCGAGTTGGCCGGATCGCAGCGCCTGCATCTGGGCGGCGGCCTCTCGGAGTTCCCGCGCGAGATCTTCGACCTTGCCGACACGCTGGAGGTGCTGGACCTCTCCGGCAATGCATTGAGCGCGTTGCCGGACGATCTTCATCGGCTGCACCGGCTGCGCGTCCTGTTCTGCTCCGGCAATCGGTTCACAAGGCTGCCGGAGGCCATCGGACGTTGCCCGCAACTCAGCATGGTCGCGTTTCGGGCCAACGATATCGTCGAGGTGCCGGCGGCCGCACTGCCGCCCGAGTTGCGATGGCTGATCCTGACGGACAACCGGATCGAAGCACTGCCCGCCGAAATCGGCCGCTGCACCAAGCTGCAGAAGCTGTTGCTGGCCGGGAACCGCTTGCGCGCCCTTCCACCCGAGATGGCGGCCTGTCGCGCACTGGAGCTGGTGCGCATTTCCGCCAATGAGCTCGATGCACTTCCTGCTTGGCTGCTCTCGCTGCCAAGGCTGTCATGGCTGGCCTTCGCGGGCAATCCATTCGATGAAGCACCTGAGGCGACGGCGCTCGACTCGCAGCCGACTGCATCGATCGATTGGCGGCAGCTCTCGCTTCAGCAGAAGCTGGGCGAAGGCGCTTCCGGCGTGATCCATCAGGCCGAATGGCGCCAGCCGGATGGCAGCACGCGGCCGGTCGCGGTCAAGCTCTTCAAGGGCGCGGTGACCAGCGATGGATGGCCGCACAGCGAGATGGCGGCGTGCATCGCGGCCGGCACGCATCCCAACCTCATCAGTGTGCTGGGGCGCATCCAGGATCACCCCGAGGCCACGCCGGGACTCGTGCTGGAACTGGTGCATGCCGGCTTCGGGAACCTGGCAGGGCCGCCGAGCTTCGAATCGTGCACCCGCGATGTCTACGCGGAAGGCGCGGGCTGGTCTGTCCCTATCGCACTGCGCATGGCCAGCGGCATCGCTTCGGTCACGGCCCAACTGCATGCGCGCGGCATCCTGCACGGCGACCTGTATGCCCACAACATCCTGTCGAACGTCGAAGGCGATGCCTTGCTAGGTGACTTCGGTGCCGCATCGTTCCTTCCTGTTGACGACAACGCGAGAGCCCACGCGTTGCAGTGCATCGAGGCGCGCGCCTTCGGCTGCCTGCTTGAAGAGCTGCTGGCGCATTGCACGCCGACGACGCGAGACGAGCATGCGACTTTCGCGCTCCTCTCCGACCTTCGCTCGCGCTGCATGGATGCCGAGGTCATGGCGCGGCCAGCCTTCGGCGAAATGGCTGCCGCACTGGCCGCGGCCGGCCTCTGACGAACGAGCCTCGCAACTTATGCGCGCCTTGCCGTTGCCCATGCGAGATGGCGTCGGCGCAAGCTGTGTGGCCCTGCCAGATGGCGAGTGGCCGACCATCGCGGCTTTCCTCGTGCAGCGCTTCGCGGCGATCCCGCGCTCGACCTGGGACGCGCGCATGCGGGCCGGCGACGTGGTCGACGAGCACGGTGTGCCGGTCACCGAGGCCCGGCCCTACGAGCCGCGGCTGCGCGTCTACTACTACCGCAGCCTCGAAGCAGAACCTCGCGTTCCGTTCGAAGAGCGCATCCTTTTTCAGGACGAGCACCTGTTGGCGGTCGACAAGCCCCATTTCCTGCCCGTCACGCCCGTCGGCAAGTACGTGCAGGAAAGCCTCCTGGTGCGGCTGAAGCGCAAGCTGGGCATCGAAGATCTGGCACCCGTTCACCGCATCGATCGCGAGACAGCCGGGATCGTGCTGTTTTCGGTGCAACGCGCGACACGTGGCGCCTACAGCGCATTGTTCGCCGACCGGGCGATCACCAAGCAATACGAAGCCATCGTGCATCCGGCCGCCGAGTTCGCGCCGCCAGCCTTGCATCGAAGCCGGCTGGAGCCGGACGATCATTTCATGCGCATGCGAGAGGTCGCGGGGGAGGCCAATGCCGAGACTCGCATCGAGGTGCTGGCGACTGGTGAAGGATGGGCGCATCTCGGCCTCTCGCCCGTGACGGGCCGCAGGCACCAACTGCGCGTGCATTGCGCAGCGCTCGGGATGCCGATCCTGAACGACGCGATCTATCCCATGCTGCTGCCTGAAGGCAGTGACGATTTCGACCGACCGTTGCAGCTGCTGGCCAAGGAGGTTCGCTTCCGCGACCCGGTGAGCGGCACCGAGCGGCGCTTCGTCAGCGGACGATCGCTCGCACTGCCGGTGGCGCCAATGTGACGCCACTCGGCCGCGTGTCGCACTAAGCTGCTTGCGAAACTCAGGAGACACGCACCATGGACACGACCCAACTTTTCTCGCTCGAGGGCCGCACCGCCCTCATCACCGGCGGCTCGCGCGGCATCGGCCGAATGATCGCCGAAGGCTTTCTCGCGCAAGGAGCACGCGTCTACATCTCGGCCCGCAAGGCTGACGCCTGCGACCAGACCGCGAAGGAGCTCTCCGCTTTCGGCCATTGCGTTTCGCTACCGGCCGATGTGTCCACCATCGAAGGCGCGCAAGCCTTGGTGGACGCCTACGCCAAGCACGAAGGCTCGCTCGACATTCTGGTCAACAACGCCGGCGCCGCATGGGGCGCGCCTTACGAAGAATTCCCCGAAAGCGGTTGGGACAAGGTGGTCGACCTCAACCTGAAAGCGCCGTTCTTCCTCACGCAGGCGCTCACGCCGATGCTCAAGAAGGCTGCGACAGACCATCTCGCGAAGGTGATCAACATTGCATCCATCGACGGCATTTCGGTCAATCCGCAAGAGACCTATTCGTATGCCGCGAGCAAGGCGGGGCTGATCCAGCTCACTCGTCGGATGGCGCTGCGGTTGGCGCAGGACCGCATTGCAGTGAGCGCGATCGCGCCGGGCGCGTTCGCGTCCAACATGAACAAGGATGCGCGCGACCACGGCGATGAAGTCAAGGCGCGGATTCCGGCAGGTCGGATCGGCGAACCGGAAGACATGGCGGGCGCGGCGATCTACCTGGCTTCGCGGGCTGGCGACTATGTGGTGGGTTCGACCCTGATCGTGGACGGTGGGGTGACGCACGCGCGTTGAGAGGGCATTGGCGCGGGCGCCTGCGAATCGTGAGGGGGCGGCACGAGCAGGCGGCACGCCTCTGCCCAGCACTAAGTTGACCAACGCTGCTCAAGACTGAGGCCGTGTGAGAACCACGGTGCAGACGTGACGTGACGTGACGAGAGGCCGCACGCGACTTGCGCCGCATCCAGTATCGAGGTCTCGGTGAGCTACAGAATTTTGGTGGCAAAGGGGTCCACCTTCTGTTGGATAGGGCC
>NZ_JBFTRG010000020.1:0-113248 GCF_056399425.1 Variovorax sp. 01N429 | reverse complement strand
GGCCGCCCGGTATGCGGTGCGGGCTGTGCGACCCCGCTGCGCCGGCCCTTCGGGCTTCCCTGCAGTGCTCGACTCAGGCGGGGTCCGCGTGAAACTCGCTGCGCTCAGACACACGCGGCCCTGATCCGCCTGAGTCTGCGCGCTTCGGCGGCGCAGAAGGGTCGCACAGCCCGCACAGCATACCGGGCTCTTTGGGTGTTCGGCGGGTCTGGGCGTCTCTGGCGCTGTCTCTCCGTCGCTGATGGTGAGAGGCTGCGCATGGATCACGATGGGGCTGGTGTGGAATGGGCCGCCGTGTGGACGATCTGCCACCGGCGTTCGACTTCCGAATCTACGACTGCATGCAATGCAGCCAGTTCGGTGCGGGTGAAGCAGCGATGGCTTTCGCGCACGTTCTCCACTTGCACGAGTAGACAGCGCAGGCATGAGGCGGCGTGATATGCCTCTTGCAAATTGTCCAGGGCAGCCGCAGCTTGCGTGGGCGGACCGGTGCGATGAGTTGAGGGTGCGTCTGGAGAGCGCGCGAGCGCGCAAGTGGGGTGTGCCATTGAATGGCCTCCGAAGTTGCGTCGCAAAGATGGCAATGGGCTGCTAAACCCGATCACGCCTTCACGTGATCGCGGGGAGTATATCGGCGGCACTTGCGCGGCCTTCAGCGCAGAGTCATTGGCATCTTCAAAAGTGGTGGATGAAGTCTGTTGTCGCGCCGCGCGAGCTACAGATTCGGTTGAGATGCGAGCGCCAAACTGCCGAAGACGTAGACGCTGCTCGCAGGGACGGGCCCCTTGGATTGCGCTTTCGCGCGCGAGCGTTGGTCGAACTTTTGCTCCGGTACTACTTAGTCGGCAGAATCCGCAATGCAGAGTCATCAAAAAATTGCCGACGAACTCTTGATCTTCAGACCTTCTCATTGCACGAATACCTATGAAACTAGCCCTATTCACGCGCCAACCAGAAAACCTGCCACAGCGTTATGAATGGGAAGGGCAATGGGTGGAGACGAATGCAGGCATAGCGTTCTGCCAGCCGTTCTCCAAAGACCGGCAAAAGACCGTCAGCACAATCGTGGTTGCTTTCAAGGCCTTGCAAGGCGGCTCGTCCGAAAGCTACGAGATGGCCTGGGAGGCTGACATCGTGGCCGTTGCGCAAAGCGCGCCTCCATATGAGATCTGGAGCAACGCTCCTCGGTTCGACATCTTCTACGCAAACGCGCGGAAGCTTGACGAAGTGCCGGAGAGAGCGCCGGGGCCGGGATTCATCCGGTACATCGAGTGACACACGTTGGGCCAACTCCGGACGTTGGCGGCTCAGGCGCGTCGGAGCGCTATCGACAACTGGTTGAGCATGGGAGGAATCATGGGCGATTGGGACTTTCTCTATGAAATGAACGAGCGTGGCTATAGCGCAGAGGAAATTGCCGATGCTGCCGGCTCTGGCGTAGCTCCTTGGCAGTGGGAGTACGTAAGCACCGAATGGATCGACGCTCAACTTGAAAATGAGTCAGAAGATGACGCCTACTCAATTGAGCCTTTTCAGAGCAGAGAGGGTTTTCCGTTCAGCGTCCTAGAGCAAACAGAGATCTTCCAAGACTTAGTCGACTGCGCGGCACGCCACTTCGAGAACACGGGCAGATACTTGCAGGTCTGGGGCGAACTGGGAGAAATCTACGCTGAGATCAAGTTTGGGCTTCGCCGCCACGCAACGCACTCGCCGGGCTCTGATGGCACGATCGCGGGCAAGCTTGTCGAGGTGAAGACCATCTCGCCTGAGAAGGGCAGCGATCGTGTACTCGTCAAGAGTCAAGGAAACTTTGAGCAGTTGCTCATCATCCGTATTGATCGAGATTTCCAATTCCAAGGCAGGCTCTTTGAAAGAACCGAGCTTAAGGGTGGTCTTGGCAAGTTCCTTCAAGGGCGACTCAAGAATGACAGGAGCAATTGTTAGCCGCTGGCGATCTCGGAGGGCCGCAGCCTCGCACGCAACTGATTAGATCCCAAGGAGACATGAATGACGGTCAAGCGCATGGACAACCTCGGCATCGTCGTGGAAGACCTCGATGCGGCCGTTGAGTTCTTCATTGAACTGGGTCTCGAACTTGAGGGGCGCGCCCCGATCGAAGGGGACTGGGCAGATGGCGTGACTGGATTGCGCGGTATGCGCGTCGAGATTGCCATGATGCGTACGCCCGATGGCCATAGCCGGCTGGAGTTGTCCCGCTTCGTCGCGCCGTCTGTGGTCGCAGACCATCGCAGCGCCCCAGTGAACGCTCTCGGCTACCTCCGCATCATGTTCGCCGTGGAGGACATCGACGATACGCTGGCCCGGCTCGTTGGCCGCGGCGCGACGCTCGTCGGCGAAGTCGTCCAGTATCAGGACATTTATCGGCTCTGCTATATCCGCGGGCCCGAAGGCATTCTCATTGGGCTCGCGCAGCAACTCGGCTAGCAGATCTCCCGAGAGAGTGGGTCCCTGCGCGAGCGCCTGGTCCCGTGGCGAGGGTCAGCAAACCAGGGCCGCTGCGGTCAGTATGTCGCGTATTCCTTGCCGGTCCCCGCGCGTAACAAGCCCGATGCCGACAGCCAGTTCTTCGCCCTCGACCAAAGACCTGTAGACGACGCCCGCCCGTCTCAATCCAGTGAAAGACTTGGGCAGTAGCGCCACACCACGCCCGCTGGCCACTTCACCCAACAAGACGTGATGGTCCGTAGGCTCCCTGAGCTTTGAGGGGGCGAAGCCATGCCGGGAGAAGACCTTCTGGCAGTGGTCGTAGAAAGCGGGCTGTCGCGCCCGCTCAAACCAGAAGACCGATTCACCCGCCAGGTCTGCCAGACGAACCGCCTTTCGCTTGGCCAAGCGATTGGAAGACTGCATCGCTACCACCATCGGAAGGCGGTCGAATTCCAAGACATTCAACCCCTGCACATCTGTAGGCAATGCGACGAAGGCCGCATCGAGTTTCCCACCATGAAGACGGCGTACGAGCCGCGGTGAGGTATCGGACAGGATTGATACGACAGTTCCCGGGTGAGTTGCTTGAATTCGTTCTGCCAGTCCACGGAACCAGGTCGGCTCCGCTGCGCTAGTAAGGCCAAGCCTCAGGATTGCCGGCAAGTTCTGAGTCGCGAGCTCCGCTTCTGCCTCGCGGAGCAACCTCCCGATTTTGCGCGCATAGGGCAGCAGTCTCTGCCCGGCGTCCGTGAGGTTGACGCCCTTCGTGGTCCGGTCGAAAAGCCGAATTCCCAATCGTTCCTCGAGCTCGCGAATCGCCCGACTCAGCGGCGGCTGGGAGAGGTGAAGCGTCTCAGCTGCCTGGCGAAAGCTCAGTGCGTCTGCGACGGCAAGGAATAGCGCCAGTGCACGGGAATCCAAAAGACTCGACATATCAAAAAGGTATCACGAACTTGGTCATTCCACGTTCCCGGCGTCACCTCTAGAGTGAACGTCATCAATTTTTTCAGAGGACTTCATGATGTTTTTCCGCCATGCCACAGCAACTGACAATTTTCGGCGACATCAAAGAGGAGGTGCGCAATGAACCGGTACGAACGCGGTTCACGCATGCTGACCGCAGTGGATGGCCCAGCGGGCCTGGATGCGGTTCAGACGCTCGCAAAGTCATTTCCGGATTTCGCGCGCTATGTGCTCGAATTTCCGTTCGGCGACATCTACGCACGAGAAGGCCTGGGCTTGCGCGAACGTGAGCTGGCGACGGTCGCGGCGCTGTGCGCACTGGGTCATGTGCAGCCCCAACTCCGTGTGCATGTGCATGCAGCATTGCACGTTGGCTGCAAGCCTGCAGAAATCGTCGAAGTTGTGATGCAGATGGCGGTCTACGCGGGATTTCCGGCAGCGCTCAACGGGCTGTCTGTCGTGCGCGAAGTTTTCGCAGAAGCTGAAATTGAGCTTCCACTGACCTGAAGTCACACCGTCATGAACGACGCTCACGCCGGACTCCCGCATGTCTGCGGACTTGTGGGACGACGACCTCTCCGTGCGGGCCTGGTCATGCCGGCTCACCCAGGTTCTCCAGTAGAAATGTACGAAGGCTGTCCGCCGCGGGCGAAAGGTCTCTGCCTTTCAGGAAAAAGAGAGACAAGTGGCGATCCACCACTGGGGAAATCAGGGGACGCGCGACGAGGCCGAATGCGGGCAGCAGCGAAAGGGAGCGACTAGGCTGAGCCGTGATCCCGAATCCGCTTTGAACCATCCCCAGCGCAGTGGTGATGAATGACACTTCCAGGGCTGGATTGAGCACCAGTGCGGAAGAGTGCTGGAACAAGTCCGCTTGCAAGCGCCGGGTGAAGTCAGGTGTGAGGCTCACAAAAGGGTACTTGAGGGTCTGCGCCCAATTCACCCGCTTGTGCACAGCAAGAGGATGGTCGGGTCGACAGACCATCCACACCCGATCCTGCATGAGGCTTTGCTGCATGAGCTCGGGTGCGGCCTGCCGCTGAGGGGCGACTCCGAAATCGGCCTCGCCACTGGCTACACGCGCGAGCGCTTGCTGGTTCAATGAGTCGAGGACGTAAACCGTCACCGCCGGAAATCTCTCCCGGTATCGACGGAGCACTTCAGGAAGGGTGGCGGCAGCATAGAGCGGAGTGCATGCGACGCGCACCGTCCCTCGCCGCTTTTGCTGCAAGTCCTGGGTGCTGACCAGCGCCTGCTCAAGGTCAGTCAGCACCTTGCGGGCTAGCGGATAGAACTCGGTGCCCGCGATCGACAGCTCCGTAGTGCGTGTGCTCCGGTCAAAGAGGCGCACTTCGATGTTTGACTCGAGCTCCTTGATGAGGAGACTCAGCGCCGAAGGCGTGAGGTGCAGCTTGCGTGCGGCGGCAGCAAATCCTCCAGCGTCCGCCACAGCGACGAATGCGCGGACCTGGCGCAATGAAACGTTGCCAATATTCATGAGAAAAACTCAACGCCCGCTAAAAATTGCTGGCTTGCCTCAACAATAAGGCAATCCTACGATTGGCCGCAACAAGGAGACCTCACGATGTTGCGATTCGATCCCAATCTGCGCTGGCTGTTCACGGAAGTGCCGATGCTCGAACGGTACGAGTCTGCGGCGAAGGCTGGATTCAAGGGCGTCGAAGTCGCCTTTCCGTACGAATATCCGGCGAAGGAGATCGCTGCGCGCCTTGGCGCCAACGGGCTTTCGATGGTTCAGATCCTCTCGCCTTTCGACTGGAACGGCGGAGAACGCGGGCTTGCCGCGCTGCCTGGAAGAGAGAAGGATTTCAGGTCCAGCATTCATGCCGCGATCGACTACGCGACGCAGGTGGGCGGCCCGATGATTCACGTCATGCCGGGCAACATGGGCCCCGAACTGGATCGGGCGCGCTGCATGGACCTGTTCCTGGAGAACATCGCCTGGGCGGCGGACCAAGCGAGCTCGCATGGCTTGACGCTGATTCTCGAGCCATGCTGTCGCGCCCGGTTTCCCGATTTCCTGTACCACCGCATCGACGAGGGCGTCGAAGTCGTCAAGGCCCTTGGGCGTGCCAACGTGAAGCTTTGCTTCGACACCTTCCACATCCAGATGGAGGAGGGGTCCATTGCCGACCGGATGCGCGCGGCCTGGCCCCACATCGGACATATCCAGGTCGGGAACGTGCCTGGGCGGCACGAGCCCGGTACCGGCGAAATCCACTTCCCCTACCTCTTCGACCTCATTGAAGAGCTGGGTTGGAAGGGCTGGGTCGGCTGCGAGTACGCACCCTCGCGCGAGACCCTGGACACGATCGCCTGGGGTGCGCCATACGGCATTCGAGACCCCCGGCATTCCATCGCAACCGCATAGGAGACAAACATGCTGAGTGCTTCCGACAACGAGATGCTGACCCGCACTGGCGCAGACACGCCGATGGGACAGTTCTTCCGTCGCTTCTGGCAGCCCATTGCGCTTTCGCGCGAGTTGCCCGAGCGCGATGGTGCGCCAATGCGCGTCAACATCATGGGTGAGCGGCTGGTGGCCTTTCGGAACAGTGAGGGGGTGGTGGGCCTTGTTGCCTCCAAATGCCCGCACCGGGGCGCCGACCTGTACTTTGGCCGCAACGAGAACTGCGCCATTCGCTGCGTGTTCCATGGCTGGCAGTTTGATGTGCAGGGCCGACCGATGGAGCTTCCGAATGTGCCTCCTGACGCGAGCTATCACGAGTCTCTCCGCCTGAAGGCCTATCCGACGCGCGAATACGGTGACATCGTCTGGGCCTACATGGGTCCCGATCCTTGGGAGAGAACGCTGCCGGAAGTGCCGCGCCTTGAATTTGGCGCGTTGCCGGCGTCGCACCGGTTCGTGACGAAGAAGCTCCAGGAGTGCAACTGGGCACAGTCCATCGAAGGTGCGTTGGACACCTCCCACTTCTCGTTTCTGCATATGCCGGCACCGGGCGTTCCCTCCAACGCAAATCCGGATGCGCCAGCGGACGAGAAGCGCCTGCGCTGGATACGCGAGGATCCATTGCCGAAGTTTTCCATCCTCGAACACGAGGTTGGCTTCGTGGTCGGAGGAGCTCGACGCGCCGACGACGGTGTTCGCTACTGGCGCAGCGCGCAGTACGCGGTGCCTTCACACAGCACCACACCTTCAACGCTGCCGGGCGAAACTCACTTCGGCTACACCTGGGTGCCGATCGACGATGAGAACTGCTGGATCTACACCTATGCCTGGAATCCCGACCGGCCACTCACGGAGGACGAGGTCAGCAAGTTCGGCAGCGGACATGGCGTTGTTGCGGAGGTCGATGCGAATTTCATCCCGATCCGTAATCGATCGAACGAATACCTGATCGACCGGCACCAACAAAAGCACATCAGCTTCACGGGTGTTCGCGGCGTTGCTGAACAGGACGCCATGATCCAGGACAGTCAAGGACGGATCGCGGACCGGACGCAGGAGCATCTTTCCGCCTCGGACGCCGCAGTGGTGCGATTCCGCCGAACGGTCCTGACTGCGGCCAAGGCGCTTGCAGCCGGGATCGAGCCCAAGGCTCCGATGAACCATGAGGCCTACAGGCTGCGTTCGGGCAGCTGGTTTGCCTCGGAAGGCGTGTCCTTCGAGCAAGTCATGCTGGAGCGCTTTGGCGACCCAGTCGGGCGGATCGCCCCCGAAAAGGCGGCCGGCAATCTCGCGACCGCGAAGTAAACAGAATCGACAGGAGACTCCACGATGATTTCGACCTATTTCCGCTGGCGGCGTGCCTTGGCGCTTGCCGCCTGCGCCTTGATCGGAGCAACTGGCGCATTCGCCCAGAACTACCCGGCCAAGCCCATCAAGCTGATTGTTCCGTACGCCGCCGGCGGCTCGACCGATGCGACCGCGCGCCTGCTGGCGAAGTCGCTGACCGAGCGGCTCGGACAGCCCATCGTGGTCGAGAACCGGGCTGGTGCAGGAGGAAGCATCGGACACGAATACGTGGCAAAGGCTCCGGCGGACGGCTACACGCTGCTGTTCAGCGCGGCCGGGCCCCTCACGGTGACCCCCCATACCTACCCCAGACTCGCGTACGAGCCCGTGAAGGGTTTCGAGCCGATCACGCTGGTGGCAACCCAACCGCTTCTGCTGGTCGTGAACCCCGCGCTGAAGATCACCAAGGTCGACGACCTGGTGCGGGAGGCCAAGGCTCACCCGGGCAAGGTGACGTACGGCTCGTTTGGCAACGGCAGTGCGGCGCACCTCGCAGGCGAATACTTCAAGAGTCTCGCCCACGTCGACATGGTCCACGTGCCTTACAAGGGAAGCGGACCCGCATTGGTGGACTTGGTGGCCGGCCAGATCGATGTCATGTTCGACGTCTTCTCGACTTCGGCGCCGTTGGTGAAGGCTGGAAAGCTGCGCGCAGTCGCGATCACGTCCACAGAGCGTTCGCCCCAATTCCCACAGGTCCCGACCATGCAAGAGGCGGGCATCGAAGGGTTCGAGGCGGGCACATGGTTCGGATTGCTTGCGCCAGCGAACACGCCTCAGCCCATCATCGACACCCTTTCCAACGCGACGAAAGCGGCGCTGAAGGAGAAAGACCTTCGCGACGTCCTCTCGTCTCAAGGCGCCTCCGTGGCGGGTGGAACGCCCGATCAATTCAAGCGCTTCTTTCTCTCCGAATACGACAAGTGGGGAAAGATCGTGAAGTCGGCAGGCATCACCGTCGATTGACGCAATCAGCAAGTCCAACCGAGTTCATATGAAGCTTCTGAGCTATTTCCATGGAGGCGCCTCGAGCTGGGGTGCCATCTTCGACCAGCGTATCGTCGACCTGCAGGCAGCTGCGAACGGGCGCTTTCCGACGCTTCGAAGCGCCCTGGCCAAGATGAGCCTGAGTGAGATCGAGGACCTCGCGAGATCCCGCCCCGCGACCATCCCTCTCGATCAAATCGAGTACCTGCCTGTGGTTCCCGATGCGCCTCGAATCTTCTGCATAGGTTTGAACTACGACGAGCACCGAATCGAAGCCAAACGGGAGACGACCACGCAACCAACGGTATTCCTGCGCGTGACCTCGTCGCAACTCGGGCACCAGCAGCCGATCGTCCTCCCCAGAGAGTCGACTTCGCTCGACTACGAAGGAGAGATCGCCGTTGTCATCGGCAAGGGCGGCCGACGGATCGATGAGAGCGCGGCTTGGAAGCACGTGGCGGGCTACGCGCCCTACAACGACGGTTCGATTCGCGACTGGCAATCGCACACGACGCAATGGACTCCCGGAAAGAACTTTCCTGACACTGGCGCGTTCGGCCCATGGCTCGTGACGCGCGGCGAAATCGGCGACGGTCAGGAGCTCAGTCTGACCACCCGCCTGAACGGAACGGTGGTGCAGCACGCGACAACCGCACAACTGATCTTTCCGATTCCGCGGCTGATCAGCTACATCTCGACCTTTACCGCGCTGGTGCCGGGTGACGTCATTGTCACGGGCACACCCGGAGGCGTCGGCTTCAAACGCCAGCCGCCCCTGTTCATGCGGCCGGGTGACCGCGTGGAGGTCGAGGTCGAGGGCGTTGGCACGTTGATCAACCCTGTGCAAGCGGAATGAGCAACTCGTCGCTTCTGGATGTTCGCGTCGCGCGACGGAACCTGGTTGCCGAGGACATCTGTGCGCTCGAACTGGAGCGCCCCTCGGGTGGCGCGCTTCCGCCGTTCGAGCCAGGTGCGCATATCGACGTGCACCTGGACGGACTGGTGCGGCAGTACTCTCTGCTCAACCACCCGTCCGAGCGCTTCAAATACAAGATCGCTGTGCTGCGCGCAATCGATTCTCGCGGTGGTTCGATCAAGGTGCACGAGCGTTTGAACGAGGGCCAATGCTTCAAGATCAGCGCCCCTCGAAACCACTTTCAATTGCAGCCTTCGCCCTTTGCTCTTCTGATTGCGGGCGGCATCGGCATCACGCCGCTCATGGCCATGTCGGCCGAGCTTGCGGCTGCGGGGTCGCGGTTCGCCTTGCACTATTGCGCGCGATCGCGAGCCAGAATGGCGTTTGCCGAAGAGCTTCTAGGCGCACCGTTTTCAAGCTCGGTGTCCTTGCACCTCGATGACGAAGCCGGGACGAAGTTCGACTGCCGTGCAGCCTTGAGCGAGGCGCCTGACGGTGCGCATCTGTATGTATGCGGACCGAGTGGCTTCATGAAGCATGTTCTCGATACGGCCCGCGACTTGGGGTGGGGCGAGGACCGGGTGCATTTCGAGCACTTCCAGCCGGTCGCTGCACCGGACAACAGCAAGAAAGCGGCATTTGAAATCCTGGCTGCGCGAACAGGAAAGCGCGTGACAGTCGCCGCCACTGAGACCGCCTTGAGCGCGCTTGCCCGGATCGGAATCGTCGTGCCGACATCCTGCGAGCAGGGCGTATGCGGCACGTGCCTGACGGACGTACTCGAAGGCGTTCCAGATCATCGGGACATGTTTCTCACTCCCGAGGAGCGAACCCTGAACAACCAGTTTCTTCCGTGCTGCTCGCGTGCGTGCAGCGACAGCTTGACCCTTGACCTTTGATTTCCGGATTCGAGAGACTCGCCCATGACCAAGACTCATCGCAGAACGCTCAAGATCGCCAGCATCCCCGGTGACGGCATCGGCAGGGAAGTGATGCCCGAGGGTCATCGCGTGCTCGAAAAGATTGCGAGCCGGTTCGACCTCGATCTGCAGTTCACGCACATCGAATGGGCCAGCTGCGACTACTACCAGCGCCATGGCGACATGATGCCGCCCGACTGGAAAGCCCAGCTCGAAACGCAGGATGCCATCCTGTTCGGTGCTGTCGGCTGGCCCGATACGGTTCCGGACCACGTCTCGTTGTGGGGGTCTCTTCTGAAGTTCCGACGTGAGTTCGATCAATACATCAATCTCCGACCGGCACGATTGTTCGATGGTGTGCCGTGCCCTCTGGCCGGCCGCAAGGTAGGCGATATCGACATCTACATCGTGCGCGAGAACACGGAGGGCGAGTACACCAACCTCGGCGGTGTGATGTATGCCGGCACCGAGCGCGAAATCGTGGTTCAGGAGACCGTGATGAGCCGCTTTGGAGCCGACCGTGTGCTCAGGTATGCCTACGAACTGGCCCAGTCACGGCCTCGCAAGCGGCTGACCGTGGCTACCAAGAGCAACGGGATCGCAATCAGCATGCCGTGGTGGGACGGCCGCGCCGATGCAGTCGGGGCGGACTACCCGGAGGTTCAGGTCGACAAACAGCACATCGACATCCTCACTGCGCGCTTCGTGCTGCAGCCGCAGCGATTCGATGTGGTTGTGGCAAGCAACTTGTTCGGCGACATCCTTTCGGACCTGGGGCCCGCGTGCACTGGCACCATCGGCCTGGCACCGTCAGCCAACCTGAATCCCGAGCGAAGCTTTCCCTCTCTTTTCGAACCTGTGCACGGCTCCGCTCCGGACATTTACGGAAAGGGCGTAGCCAATCCGATCGCGATGATCTGGTCGGCCGCTTTGATGCTGGATTTCCTCGGCGAGCGTGAAGCACACGACGCGATCCTGAGTGCTATCGAGCATGTACTTCGTGAAGGACCACGCACGGCAGATCTTGGAGGCAACGCGAGCACCAAGGAACTCGGACAAGCGATTGCGGCGTTGATCTAAGAACAGGCGGTGCAGAAGGCGACCGGCTGCTCCAGCGCCTGGCGAATCAACCAGCGTCCGCCATCGCCTTGGCCCCTGCGTCGGCAACCTGCGCGTCTTGCGTCGACTGCATGCCGGAAACACCGATCGCTCCCACCAACTGGCCTCCCGACATCAGCGGCAGTCCGCCTTCGAGCGGGCATGCACCCTGCGTAGCCAATAGCCTGAGATTGATGCCGCCGGCGGTCAATGCTTCCTCGAACACCTTGGTCGGGCGCTTGAAGCGCACGGCGCTTTCCGCCTTTGCCTGCGCAATGGTGACGCTGCCGGTCTGGGCTTGATCCATCTTGTGCAAGACGACGAGATTGGCGCCGCTGTCCATGACCGCAATGACCATGGGCCAGCCGTTGGCCTTCGCTTCGGCCTCTGCGGCGGCGGCGATCATCCGCGCAGTGTCGAGCGACAGGGGCGGGCCGTATGGAATGATGTGTGAAACCGAGGTCATGTCGAGATCCGTGCAAGTGAATGAAGCGCGCGATGCTAGGGACGGGACGACCTCATGCCTATTCCCTATTCCTTCGCATCTGCTGTGCACAAATCACCCGATCAACGCATTTCCTCGGCGCAGACGGCGTCTGCATTGGACGACGTTCGCTTCTTCCTGGCGGTGGCTCGCGAAGGGAGCTTGTCCGGCGCCGCGCGAACATTGAATGTCGAGCACTCCACGGTCGCGCGGCGTGTCGGTGCACTGGAGGCGAGTCTCGGCGTGCGCTTGTTCGACCGGCTTCAGAGGAGCTGGACGTTGACGAGCGAAGGCGAAGCGCTCATCGCTCCGGCGGAGCGTCTGGAGCACGAAGCCTTGGCGTTCACCCGGGCAGCCGCGGCGGCCACGAGCCTTGAAGGAACAGTCCGGATATCCGCCCCGCCGGTGTTCGCGAGCCAGTTCCTCGTGCCTCACCTGTCACGCTGCGCCGACCGCTGGAAGGGGATCGAGCTGGATCTCGTCGGCGAGGCTCGAACGGCCAATCTCCACCGGCGCGAAGCCGACGTTTCGCTTCGCTTCATGCGGCCTGACGAACCCGGCTTGGCCGCACGCAAGTTGGGAGAATTGAGCTTTCGGCTCTATGCGACGCCGGCGTGGCTCGCCCGGGCCGAGTCGGAATGGACCTTCATTGGCTATGGCGAGCCGATGAGCGAAGTGCCTCACCAGCAGTTGCTTGCGCGCATTGCCGGGGACCGACCCTTCGTCCTGCGAAGCAACGATCTTGCGGCGGTCCACCAGGCGTGCCGAGCCGGCATGGGGCTTGCGATGCTCCCCACTTTCATCGCAAGGCCGGACAACGGCCTGATCGAAGTGCCACGCCCACCAGGCCCACCAGGCCTGGAGCGCCCCTTGCTGCGAGAGATATGGTGCGTCGTGCACCCCGACGTTCGTCGTTCGCCGCGTGTCAGGTTGATGGTGGACCTGCTTGGGCAACTGATCCAGGAGAGTTCCGCGGCGCTGGTTTGAAGCATGCGCGGCAAGTCTCACTTGCCTGCCTCGAGCCTCGCGGTCATCTTCTGCTGCACCACGCCGATGGCCTTCAGTGGCCTGACCATCACCTTGAAGTCGACGATCTGGCCGGCGTCATTCCATCTGACGATGTCCACCGCGTTGACGGTCACGCCGTCGATGCCGCTCTCGAACTCAAGCATCGCATCCCTGTCGCCGAAGAGCTTGCGAACGACGTGGAAGGTCGGATTGAAGAAAGCGTGCAGCGCGGCCTCCAGGTAACGCGCTGCAAGTTCCCTGCCGCGTTGCGGCGAGTGAACGATGGGAGAGTGGAACACCACGTCATCGGCGAGCAGATCTCGCAGACCGCTCGGGTCTTGCGTAACGACCATGCGATGCCACGCGTCGAGTGGGTTGGTAGCAGTCAATTTGCGCCCCTTTCATCGTGAGTGAATGCGGTTGCAGGCTTTGCCACACGCCTGACGGTGCCTTTGGGTTCGTCGATGTTGGCGGCGAGCCATTCATGCCAGGCGGTGGTCCCCTTGCGGCCGTGCGCTTCGGCAAAGCCCAGCCGGACCGCCGTCTGTGGAGCGACATCGAAGCCGATCACGCGCTTCTTCAGGCGGCGCGCTTGCAGATACTGGCGGGCAAGAACCGGGAGCGGCAGTGCTGCGGGCCCGCCGATCTCGTCACGCATACCGCGCCTGCCGTCGCCGACGCAATCGACGAGATACGACGCGACATCGGCGGTGTCCACCGCATCGACGACAACGTTTGGGAGGATCCACCAAGGCATCCACCGCATGCTGGCGAAGAGACGTGCAAGCAGGTAGTAGAACGGTCCGGCGCGCACCACGGACCAGGAAACATCCGATTCTCGGACCAGCGTTTCGCCTTGCAGTTTTACCTTGCTGTAAGGCAGCGAAGCAGCCTCGCTGAGCCCGACGATGGACACGTGCAGAAAATGCTGCACCCTGGCGTTGCGGCATTCGCGCAGCAGCCGGCCCGTTCCGTCCACGTCCACCGCTGAAGGCGTGGCGAAGAGGTCCACCAGCCGGATCCGGCCGCGCTGGGCGATCGGGGAGAAGGTTGCAGCGTTGATGACCGTGGTCACGCCTTCAAGCGCTTCGCTCAGGCCGGCCCCGGTGGCGAGGTCGCCGCGGGCCCATTCGACGCGCGCGTCGCGGCCCGGCAGCCTGGCCAGGACTCGCACCCGTTTGCCCCGGGCCAGCAGTTGGCCCACGATGTCGCGACCGAGATGCCCGGTACCGCCTGTGACGAGAACGCGTTGTTCATCTGTGCTGGTGTGTTCAAGCATATTTCCTTCCAACGTCAATGGTTGATCGACTCGCTATACAAGACGTTTGAGGGTCCGGTTTCGTCACCACCGTGTGCCGGTTCGCCTCCCACGACTGTTCTCACTTCTCGCTTCTCACTTGTCACGCGATGGCGGATACCCAAGCTTTCTTGAACCTGCGGCCGCGCCTGTTCGGTATCGCTTATCGGATGTTGGGAACACGGCAGGAGGCGGAAGACGCCGTGCAGGAGGTCTACCTCAAGTGGCTCGAAGCCGAAACCAGCAGCGTGCGCTCGCCGGAAGCGTGGCTGGTGAGCGTGGCGACGCGCTGGTGCATCGATCGCCTGCGGACCTTGAAAGTGGAACGCGAGTCCTACGTCGGGCCGTGGCTGACGGAGCCGATCGTGGCGGACCTCGCCTCGCCAGAGACCGAACTGGAGAAGGCACAGCACTTGTCCATCGCCTTTCTGTTGACCCTCGAGCGGTTGAGCCCGGATGAACGCGCTTCATTCCTGCTTCACGAGGTGTTCGACTTCAACTACACCGAGATCGCCGAGGCCCTTCAACGCAGCGAGGGCGCATGCCGCCAGTTGATGTATCGGGCGAGGCAACGCTTGGGCGAACCGCGCGGACGCTTTGGAGCATCGCCCGCGCAGCATCGCTGGCTGGTGGAGCAGTTCGTGTCGGCGACGACGAGCGGCGACGTCGGGCGCATCGTTGCGCTGCTCTCCAGCGACGCCCAGGTTGTGGCAGACGGTGGCGGCAAGGCACGCGTCGTGCTGAAGCCCTTGCAAGGCGCAGAACGCATCGCCCGGCTCTTCCACGTGATTGCCCGTCAAGCTTCCGCCCATGACGCGCGCCTCGACTATCGTCCGGTGCGCGTCAATGGCGAACTGGGGCTGCTTCGGTTCTTCAACGGCACACTGCATTCGGTGCTGGCGTTCGAGACGAACGATGACCGGATCGCGTCAATCAGCATCGTGGCGAATCCCGCAAAGATGCGTGAGGCGGCCGAGTTGACGTGAGTCCACTTCGCTCCTCTTCGATGCGCTTGCGTGCGTGGCGACCCTGGTGCAGGATTCCGGACGGCAACGCATTGACATTGAAGATGAACGGAGGATTCATGGCATCGAGTTTCAGTTTCCAAGGGCGATGGGCAGCCGCCTGCCTGCTCGCGGCAATGGCCAGCATGGCGAGCTTGGCGCATGGCCAGACCACTGCAGGCACCTGCTCCGTCTGTGGCACCGTCGAATCGGTAAGCCCTGTGCAGGCCTCCGCATCCGCCTCCGGGCTCGGCGCGGTGGCCGGTGGCGTGGTGGGCGGCGTGGTCGGCAATCAGGTCGGCAGCGGCAGGGGGCGGACGCTCGCCACCGTTGCAGGCGCCGCCGGTGGTGCCATGGCCGGCAACGCGGTCGAAAGAAACCGCAACACGCACACTGTCTTCAGGGTCAACGTTCGGATGCAGGACGGGTCGCTGCGCACGATTGACTCCGGCATTTCGTTTGCCGTCGGCCAGCCGGTGACGGTCAAGGGAAACACGATCCTGAGGAACTGACGCTCACACCACGCTCTTCGTGCAGCCCCCATCCACCCTGAGCGCAGCGCCCGTCGTCCCGGATGAAAGCGGGCTCGCGATGTAAGTGACCATGGACGCGATCTCGGCCGTCGTCTCGAAGCGCTTGATCAACGAGGTGGGCCGCGCCTTCTCGAAGAAGTCCTTCTCGAATTCTTCGAAGGTCTGGTTGCCGGCTTTGGCGAGTGCGCCCACGAAGTCGTCGACGCCTCGGGACTTGGTGGGGCCGGGCAGAACGCTGTTCACCGTGATCCGGGTGCCGGCGAGGGATTCGGCCAAGCCTCGGGCAACCGCGAGCTGGGCGGTCTTCGTCATGCCGTAGTGAATCATCTCGGCCGGAATCTGCACGGCGCTTTCGCTGGAGATGAAGATGATCCGGCCCCAGTCGGCCTTTCGCATGGCCGGCAGGCAAAGGCGAGCCAGACGAACGCCGCTGAGCACGTTGACGTCGAAAAAGCGGATCCAGTCTTCGTCCGGAATGTCCTCGAAGGGCTTGGGTTCGAAGATGCCCAGGTTGTTCACCAGGATCTCGATGCCGGGGAACTTGCCCACGAGGTCTTCGGCGATGGCTCGCTTGCTCAGATCGCCGGCGAAGCCCTGAACCGAGCCTCCATCTCCCGCGACGATGCGGCCGACAGCTTCATCGACGGCCGCCTGCGTTCGCCCGTTCACGATGACGCGCGCGCCTTCCGCAGCGAGGCCGGCGGCGATGGCGTGGCCGATGCCCGCGGTGCTGCCGGACACCAGTGCGAGCTTGCCTGTGAGTTGCATGTCCATGATTTACATCCTTTGAGCCTACTTTTCGTAGGTGGTGTCGGAGGGCCCATATCCAGTGATCACGACCACCGCGCCCTCCGGACCCGTGGTGGCGAAATGCGCGACGCCCCCGGGCTCCGTATAGAAGCTGCCCGCGGGCAAGGACACTTCGGAAGCCGCGTCGTTGGCAGCGCCATAGCCGAAATGCCAAAGTCCTGAGACGACGGTGGCGGTACGTGCGTCCCGGTGGCGGTGAGCCTCGATCACCGTGTTGGGGGCCACCGACAGTTCGACACTGTACAGGCCGGGCTTGGCCGGATCGCCATACAAGAGCCGTGTGGAGACGCCGGCGACACCCGATGTCCCGGTTCCCGCGGTGGAGGCGGGCAATCCATCGATGTCCTTCGACGTGAGCCGCACCTGCGCTGTCCGCACGGGTGCCGATTCAATGAAGGGGATGAGGATTGCGAGCGCCTGCTCCGGCTGCTCTTCCATGATCCAGTGGCCGGAGTTGGCGATGACGGCGCCTCGCACATTCGTTGCCACGCTTTCCAGCTCTGGCGCCATCGATGCGCCGTAAGAGTGATCGCCGCCAATCGCCAGGACAGGCATCGTCAACTTTCCCGTCTTGGCGAACTGTGCCTGGTTGTCCGTTGCGTCAGTCGCGAATGCGGCGAACTGGCCGCCGAATGCGTTGTGGATGGCCCCCGGTCTCGCATAGAGGTTTGCGTAGTGGCGGCGTGTCTGTTCGTCGATGCCCGCGGGATTCGCTGAAAGCTCGTTGTAGAACCTGTCCAGCAGGATGCGTTCGCGGCCCGCGACGAGGCGTTCGACGTCTGGCCCGCGGAAGTTGAAGTGCCAGACCTTGGGATTGGTCAGTTGCTTGTCCCAGCTTCCCATGCCTGGCAGCGGCGCGTCCATGATGGCCCACGCATTCACGCGCGCGGGATTCTGCGCAGCGACGGCGTAGCCCACCATGTTGCCGATGTCATGAGTCACGAGCGTGAAGTCGCCGATCTGAAGACGATCGAGCATCCCGATCAGGTCGCGAGCCTGGGATGCCTTCGTGTAACCGTCCTCGGGGTGCGATGACAGCCCCATGCCACGAAGATCGGGCACGACGACCGTATGCGTCTTGGCGAGTGCGACCGCAAGCGGCTGCCACATGTCGCCAGTGTCCCCGAAGCCATGCAGGAGCACGACGGCGGGGCCGGTGCCACCGACCCGCACGTACTGCGTGCCGCCACTGACGGCCATCTGCTGCATCCGGAAGGTCTTTGGGTAAGGTTGGACTGCCGCCGAGACGGGGAGGGCATAGCCCGTGAGCGTGAGCAGAAGCAAAAGGCCCCAACGAATCCAATGGAAAGGTGACAGATGCTCTTTGGGTTTGAGTCGCATGCTATTTCTCCAGGTTGTGTGGTTGGTTGATCGGTGCCTCGCCGCCTATGAGCCCGCCGCCGCCCATCCGGCGAAAACCCGGGGGCTCGTGCCCGTGCCAGGCAGATGGCGAGGAACGGTTGCCAGCGGCCTGATCACGCGCCCGATGGCCTGCGTCGCCGGCGCCGGCTGCGCCGCGCGATCGAGCAGTCCCCGGCGTTCTGCCACCGTCACTGCTTCGGTTCGGCTGGTCGCGTCGAGCTTTCCGTAGATCGAGCGCAGGTGAGACTTCACCGTGCCGACCCCGATGCCCATTTCCCGTGCGATGACCTTGTTGCCAAGTCCCTCGACAAGGAGCCGAAGCACCTCTTCCTCACGGGAGGTCATGGCTTCCCGCGCAACGCTGTCGGCGAGGCGGCGTGCTGCGACGGCGCCGATATGGCGCACGCCGGTGCTGAGCGATCGCACCGCGGTGTTCAGCTCATCGATGGCGCATCCGATCAACAGGTATCCCCGCACCCCCGCCTGCAATGCGCGGCGTATTTCCCATTCCTTTTGCCGCTGTGTCACCACGAGCACGGCTGGAAGCGGGGCGGCTCCGGTGGACCTCTGATGCAGGCCCGTGACGAGCTCGAGGCCGGCGTCATAGTCCGTGACCACCACGTGCGCCGATTCCGTTCGGCGAGGCTCGTCTGGACTGCGTTCCGAAACGCTGAAGTCAGCCTGCAAGTGCAACGCACCGCTCAAGCCGACCGCGACGACGGGATCGACGTGCGAAACATCGACGAAGATTTTTCTGTTCATCCGCATGACTCCTTTGATCAAGCCGCTCCATGCATTGGCGCGCTCTGCTGAGTCCGAAGAATGGTCGCAAGAGCCGGCGGTGACCAGTGAAGTCGTGAGAAGTCTCTGCAAGAAAAACGTAGCGGCGTGAATTGCCGCGAATTTCCGCGAAGCGAGCCGCGCTCGCGCGCACGGGCTCTAGGCTGACACGATATCCCGGGCCGCGCGCAGGTCGGGTGTGTCGAGCCCTTCCTCGAAGCGACCGTACAAAGGCGCAACCATCTCGCGCGCTTCCAGGAATCTGCCCTGTCGGATCCAGGAGCGGGCAAGGCTCATGGCACCCCTGAGTTCCCACGCCAGTGCGCCTTGGCGACGGGCGAGGTCCATGGAGCGCCTGAATTCGCGTTCCGCTGCCTCGACCGCGCCGGGTTCCCCGCGTTGCAGCATGTACTCGCCCCGCTTGCGCATCACCTCGGGAGCGCACCAGCCGCACAAGCCCGAGCTCGCGCGCTCCAGGCTGACGGAGTGATGCCACCGGCTCGCCACGCTGGCGATGCAGTCCAGCTCTTTCGCGTTGAGGGTCTGTACGAAGGGCATGCGCATCGCCTCGCTCTGGCGGTCGTTCTCGGCCTCCAGTACCGCTTCGAACGAATGTGCCCACGACTCCCAGTACGGCGAATTGCTCTTGCGCGAGGTCGTGGCCAAACGGACGACAAGATGCTCGGCACGGTCGAATTCGCCACGCCAGAACGCCAGCGGAATCGCAGCCATCGCCAGCGTCTGCAAAAGCGCATGGTGATGGGCGTCACCGGCCACCGCGAGGCATTCCTCGACGGTGCGCATCGCGCTATCGGGGCGGCCCTCGAGCCAAAGCATTCGTGTCAGCAGGATCCGCATCGAGACCTGGCGCGGCACGATGCTCGGATACTCCGGCCGCATGCTGTGTTCGTCGCGGGCGAGCGTCCGTTCGGCGTACTGGCGAGATGCCTGATGGTCCCCCATGAAGTGGCGGCACTGCGCGAGAAGCCGCTCCGACAGCACGACGCCCGCCTCGTCTTCGGACTTGCTCGCCACATCCAGAGCGGACTCGGCAGCCGCTGTGGCGGAGACGTAGTCACCCGTGACGAAGCTGCCCAGCCACGTGCTGTACAGCGCGAGGATTCGCGATGTCGAATCCGCCATTCCTTGGGCAAGCTGGGAGGCGCGCGAAAGGATGGCGAGCGTCCGCTGTCCGCGCCAGCCGGGCTCGACGCTGGGCCACGCCAGCACGAGGTTCAGGCGCAGTTCGAGATCGGGTCGCGGCGGGTTCAGGAGGCGAAGGTGATTGAGCGCCCGCTCGATGCGATCGACCTGTTCGGCAAGCACCCCGAGTTCATGCAGCGGCATGGCGATTGCCATGATCTCGATGCCGATCTGCAGCTCGCCTCCCTCCGAAAAGCACCAGTCCAGCGCGGCGCGGACATCCTCGATGTGACCACCGTGCGCGACCAGTGACGTCGCGCGAAGCATCCCGTCGCGGCCCGCGTCCGCAGCGACCAGCTTGCCGTGCATCTCCAGCGCATGGCGCCTGAATACGGGGTCCACGGGCTCTGCTTCGCGCATTTTCTGCATCGCAAACGATCGGGTCGTGTCGAGCAGCCGGTAGCTCGCGAGCCCGCTTTGCACGTCGACGCTGATCAGCGATTTGCTGGTCAGGCTCACGAGTGCCTGCAGCACGTCCTCGGCCGTGATGCGGTCGCCGCTCGCGACGCCGGCCGCTGCTTTCAGGTCGAACGCGCTCCGAAAGACCGACAAGCGACGCAGCACGATCTGCTCAGGCGTGGAGAGCAACTGATAGCTCCAGTCCAGCATGGCCGCGAGCGTCTGATGCCGCGGGGCTGCCGTGCGACGGCCTCGAAACAGAAGCGAGAGGTGGTCGCCGACACGCGACTTGAGTTCCACCACGCCCAGACTCGCGACCCGTGCGGCGACAAGCTCGACCGCCAGCGGCAGGCCGTCCAGCTGATGCGTGAGCGAGCAGACGTCGCGGACGTTGTCATCGGTCAGCACGAAAGGCAATCCCCCGATGGAAGCTCGT
Organism: Variovorax sp. 01N429; assembly: GCF_056399425.1. Classification (NCBI taxonomy): domain Bacteria; kingdom Pseudomonadati; phylum Pseudomonadota; class Betaproteobacteria; order Burkholderiales; family Comamonadaceae; genus Variovorax; species Variovorax sp. 01N429. Next base: position 92,822 of record NZ_JBFTRG010000020.1, on the reverse strand, counting down.
TCAACGAACAACTCGACGGCTGGGAACCGCATCGCCCCATCCCGGTCGAGCGGATTGTCGACCGGAGGCAGTCCGAGCGGCGCGAGCCGGTAGGTCCGTTCTCCTTCCACGTCCAGCGGTTCGCGGCTCGTGGCAAGGATGGTGATCCCGGTGCCTGCGAGCAGGCCGTCCGCAAGACTCGCCGCAGCCTCGATGACGTGTTCGCAGTTGTCCAGCACGACCAGGACATCCATCGAAGCGAGCGATTGCAGCAACGAGGCGAGCGGTTCCTGGGGCGTCGCCGGAAGCTCCAGCGCGCTCGCCAGCGTGGCGGCCACGAGGCTGCCATCCGCCACGGGCGTGAGGTCGACGAATACCACGCCCTCCCGAAAATCGGATGCGCACGCGTCGGCCAGGGCAAGTGCCAGCGTCGTCTTCCCGATGCCCCCTGGGCCGGCGATGGTCAGCAGGCGGTGCGCATCGAGCGCCTCCTTGAGAGTGGCGAGCGCGTCTGATCTTCCGATCATTCGCTTGGTGCGAGGCAAGGGCGCTTGCGCTCGGGTGCCGACCGGCGCAGCCGCTTGCACCGGCTCCCCGCGCACCAGGGTTCCGACAAAGCAGTAGCCCCGGCCAGGAATGTTCTCGATGTAGCGGACGCCGTCCAGTCCGTCGCCAATTGCGCGGCGCAGCGCAGACATGTGAACGCGCAGGCTCGTTTCCTCGACCACCGAACCTGGCCAGGCGCCCGCTTCCAGGTCGCGGCGGCTGACGACCTCGCCGGCTCGCTCGATGAGCGTCGTCAGGAGATCGAAGGCCCTGCTGCCGATTCGCACCGGAGTGTCGCCGTCGAGCAGGCTGCGCTTGTCCTTCAGCACGCGGTATCGGCCGAAAGCGAAATCACAGGGAGCCGGCTGGGATGGCAACGTCATGAGCGCGCTTCAGGGTTGTCGTGCGTCGGCAGTGTAAAGCCCGCGAACTGGGGCCGCCAGCCGGGTACACAGGCCCCTCTTCCGATCGGAAGATGGCGGCCGGCTGTGCTTCGGCGAAACTTTCCGCACCCATACCCAAGGAGCAAATCATGTTCATGCGGCAGTGCGGAAACTTGCTGGGGAGTAGGCCATGAAGCGAATGGACGGGAAGGTCGTGGTCATCACGGGGGCGAGCGCCGGCATTGGCTGGGCAACGGCGCTGCTCTTCGCGCGTGAAGGCGCCAAACTGGTGCTGGGTGCTCGACGCGAGACTGAGCTGATCGCGCTCGCATCGGAGATCGCGGCGGCCGGAGGCTCCGCGGTCACTTTGGCAGGCGATGTGCGGGACGAAAGCTATGCCAAGGGCCTGGTGGAGCTCGCGGTCTCGCGGTACGGCCGCCTCGACGCTGCGTTCAACAATGCCGGGACGCTCGGCGAGTCTGGTCCGAGCACGGAAGTTTCCGAGGCAGGCTGGACCCACACGCTGGCCGTCAACCTGACGGGTTCGTTCCTGGGCGCGAAGCACCAGATCGCGCAGATGCTCCGAAATGGCGGAGGCTCCGTCATCTTCACCTCGACTTTCGTCGGCCACACCTTTGCATTTCCGGGGGTCGCTGCCTACGCGGCGAGCAAGGCGGGGCTCATCGGCCTGACCCAAACCCTGGCGGCGGAGTTCGGACCGAAGTCTGTGCGAGTGAACGCCATTCTTCCGGGCGCGGTCGACACCGACATGTATCGCGAGATGAACGACACCCTGGAGAAGACGGCTTTCATCACGAACCTGCACGCGCTCAAACGCATTGCGAGTCCCCAGGAGATTGCGCGCACGGTGCTCTACCTGGCGTCCGACGACTCCTCGTTCGTCACCGGCACGGCCTCGCTGGTGGATGGTGGTGCGTCGATTACTCGCACTTGATCCCGCACCTGATCCCCTTCAATCAGCCTCGAGCCGACGCCCGTAGGCGGCAAAGCTTTCCGCCTTCAGCGCCTTCATCATCACCTTCGCAGCCGGCGACAAGAGACGATCGGTGCGGGTAATGATGCCGAATGCATCCATGTGGCAGGGCATTTCCACGGGCAGCAGCGCAACGATGCCATGCGCCGCGTAGTACCGGGCCACATCGGTCGCCAGCACGGCCACCATGTCGCTCTGCTGCAGCATGCGCGTGATGAAGAGCAGCGCCGCTGTTTCGATGACGTTCAGCGGCGGCGCGAGTCCTTCCTCCTGGAACATCAGTTCGAACCGATGCCGCAACACGCTCCCGGCCGGCGGCACGATCCAACCCGCCGACACCAGGTCGCGCAAGCCCAATCCGCTCATGCCCAGCAGCGGATGGCCGGGCCGAACCAGGGCGCACACCGGCTCTTCGGTGAGCGCCTCATAGCGTATGTTGGTCTTGTCGTGTTCCGCGAAGAGGCGCGCGACGAGCAGGTCGAGCTTGCCCTGTTCGAGCCGCTCCAGCAGCACCGGGCTGGTCTCTATCTCCAGCGACACGCGCAGGTTGGGATGCTCGCGCTTGACTGCGGCGACAGCTGGCGGCAGCAGCACGAGGCCGGGGGCCGTGATGGCGCCGATGTTCACTTGCCCGGCACCGCCGGCCTTCAATGCGGTGAGTTCGTCGTGCGCCTGGTTCAGGCTCGCGAGCGCGACGCGCGCGTGGCGGATCATGGTTTCCCCGTACCAGGTCGGCCGCATGCCGCGCGGCAGGCGATCGAACAGGGGCACTTCCAGGACGTCCTCCAGGTCCTTGAGCAGCTTCGAGGCCGCGGGCTGGGTCATGTTCAACACCTGTGCGGCGCGATGGATATTGCCCTCTTCGGCCAGCGCCACGATGAGCAGCAGTTGGCGGGTCTTGAGGCGCGCACGGATGAACCAGTGCGTGTAGTTGGTCATGGGGTTTACCTGAATGCTTCTTCTGGTATCGATTCGATCCAAATATTGATTGGAAAGATATTGGTGCGATTCCTACACTCGCCCCACTTTGAAGCGAAGCGACCTCCAGCAGAATGCACGGCAGCTCATCAACGGGCGCTGGGAGACTGGCGTGACCACGGGCGCCAGCCGCAACCCTTCCGACACCCGCGAGGTGGTCGCGGAGTATGCGCGTGCCGACCGCAGCCAGACGGAGCGCGCCATCCGCGCCGCCGCCGATGCGTTTCCTCACTGGAGCCTCACCACGCCGCAGCGCCGAGCCGACGTGCTCGACCAGATCGGCAGCGAGATCCTCGCGCGGCGCGACGAACTCGGCATGCTGCTGGCGCGCGAAGAAGGCAAGACCTTGCCCGAGGCCGTGGGCGAAGCGGCGCGTGCCGGCCACATCTTCAAGTTCTTTGCGGGCGAGGCTCTCAGGGGCGGCGGAGAGGCCATGGCGTCCGTGCAGCCGGACGTACTGGTCGACGTCACGCGCGAGCCAGTCGGCGTGGTCGGATTGATCGCGCCATGGAACTTTCCGCTTGCCATTCCTGCCTGGAAGATCGCACCGGCGCTGGCCTATGGCAACAGCGTCGTCTTCAAGCCGGCTGAACTGGTGCCGGCGTGCGGATGGGCGCTGGCTGAAATCATCAGCCGCGCGGCGTTGCCCGCGGGCACTTTCAACCTCGTGATGGGCAGCGGCCGCGAAGTGGGGCAGACGATCGTCGACAGCCCGTTGGTGGATGCGATCAGCTTCACGGGCTCGGTCGCGACCGGCGAGCACATCCTGCGGGCCGCGACCCAGCGCCACGCCAGGATTCAGCTGGAGATGGGCGGCAAGAACCCGCTGGTGGTACTGGCGGACGCCGACCTCGACCGCGCGGTCGATTGCGCTGTGCAGGGCGCCTACTTCTCTACCGGGCAGCGATGCACGGCGTCGAGCCGGCTGATCGTCGAGGCCGCGGTCCACGATGCTTTCGTGGTGCGGCTTCGCCATCGGCTTGCCGCGCTCAAGGTCGGCCATGCACTGGAGCGCGGCACCGATATCGGGCCGGTGGTCGACGCCGAACAGCTCGAAAAGAATCTGGCAGCTGTCGCCAGCGCGACCGAAGAGGGCGCCGAGCATGTCTGGGGTGGGGAAAGGCTCAAGCGCGCGACAGCGGGCCACTACATGAGCCCGGCGTTGTTCCTCGCGCGGCCCGGTCACCGCGTGGCGCGCGACGAGATCTTCGGGCCTGTGGCCTGCGTGCTGCGCGCCGACGACTACGCGCATGCGCTCGCACTTGCGAACGACACGCCCTTTGGACTTTGCGCCGGCATCTGCACCACATCGCTTTCGCGCGCAATGCACTTCAAGCGACATGCCAAAGTGGGCATGACCATGGTCAACTTGCCGACCGCGGGGGTGGACTATCACGTACCCTTCGGTGGCCGAAAGGCTTCCAGCTACGGTCCGCGAGAGCAGGGCCGGTATGCCGCAGAGTTCTACACCACCGTCAAGACCGGCTACGTGCTGGCCTGAGTGGGTCGACAAAACCAGGGTTTCTTTCACCACGTTCAAACAGGAGACAACATGAAACTGAACCGTCGCACACTCAACATCGCCCTTGCTACCGCGTCGCTCTCGTCGCTGCTGCCGATCAAGGCACTGGCCCAGCAGAAGATCGTCCTGGGCTTTGCCCAAGTCGGCGCCGAAAGCGAATGGCGCACGGCCAACACAGAGTCGATCAAGTCGGCCGCCAAGGAGGCCGGCATCGATCTCAAGTTCTCCGACGCACAGCAGAAGCAGGAAAACCAGATCAAGGCGATTCGTTCCTATATCGCCCAGAAGGTCGACGTGATCGCCTTCTCGCCGGTGGTCGAATCCGGCTGGGATCCGGTGCTGCGCGAAGCCAAGGCCGCTGGCATTCCGGTGGTGCTGACCGACCGCTCTGTCGACAGCAAGGACACCTCGCTCTACGTGACCTTCATGGGCTCTGACTTCGTCGAGGAAGGCCGCAAGGCAGGCCGCTGGCTGGTCGAGAAGGAAAAGGGCAAYGCGGGCCCCGTCAACATCGTCGAACTGCAGGGCACCGTCGGCTCGGCACCCGCGATCGACCGCAAGAAGGGCTTCGAGGAAATCATCAAGGCCGATCCGAAGTTCAAGATCATCCGTTCGCAGACGGGCGACTTCACCCGCGCCAAGGGCAAGGAAGTGATGGAAGCCTTCCTGAAGGCCGAGGGCAAGAAGATCAACGTGCTGTATGCGCACAACGACGACATGGCGATCGGCGCGATCCAGGCGATCGAGGAAGCGGGCATGAAGCCGGCGCAGGACATCATCATCATCTCGGTGGACGGCGTGAAGGGAGCCTTCGAGGCCATGATGGCCGGCAAACTGAATGTGTCGGTCGAATGCAGCCCGCTGCTTGGACCGCAGCTGATGAGTGCGGTCAAGGACATCAAGGCCGGCAAGCCGCTGCCCAAGCGCATCCTGACGCAGGAAGGGATCTTCCCGATGGAGGTTGCCAAGTCCGAATTCCCGAATAGGAAGTACTAGCAAGTACTGACCCCCGTTGCTTGCCCACTTCGTGTGGCCGCCTCCCCCCTTCCAGGGGGCGCTGCCTGCGGCCCGGCAAAGCCGGTTCCGCGGCAGCCCACGAATTGCGGCGCGCTTCGCGGCCGCGGTTGCAGTCATTTTTGGGGATGAATTTTTTTGAAACTGGAGACGCTCATGAAACGTGTATTTCTTAAGTCGCTGCTTGCTGGGGCTGCGGCTGTGATGATGGGTGGCGTGGTGCCGCTTGTGCATGCGCAGGACAAGGGGCTCGTTGCGATTTCGATGCCTACGAAATCGTCGGCGCGGTGGATTGCCGATGGGTCGAACATGGTCAAGTACTTCAATGAGAAGGGGTACAAGACGGACCTGCAGTACGCCGACGACGACATTCCGAACCAGCTTGCGCAGATCGAGAACATGGTCACCAAGGGGCCGAAGGTGCTGGTGATTGCGGCGATTGATGGCACGACGCTGTCGGACGTGCTGCAGAAGGCGGCCGACAAGGGCGTGAAGGTGATCGCGTATGACCGGCTCATCAAGAACTCGAAGAACGTCGACTACTACGCGACCTTCGACAACTACCAAGTCGGCGTGCTGCAGGCGCAGTACATCGAGAACGCGCTGAAGCTCAAGGAAGGCAAGGGGCCGTACAACATCGAGCTCTTCGGCGGTTCGCCGGACGACAACAACGCTTTCTTCTTCTACAACGGCGCGATGTCAGTGCTCAAGCCCTACATCGACAGCGGCAAGCTGGTGGTGCGCAGCAAGCAGATGGGCATGGACAAGGTCTCGACGCTGCGCTGGGACGGTGCCGTGGCGCAGGCGCGCATGGACAACCTGCTGTCGGCCTACTACACCAAGGACCGCGTGGATGCGGTGCTGTCGCCTTACGACGGGCTTTCGATCGGCATCATCTCCTCGCTCAAGGGCGTGGGCTATGGCTCTGCGCAGCAGCCGATGCCGGTGGTGACCGGTCAGGACGCCGAAATCCCCTCCGTCAAGTCGATCCTCAAGAAAGAGCAGACTTCCACGGTCTTCAAGGACACGCGCGAGTTGGCGAAGGTCACCGTCAACATGGTCGACGCGATGATGGCCGGCAAGCAGCCGGAGGTGAACGACACCAAGACCTACAACAACGGGGTCAAGGTGGTGCCGTCTTATCTGCTCAAGCCTGTGAGCGTGGACGGGTCGAACTGGAAGCAGGCATTGGTTGACTCGGGCTACTACAAGGAAAGCCAGATCAAGTAGCCGGGACGTGCGATGCGGGGCCGGTGGCCCCGCAGGTTCGAAGGGAGACAGGGTGAAAGATGTGATTCTGGAGATGCGCGGCATCACCAAGAGCTTTCCGGGGGTGAACGCGCTGGACAATGTCAACCTCGCAGTACGCGCGGGAGAGATCCACGCGGTGGTCGGCGAGAACGGCGCAGGCAAGTCCACGCTGATGAAGGTGCTCAGCGGCGTGTATTCCTGCGACTCCTACGAAGGGGAGATCCACTTCGAAGGCGAAGTGCGCCGCTTCAGGAGCATCGCGGACAGCGAGAAGCTCGGCATCATCATCATTCACCAGGAACTCGCGCTGGTGCCGCTGCTGTCGATTGCGGAGAACATCTTTCTTGGCAACGAGACCGCGCACGGCGGCGTGATCGACTGGTTCGAGGCTTACGCCCGCACGCGTGAGCTGCTGGCCAAGGTCGGGCTCAAGGAGCTGCCGACAGCGCTCATCACCAATCTCGGCGTGGGCAAGCAGCAGATGGTCGAGATCGCGAAGGCGCTCTCGAAAGAGGTCAAGCTGCTGATCCTGGACGAGCCGACCGCGAGCCTGAACGAAAGCGACAGCGATGCCTTGCTGCGCCTTCTGCTGGAGCTCAAGGCGCAGGGCATTGCGTCGATTCTCATCTCGCACAAGCTGAACGAGATCGCGAAGGTGGCCGATTCGATCACCGTGTTGCGCGATGGCGCGACGGTCGAAACCATGGACTGCCGCAGCACGCCGATCAGCGAAGACCGCATCATTCGCGGCATGGTCGGGCGCGACATGGCGCACCGCTACCCGCAGCGGACGCCGCACATCGGCGAAACCATCTTCGAGGTGCGCGACTGGCGCGTTCACCATGCATTGCATGCCGACCGCGAGCAGATCAAGGGCGTGAACCTGCATGTGCGGCGCGGCGAGATCGTCGGCATCGCGGGGCTGATGGGTGCCGGGCGCACTGAATTCGCCATGAGCGTGTTCGGGCGCTCTTACGGGCAGCGCATCAGCGGTTCGGTGCACATGCACGGCAAGGAAGTCGACGTGAGCACGATCCGAAAGGCGATCGACCATGGCATCGCGTATGTCACCGAGGACCGCAAGAGTGCGGGGCTGGTGCTGGAGGAAGACATCCGCAAGAACGTGAGCATGGCCAACCTGGCCGCCATCTCAGAGGGCGGCGTGATCGACGAAGGGCGCGAGTTCAAGGTGGCGAACGAGTACCGGCGCGCGCTGAACATCCGCTGCGCCGGCGTGGACCAGCGCGTGGTCAACCTGTCCGGAGGCAACCAGCAGAAGGTGGTGTTGAGCAAATGGCTCTTCGCCAGGCCCGAGCTGCTGATTCTTGACGAGCCGACCCGCGGTATCGACGTGGGCGCCAAGTACGAGATTTACACCATCATCGACCAGCTCGCGAGCGAGGGCAAAGGCATTCTCATGATTTCTTCCGAACTGCCGGAGTTGCTCGGCATGTGCGACCGCATTTATGTGATGAACGAAGGGCGCTTCGTCGCCGAATTTCCTGCCGCCGAGGCCTCGCAGGAAAGAATCATGCGAGTGATCGTGGCCTCCGGGAGCAGCATCAATGCAGCCTGAAGCAGAAGCCGTGAAACCGGCAACACCCATCACGCCGCCGGCATCCAGTACGGCGGCCGCCGAACACGCAGGATTCATCAAGAACAACCTGCGCGAATACGGCATGCTGATCTCGCTGGTCGCGATCATGGCGCTGTTCCAGGTGCTGACGGACGGCACGCTGATGCGGCCGCTGAACCTCACCAATCTGCTGCTGCAGAACAGCTACATCGTGATCATGGCGCTGGGCATGCTGCTGGTGATCGTCGCGGGCCACATCGACCTCTCGGTAGGCTCGGTGTGCGGCTTCGTCGGCGCGCTGGCTGCGGTGCTGATGGTGGAATACGACTGGCATTTCGTGCCGACCTTCATCGTGTGCCTGATCGCCGGCGGGTTGATCGGCGCGGCGCAGGGCTGGTTCGTAGCCTTCTTCCGGATTCCTTCGTTCATCGTCACGCTGGCGGGCATGCTGGTGTTCAAGGGCCTCACGCTGGCATTGCTCGCCGGGCAGTCGGTGGGGCCGTTTCCCGAGGCTTTCCAGAAGCTGAGTTCGGGCTTCGTGCCTGACGTGATGGGCGGCGAAAGCTTGCGCACCACTTCACTCGTGCTCGGCGCGCTGGCCGCCGCGGCGCTGGTGTTCTTCAGGTTGCGCGGCCGCACGAAGCTCGCGGCGCATGGCATGGCGCAGGAGCCCTACGCTTTCTTCCTCGTCAAGAACCTGTTCTTTGCAGCGGCGATCCTGCTTCTGAGCTATCTGCTCGCGACCTACAAGGGGCTACCCAACGTGCTGATCGTGATGGCGGTGCTGATCGTCGCCTACGACTTCGTCACCAACCGCACGACCATTGGCCGGCGCATTTATGCGCTGGGCGGCAACGAGAAGGCGGCGAGGTTGTCCGGCATCAAGACGCAGCGGCTGGCCTTTCTGACTTTCGTGAACATGGGCGTGCTGGCGGCGCTGGCGGGCCTTGTGTTCGCCGCGCGGCTCAACACGGCGACGCCCAAGGCGGGGCTGGGCTTCGAGCTGGACGTGATCGCGGCCTGCTTCATCGGCGGCGCGTCGGCTTCGGGCGGCGTCGGCAAGGTGATGGGCGCGGTGATCGGGGCCTTCATCATGGGCGTGATGAACAACGGCATGTCGATCCTGGGCATCGGGATCGACTACCAGCAGGTGATCAAGGGATTGGTGTTGCTGGCGGCGGTGTTCATCGACGTCTACAACAAGAACAAATGAGCACGCCCGCTTCCATCGACGCGCCGGTGCTGGAACTCACGGGCATCGACAAGCAGTTCAACGGCGTGCCGGCCTTGCGCGGGGTTGCGCTGCGGCTGCGGGCCGGCGAAATCCATTCGCTTCTGGGACAGAACGGCGCGGGCAAGTCCACGTTGATCAAGGTGCTGACCGGCGTCTATGCGGCGGATGCCGGCGAGATGACGCTCTCGGGTACGCCCATCAGGCCTTCTTCGCCGATCGATGCGCAGCGCATGGGCATCAGCACCGTGTACCAGGAGGTCAATCTCTGCCCGAATCTGTCGGTCGCGGAGAACATCTTCTCTGGGCGCTATCCACGGCGCGGGTTGGCGCAGGGCTTTCGCATCGACTGGGCGGCCGTGAACCGTGAGGCGCGTGCGCTGCTGGCGCGGCTGGACGTGCATATCGACGTCAGCCGGCTGTTGTCGAGCTATTCGGTGGCCGTGCAGCAGATGGTGGCGATCGCGCGTGCGCTGGGCCTGTCGTCGAAGGTGTTGATTCTGGACGAGCCCACATCGAGCCTGGACGACGAGGAAGTGAAGAGCCTCTTCACTGTGCTGCGCCGGTTGCGGGGCGAGGGGCTGGCGATCTTGTTCGTCACGCATTTCCTGAACCAGGTCTATGCGGTGTCGGACCGGATCACCGTGCTGCGCAATGGCGGCTGGGTCGGAGAATGGAAGCCCAGCGAGCTCGGGCCCCAGGCGCTGATCTCGGCGATGGTCGGGCGCGAGTTCGCAGCACAGGCGACCGGTCATGCGGACCTGCCTCCCATTGACGTTGGTGCTGCCGCGGTGCTGGCGACGGAAGGCTTGGCCCAGCGCGGGCAGTTGCAGCCAGTGGACCTGCAGGTGCGTCCCGGTGAGATCGTGGGGCTGGCCGGGCTGCTCGGCTCGGGGCGCACCGAGTTGGCGCGATTGCTGTTCGGGCTCGCGAAGCCGGATCAAGGCAAACTGAAGATCGACGGTGTCGCGGTCGATCTTGGGAGTCCGGCGGATGCGGTGAAGCACGGCCTTGCGTTGTGTCCCGAAGAACGAAAGACCGACGGCATCATCGCCGACTTGTCGCTGCGCGAGAACATCGCGCTCGCCTTGCAGGCTCGCCGCGGTGTGCGCAACACGCTGTCGCGCGCCGAGCAGGCGGCGCTGGCGGAGCGCTTCGTCAAGGCGCTGGGCATCAAGACGGCCAGCATCGAGACGCCGATCGGCTTGCTCTCGGGCGGCAATCAGCAGAAGGCGGTGCTGGCGCGCTGGCTGGCAACGGAGCCGCGCCTGTTGATCCTCGACGAGCCGACGCGCGGAATCGACGTCGCGGCCAAGCAGGAAATCATGGACGAGATCCTGCGCCTGGCGCGGGGCGGGATGGCGGTGTTGTTCATTTCGTCGGAAATGAACGAAGTGGTGCGCGTGGCGCATCGCATCGTGGTGCTGCGCGAGCGGCACAAGGTGGGCGAACTGCCCGGCGGAGCGACCGAGGACGCCGTCTACGACCTGATCGCTGAGTCATGACTCGCCCCCAGGCTTCGCGCACTTCGTGTCGCTTCGCCAACCCCCTACCGGGGGCAACACCGGCGGCCCAGCGGAGCCGGTTCCGCGGTGTTTCTGAGAAGGGATCGATGGTGGATCTGATATGAGTGATATGGGGTCGGCTTCTATGGTTTCGCGGGCGTTTCGGCATCGGTTGGCTTGGCCGTTGGTCACGCTGCTGATATTGCTGGGGATCAATGCTGTCTTCAATCCGAGCTTCTTGCATCTGGAGGTGCGGGGCGGGCATCTTTATGGGAGCTTGATCGACATTCTCAATCGGGCGGCGCCGCTGGTGCTGGTTGCGCTGGGTATGACGCTGGTGATCGCGACACGGGGGATCGATATTTCGGTGGGCGCGGTGGTGGCTATCGCGGCGGCGCTGGCGGCGTGGATGATCGGCGGGTCGCTGGTGGTCAACAACGGGGCGGCGGCGGAGGTGAGCCGGTTTCCGATGTGGCTGGCGATCGTGGCGGCGCTTGGGGCGGCCCTGGTGTGCGGTCTGTGGAACGGGCTGCTGGTCGCGCGGGTTGGCATGCAGCCGATCATTGCCACGCTGATCCTGATGGTGGCGGGGCGCGGCATCGCGCAGCTGATCACGGGTGGGCAGATCATCACGATCTACTACGCGCCGTTTTTCTTTATCGGCAGCGGCTATCTGTTCGGGTTGCCGTTTTCTGTCTATGTTGCGGCGGCGGTGTTCGCGCTGGTGTACTTCGCGATCACGCAGAGCGCGCTGGGGCTCTTCGTTCAGTCGGTGGRCATCAACCCGAACGCGGCGCGTGTGGCGGGCGTGCGGGCGCGCCGGATCATCGTGGGTGCCTACATGTTCTGCGCGTTTTGCGCGGGCGTGGCGGGCTTGCTGATTAGCTCGAACGTCAAGAGCGCGGATGGCAACAACGCGGGACAGTTGCTGGAGCTCGATGCGATCCTGGCTGTGACGCTTGGCGGCACGGCACTGACGGGCGGGCGCTTCAGTTTGGTGGGCAGCGTGATTGGCGCGTTGATCATCCAGACGCTGACCTACGGCATCTATTCGCTCGGCGTTCCGCCTGAGATCAACCTGGTGGTGAAGGCGGCGGTGGTTTTCGTGGTGATGCTGGTGCAGTCGGCTGAGTTCCGCGCGAGCATTCGCCAGCTGGTGCAGCGGCCACCACGTGTGAGGGGTCAAGCATGAGCGCGGTGGTGCCTGAATCGAGCGCGCACGCGCCTGGAGTGCCTGCGCCGGCTTCGCGTCCGCGCAGGGGACTCAACCCGAAGTACCTGCCGCTGGCCGCGACCATCTCGCTGTTCGTGCTGGTCGCGACGCTGGGTTCGATCTTCTACAACGGCTTCTTCTCGGCCCAGGTTTTCCTGAACCTGCTGATCGACAACGCGTTCTTGTGCATCGTCGCGGTGGGAATGACCTTCGTGATCTTGTCAGGGGGCATCGACCTTTCGGTAGGCTCGGTGATCGCATTGACGACGATGGTCTCCGCTTCGCTGGTCGAAAAGCACGGCTGGAGCCCTGCAGTGGTCATTCCGCTGGTGCTCGCCATGGGCACGCTGTTCGGCGCTTTCATGGGGGTGCTGATCGAGCGCTTCCGGCTGCAGCCTTTTATCGTGACGCTGGCCGGAATGTTTCTCGCACGCGGGCTTTGCTATCTGATCAGCATCGATTCGATCAGCATCACGAACGAGGTCTACTCCGAAATCTCGCAGTGGCGCCTGCCGGTGTGGGGCACGGCGTCGATCTCGCTCAGCGGGTTGATTGCACTCGCGATGGTTGCGATCGCGGTCTTCATCGCGCACTACACGCCGTTCGGCCGCACGGTGTATGCGATTGGCGGCAACGAACAATCGGCGGTGCTGATGGGCCTGCCCGTTCGCTCGACGGTGATCGGCGTCTACACGTTCTCCGGTTTCTGCTCTGCGTTGGGCGGCGTTGTGTTCACGTTCTACATGCTCTCGGGCTATGGGCTGCACGCGGTCGGGCTCGAACTGGATGCCATCGCGGCGGTGGTGATCGGCGGCACGCTTCTCACCGGCGGTGTCGGCTATGTGATTGGCACGCTCTTCGGCGTGCTGATGCTGGGCGTCATCCAGACGCTCATTTCCTTCGACGGCACGCTGAGTTCCTGGTGGACTCGCATCGTGGTCGGCGTATTGCTCTTTGTCTTCTGCCTGCTGCAGCGCCTGTTCTCGGCGCGTGCGGCAGAGCGCCCCTAGTCCTCACCGCCAGTCATCACCGAAATCCCCGCATGTCCGACACACCCAAGAAACTGCGATCGACCGAATGGTTCGGGTCGGCCGACAAGAATGGCTTCATGTACCGAAGCTGGATGAAGAACCAGGGCATCCCCGATCACGAATTTGACGGTCGCCCGATCATCGGCATCTGCAATACGTGGTCTGAGCTCACGCCCTGCAACGCGCACTTCCGCAAGATCGCCGACCACGTGAAGCGTGGCATTTCGGAGGCGGGCGGATTTCCGGTGGAGTTCCCAGTGTTCTCCAATGGCGAGTCCAATCTGCGCCCGACCGCCATGCTGACGCGCAACCTCGCGAGTATGGACGTCGAGGAAGCCATCCGCGGCAATCCGATCGACGCCGTCGTGCTGCTCACGGGCTGCGACAAAACCACGCCGGCGCTGCTGATGGGTGCAGCGAGTTGCGACATTCCCGCGATCGTCGTCACCGGCGGGCCGATGCTCAACGGCAAGCTCGAAGGTCGCGACATCGGCTCTGGAACCGCCGTGTGGCAATTGCACGAGGCGATGAAGGCTGGCGAAATCGACGTGCATCAGTTTCTCTCGGCCGAAGCGGGCATGTCGCGTTCGGCAGGCACCTGCAACACGATGGGCACGGCTTCGACGATGGCCTGCATGGCCGAGTCGCTGGGCGTCTCGCTGCCGCACAACGCTGCCATCCCGGCAGTGGATGCGCGCCGCTATGTGCTCGCGCAGATGTCGGGTATGCGGGCTGTCGAAATGGCACGCGAAGGGCTGACGCTGTCGAAGATACTCACGCGCGAAGCTTTCGAGAACGCGATTCGCACCAATGCCGCCATCGGCGGTTCGACCAATGCCGTGATTCACCTGAAAGCGATCGCCGGGCGCATCGGTGTTGCGCTCGAACTCGAAGACTGGACGCGCATCGGCCGCGGCACGCCCACGCTCGTGGATCTGATGCCCTCCGGGCGCTTCCTGATGGAAGAGTTCTATTACGCGGGCGGTCTTCCGGCTGTGTTGCGCAGGCTCGGTGAAAACGGCTTGCTGCCGCATCCCGATGCGCTCACGGTCAATGGCCGGTCGCTGTGGGACAACGTGCGCGACGCGCCGAGCTACAACGACGAGGTGATCCGCCCGCTGGACAAGCCGCTCATCGAAGACGGCGGCATCTGCATCCTGCGCGGCAACCTGTCACCGCGCGGTGCGGTGCTGAAGCCTTCCGCTGCTTCGCCCGAACTGCTCAAGCATCGCGGCAGAGCGGTGGTGTTCGAGGACTTCGATCACTACAAGACGCGCATCGCCGACGAATCGCTCGACGTGGATGCGAGCTCGGTGCTGGTCATGAAGAACTGCGGTCCCAAGGGCTATCCGGGCATGGCCGAGGTCGGCAACATGGGCTTGCCGCCGAAGCTGTTGCGCGCGGGCATCAAGGACATGGTGCGGATTTCGGATGCGCGCATGAGCGGCACCGCGTACGGCACGGTGGTGCTGCACGTCGCACCTGAAGCGGCCGACGGCGGCCCGCTGGCTGCCGTGCGCGATGGCGACTGGATCGAGCTCGACTGCGAACAGGGCCGCTTGCACCTGGACATCAGCGATGCCGAACTGGCCGATCGTCTCGCGACCATCGCGCGTACGCCAGTCGTCGCCAAGGGCGGCGGCTATCAGCGGCTTTATGTAGATCACGTGCTGCAAGCGGACGAGGGCTGCGATTTCGATTTCCTGGTGGGCTGTCGCGGCGCCGCGGTGCCCAGGCACTCGCATTGACGTTGCAGCGTCAGCGCTTCGACGCCTTCCAGAATGGCCGTGCATCGGCCAACTTGTCGAGCGCCTTGCGGCACTCGGAGGCACTGGCAGGCTGTTGCGCGCTGAGCCAACCGACCGCGAACCACGCCTGCCCGTCGTGACTGGCGTTGTCGCGGTAGGCGGCAATGGCGACGGCGTTGTCGTTGTGTTCGCCCAGCGCGTCTTGTGCGGGCTCGAGCTGCTCGAGATAGCGCTTCGCGCGGCGCGCGCCGAACAGCGGCGCCACGAACTCACCCAGGTAGCGCAGCCGCTTGAGCCGCTTGCGCACACGATGCTGGGCGGCAGGCTCCAGCTCTTCGAAGCGGCGGCCGTCGCGCGTCACCTGCCGGTGCAGTTTGGAGAGCCGCTTGCGCAGCACCTTGCGCGGTGGGCCGGTTTCGTCGCGCGCGGGGTGCTCGCTCTCGACCTCGTCCGTGGGTTCGACCGGCAGCGATGCCGCAATCAGTTCCATCAGCACGGACTGAAATGCCGCCGCCCGGACCACTTCGGAAGGATCGGGAAGATCGGCGGCGCTGACTGAGCCATCGACTGGCGGCGCACCGACGCCTTCGAGCTTCGGCTGCACGATGTGAACAAGGTGATCGTGATCACGGCGCCGTCCGAGCGCCTGAAAGGCATCTGTCAGCGCGGGGTCCCATTCGGGGCTGATGGCAGGCGCCAGTGCCGCCATTTCGCGCAGCGCAGTGCGCAATCGGCGAATGCCGACTCGCAACTGATGCACGTGCTCGGCGTCAGTGCTGCCGGCGGCGACTTCGCTCGCATTGGGGAGGATTTGCGCCAGGCAAGCCTTGAGCACCGTCCGGAAGACTTCGGGCCCGTCCTGATCCTTGTGCAGTTCAGGGGGGCGCGCCTTGACCGCATCGCCGAAGGGCCTGCCTTGCGCCAGCCGCTGGCCGCGCTCGGATTTGGACACGGTGTCGAGCCAGAGCGCGTAGCGGTTGCGCCAGCGCTGGGCGAGTTCGAGCATGGATCTTGGACTGCCGCCCTTGAGCTCGAATTCGAGTTCGCACAGCGCGTGCGCATGCTCGCCCGAACGCACTTCGCCGCTGTCGAAGGCGAGTTCGACCAGCGCGTCTCCGGTCCGCATTTCGCGCAGCGTGCGGCGGACATCCGTGCCGTACAGGGGAACGAGTTCGACCGTCGCCGGGTCATGGCCGGCCTCGCGGCAGGCTTGGCGAATCAGGTCGCCGACGGGCGTGCCGTCATGCCGATCGATGCGGGGCAGAGGGACGTCGCGTGCGCCGCCCGGAGGAAGATCCACGTTGTCTTCATGGCGCTCCAGCAGGCTGTCGGTAGGGGCCTTGGCAGTCTGGCGCCACGCCTGGCCTTCCTTGCGGAGGCGCAGCACCAGCCGCTGCGCAGCCAGGGCGCCATCGGCGGTGTCGAAATAGCGGGCGCGCAGCCGCTCGACGTGCGAGCGGCCGCGGGCCACCGCCGCTTCGACCGCCGCCCGGTGCTGCGTGTCGACCTGGAACTTGAGTTCGAACTCGGTCACGGGTCGTTCGCTGCCGCCGGCACGCCGCTGTCAGCCCGGCAACTCGCTGACCTGGAGGGACAGATCGAACAGCTTGGACTTGCTCGCGTAATAGCGGTCCAGCCGCCATTCCTTGAGGATGTCCATCGCGATCTGAAAGCTCTTGTAGTCGAGTTCATACAGCGTGACGAGTTCGAAGCTGTGCTCCGATTCGAGTGCCAGTACCAGACGGGCCAGGATCTTTGCCGACTCATTGGTCGGGTCGGTCTCGATGAATCGACGGGCGACCTTGATGGCGTTCATGGGGAAGTTTTCCTCTTAAAAACTAGCCCATGACTATATCCAGCGCAGTCGCGCCCAATGTGACAGTCGAGTGACGGCGTAGGTCTTTGGTTTGAGTCCTACGACCGCCGCTTCATTGCGCCGGGACGAGTGTTTCGGTCGACCGGATCACGCCGCCACCCAGCACGCTGCCGGTGATGGTGGTCGAACCGCTGCCCGTGACCCGCGCCTCGCAGGCGGCGCGGTCCGAAGGGGGCTGCCGGCTGCAGCGGGCCAGGGCGTTCTGCCGCAGGGTTGCGTCATCGACCTTCGGGAAGCCGCCTCTGCGCGCTGTCTCGGCCGCTGCACCCCTTTCGCGCAGGCAAGCCTGTTTGTTCTGGTGCACGCCATCGCAAGGGAGTGACGAGGGCGACGAAGACATGGAAGACGACTGGGCAAGGACGGACGAGCCAGCAGCAAGGCCACCGGTTGCCACGAGGACTGCGAGACACGTTCGAAAGGCGTTCTTCATGGGTACTCCTTATGGGAACTTGGAGTATGCGGGGCGAACCGTTCCCGAACCACCCCCCCTCGCCGCGCGTTCGTGTCGGACCAATCCGGCAAGCACTCGGGCAACCTGCTCTCAAGGCGGGCGCCGGCTCAAGCTTCGGCGATACGCTTTGCGAGGTGGGCGAGGGCTTCTTCGACCTGGTCCACGAGGATCAGCGAGAGGTCGCCCGGCTGCAGGCGTTCCAACGCTGAATCGATAGCGACGAATTCGCCGCGGATCTCGTCGATGAACCGCGTGCGCCGCGCGCCTTCGAGCCCCTGCCGGAGCAGCGCCATGACTTCACCGTCGGCGCGCCCACGCTGCGCCGCGTCCTGATAGAGGATGACGTCGTCGAAGGCTTCGCCAAGGATGGCGGTCTGGTCGCGAATGTCGCAATCGCGGCGATCACCCGCGCCGCTGATCACGACCGAGCGCTTCTTCGCCGGCATGGTGTCGACGGCGGAGACCAGTGCGCGCATGGCGTCGGTGTTGTGGCCGTAGTCGGCAATGACGGTCGCGCCGCGATAGTCCATCACGTTGAAGCGGCCCGGCACACCGGCGGCGTCGTTCTTGAAGCTGGCGAGCCCGCTGCGGATCGCATCCCAGTCCAGGCCCACGGCCCAGGCTGCGGCAATGGCCGCCATCACGTTGTCGACCTGGAAGCCGATGGTGCCGTTGCGCGTGATCTGCACGTCGCGCAGCGGAATGCGTTCGCGCCACGAGCCCTCTGCCGCGATCACGGCGTCCTGGTCCACATAAACCGTGCGCTTGCCTTGCGCGCGGTGCGTGGCCATCACCGGATGCTGCCGGTCGGCGGTAAAGAAGATCACGCTGCCGGGGCAACTCGCGGCCATCGCGGCGACGTTCGGGTCCGCGGCGTTGAGCACGCCATAGCCCGTGGGCGCCACGTTGCGCACGATCACGCGCTTGAGCACGGCGAGGTCTTCCACGGTCGTGATGTAGTTGAGGCCGAGGTGATCGCCGCTGCCGATGTTGGTCACCACCGCCACCTGGCAGCGATCGAATCCGAGGCCTTCGCGCAGGATGCCGCCACGCGCCACCTCGAAGACGGCCGCGTCGACATCCGGATGAAGCAGCACGTTGCGCGCGCTCTTCGGGCCGCTGCAATCGCCGCTGTCGGTCTGGCGCCCGTCGACGTAGACACCGTCGGTGTTGGTCATGCCGGTGCGCAGGCCGCTGGCGGCGAGCAGGTGGTTGATCAGCCTTGCGGTCGTCGTCTTGCCATTGGTGCCGGTCACGGCCACCACCGGGATGCGGCCGTCGTCGCCATGGGCGAAGAGCGTGTCCATCACCGCTTCGCCCACGGCGCGGCCGCGGCCGAACGAGGGCGAGATGTGCATGCGAAGCCCGGGCGCGGCATTGACTTCGACCACGCCGCCGTGCTGTTCTTCGAGCGGACGCAGGACATTCTCGCAAACCATGTCGACGCCGCAGATGTGCAGGCCGACCATCTGCGCCGCATCGACCGCACGCGCGGCGACTTCGGGGTGCACCGTGTCGGTCACGTCGGTCGCGGTGCCGCCGGTCGAAAGATTGGCGTTGTTGCGCAGGACGACCCGCTGGCCCAGCGTGGGCACGCTGTCGGGCTTCAAGCCCTGTGCTTCGAGGCGGCCGATCGCAATGTCGTCCAGCCGGATCTTCGTGAGCGATGTCGCGTGCCCTTCGCCGCGCCGCGGGTCCTGGTTGACCGCATCGACGAGTTCGCGAACAGTCTTTGCGCCGTCGCCGATCACCTGCGGCGGATCACGGCGGGCCGCGGCCACGAGCCGATCGCCGACCACGAGCAAACGGAAGTCGAAGCCGGGCAGGAATTTCTCGACCATCACCTCGCCATGAACTGCCGCCGATGCATAAGCCGCACCGAGCTGCTCGCGCGTCGTGATGTTGACCGTGACGCCCTTGCCCTGATTACCGTCCTGCGGTTTGACGACCACCGGCAGCCCGATCTCCTGCGCCGCAGCCCAGCCGTCTTCGGCGTCGGTCACCGGACGGCCGAGCGGAACAGGGACGCCTGCTGCGTTGAGCAGTTGCTTGGTGAGTTCCTTGTCCTGTGCGATGGCTTCGGCGACACCGCTCGTGCTGTCGACTTCAGCGGCCTGGATGCGGCGCTGCTTGGAACCCCAGCCGAACTGCACGAGGCTGCCGCTGGTGAGGCGCCGGTACGGGATGCCCCGGGCCACCGCCGCGTCGACGATGGAGCCGGTGCTCGGTCCGAGGCGCTCGGATTCGTCGAGGTCGCGCAGTTCGGTGATGGCGGCCGTGGCGTCGAAGGCGGCATTGCCTTGCGCGGCATCGATGAGCTCTTTGGCCAACTCCAGTGCGCGGCGGCCGACGGCTTCTTCGCTGTACTGGAAGGTGACCTGGTAGACGCCTTCATCGATGGTGCGCGAGGTGTGGCCGAAATTCACCGCGCAGCCGGCCTGCGCTTGCAGTGCGACTGCGGCGTTTTCCAGCACGTGCGCCAGTGCGAGCGGCTGGCCGAGCACGATCGGATGCAGTTCGCCGATGGTTGGAAAGAGCGCGCGCAGGCGCGGCTCGAACCCGGTGAGGCGCTCGATGGCGTTTTCGTCATCCTTGCAGTTGACGATCGCTTCGATGCAGGTGTGGCGGCTCCAGAGATTGGGGCCGCGCAGTGCGCGGGTGCGTGTGATTTCCATAACTATCTCCCCCCCGTTGCTTGCTCGCTCCCGGCGAAGCCGGTTCCGCCGCTGCCGCGCGGCGCTTGCGCGGGCGCCAGGCCCGGGGGTGTTCATTTAGGCAAATTGAAGTTCGGGTGAAACCAGCGTTTGCGACAGCTGCAACGATGCGAGCGCCGCCTGCAGGTCTGCTTCGAAGGCTTCCGCGCCGGCGCCGATCAGGTTGAGCGGAATGCCCATGGCCCACGCGGCGGCGACTGCGGCGAGCAGGCTTTCGAGGCTGACGCCCGCATGCGTGGCGCGCCAGATGGTGAGCCGGCCGAGCCCGGGCAGGAAAGATTCGCTGGTGCCGTTGGCGAGAACCACGCGGTCCTGCCGAATGACGACGGCCCTGCCGCCATCGGCACGGTGTTTCGCCAGCGCTTCGGCCTGCGGGTCCGCGGCATAAAGAATCACCGCGCCATCGCACAGCGGGGCCAGCCCGGCCACGCGTGGGTCGGCCGCGTTCAGCACGGCGGTGCCTTCGGGCAGCACGACGTCGACCTGCGTGCGCAGCACCTTGACCATCTGGTCACTCTCGGTGATGTCGAATTCGCCGAGCGCGTCCGAGCCGTCCAGGTCAGTCACGATGCCGACTTCGCAGCGGTCATAGGAAAGGCCATCGCGCAGGATGGTTTCGGCGCCGTTTTCGATCACCACGGCCTGCACGGCACGGTTGACCAGTAGACGATGGCCGGCTTGCCAGTTGGCGCTCGTGCGCGCGTCGACCCTGCGCCGATCGAGGAAGAGGCCGTCGCGGCAGGCCAGGCCCGTATGACGGCCGCCGAGGCTGATCAGCCAGGCGACCAGCCGGGACAACACCGCGGTATCGCGCGAGCCGGCCACGCCGACCACAGGGATGCGGCCCGGAGCGTCGTCCGGAAAGAGGTGATCGCAGATCGCGCGGCCCACGGGGCGGGGCGATCCGACGGCCGGCTTCAGGTGCATCAGCAATCCGGGCCCGGCGTTGACTTCGACGATCGCGCCGCCCTGCGCCGCGAGCGGCCGGGAGATGTCCTGCGCCACGAGATCGATGCCGGCGATGTCGAGCCCCACCACGCGGGCAGCGAGCACTGCGGCGTGCGCGACTTCAGGATGTACCTGGTCGGTGCAGTCGATCGACATGTTCCCGTTGCGCTGGATCGTGACGACCCGCCCCGATGCAGGCACCGAATTGCCATCGAGCTCCTGGCGCTTGAGTTCGAGCTGCAGCTTGGCATCCGTGTCCAGCACGATCACATCCAGCGGGTATTCCTCTTCCGCGCCACGGCGAGGATCGCTGTTGAGCTGGCTTTCGATGAGCTGGGCCACGGTCGATTCGCCGTCGCCCGTGACTGTGATGATTTCGCCACGCGCGGCGGCGACCACCTGGCCGCCGACCACTAGCAGACGGTGCTCCGACCCGCGGATGAAGCGCTCCACCATCACGTCGCTGCCTTCGGGCTCGGCGACCGCGAAAGCGGCGATGACTTCTTCGCGCGTGTTGAGTTCGAGCGAAACGCCGCGGCCATGATTGGCGTCGGACGGCTTCACGGCCACTGGCAATCCGATGTCTTCGGCCGCTTCCCAGGCTTCCCCGGCGTTGGCGACGACCTGCCCTTCAGGCACCGGCACGCCGCAGCTTGCGAGCAGCGATTTGGTCAGTTCCTTGTCGCTGGCGATTGATTCGCCGATGGCGCTGGTGTAGTCGGTCTCGGCCGTCCAGATGCGCTGCTGGTTCGCGCCGTAGCCGAGCTGGACCAGATTGCCGCTGTTGAGCCGCATGTGCGGAATGCCGCGATCGGTCGCAGCGCCCACGATGCAGGCGGTGCTGGGGCCCAGATAGCAGTCCTCGACCTTGGCCTTGACCGCATCGACGGCGCGTTGCACGTCCGCCGCGTCGAAGGGATCGTGGTTGATCGCTGCCATCAGCAAGCGGTGGCCCTCGGCCAGGGCGACGCGGGCGACTTGCTCATCGCGTGCGCGAAACACCATTCGGTAGACGCCATGCTGCGAGGTGCTGCGCGTCTGGCCGAAGCCTGTCGGCATGCCGGCGAGGTTGAGCAGCTCGATCACCACGTGTTCCAGCACGTGGCCGGCCCAGGTGCCTTCGGTCAGGCGCTGGATGAACCCGCCGCGCTCGCCGACGCCGCAGTGGTGCTCGATCAGCGCCGGCAGCAGCTTGGTGAGACGCTCCGTGAAGCCGGCGATGGTGTTGGACGGATGCTCTTCGAGCGCGCCCAGGTCGAGCCAGACTTCCAGCACGGGGCGGTAGGTCCAGATGTTCGGGCCGCGCAAATAGTTGATGCGCAGCAGGCGGATGTCGTCGAAACGGGTCATGAAAACGTTCGATGTGCTTTGACCGAGCACTGCGGCGCCTTCAAGCGCGCCCATGGCGATCGGTCAGAATCGGCGCCCGGTGAGCGCCAAGAAGGGTCCCGCAGCGGGCCGGAAATACAGAAACACAATGCAACATCACGATCCAGTCGGCACCCCGGAGGGCGAATCAGAGGGGGCTACAGACGCGCTGAAAAACCGGCTCTCAGACGCGGAAAACGTTCTGGCAACTCTTCCGGTTGACCTCGACGGGGAACTTCGGTTTACATCCGGCCTTCTGGCGCTGACGGACCGCCGCCTGCTGATGCGCGACGCGGGCGGCGCCTGGTCCGAATGGCCGCTGCAGGCAGAGGGGCTGGATCTGCACCTGGCCGATCACGCCGGAATCGGGACCCTGGACCTGCAAGACGGCAATGGCCGGCTGGCTCGCTGGCGCTATACCTTGGCCCAGCAGCCGGCGGCGCTGCGGCTGCAGAAGCTTTTCGATCAGCAGGTTTCGGGAGTCGCGCAGGCGACAGGGCCTGCCGCCGAGGCGGACGAAGCGGCGCTGGTCGAACCCGAGTTGCAGACGCCGCCGTCGACCTGGGTGCTGTTGCGGCTCGGCCGATTTGCCAAGCCCTATCGCAAGCAATTGATCACCGGTTTCCTGCTGACGCTGGCCTCGACCGCCGCGACCCTGGTCCCGCCGTACCTGACGATCCCGCTCATGGACGACATCCTGATCCCGTTCCAGAACGGGCAGAAGATTGCCGTGGTCAAGGTGGTGATGTTCCTCGCCGCGCTCCTGGCCGCCGCATTGGTCGGATGGGCACTCGGGTGGGCACGCACTTACCTGTTGGCCCTCGTCTCCGAACGGATCGGCGCCGACCTGCGCACGACCACCTACGAGCACTTGCTGACCTTGCCGCTCGATTACTTCGGCGGCAAGCGTACCGGCGACCTGATGGCCCGGATCGGCTCCGAGACCGATCGCATCAACGTTTTCCTGTCGCTGCATGCGCTGGATTTCCTCACCGACGTGCTGATGATCGCGATGACCGCGGTCATCCTGTTCTCGATCAATCCGCTGCTCGCGGTGGTCACGCTGGTCCCGCTGCCTTTCATCGCCTGGATGATCCACGTCGTGCGCGACCGGCTCCGCACCGGCTTCGAAAAGATCGACCGCGTCTGGAGCGAGGTCACCAACGTGCTGGCCGACACCATTCCGGGAATCCGCGTGGTGAAGGCTTTTGCGCAGGAAAAGCGCGAAGCCGACCGCTTTCGGTCGGCCAACATCTACAACCTGCAGGTCAACGACAAGCTCAACAAGACCTGGTCGCTTTTCACGCCGAGCGTGTCGCTCCTGACCGAGATCGGGCTGCTGGTGGTCTGGGGCTTCGGCATCTGGCAGGTGGCGCGGGGCAGCATCACGGTCGGTGTGCTCACGGCTTTCATCGCCTACATCGGCCGGTTCTATACGCGCCTGGATTCGATGAGCCGCATTGTGTCGGTCACGCAAAAGGCCGCCGCCGGCGCCAAGCGCATCTTCGACATCCTCGACCACGTGAGCAACGTTCCGGAGCCGGCCAACCCTGTGAAGATCGAACGCATTCAGGGCCGCATCGAGATGGCGGACCTGGGCTTTCGCTACGGCAGTCGCGCGGTGATCCGCGACCTGAACCTGGTGATCGAACCGGGCGAGATGATCGGCCTCGTCGGCCACAGCGGATCGGGCAAGAGCACGCTGGTCAACCTGATCTGCCGCTTCTACGACGTGACGGACGGAGCCATCAAGGTCGACGGCACGGACATCCGCCGCTTTGCCGTGGCCGACTATCGGCGCCATGTCGGGCTGGTGCTGCAGGAGCCTTTTCTGTTCTTCGGCACCATCGCGCAGAACATCGCCTATGGCAAACCCGATGCGACGCGCGAGGAGATCGTGGCCGCCGCGCGCGCGGCACATGCGCACGATTTCATCCTTCGTCTTGCGCACGGCTACGACTCGCTGGTCGGCGAACGCGGCCAGGGTTTGTCGGGCGGCGAGCGGCAGCGCATCAGCATTGCGCGTGCGCTGCTGATCGACCCCCGCATCCTCATCCTCGACGAAGCCACGTCGGCGGTCGACACCGAGACCGAGAAGGAAATCCAGAAGGCACTGGACAACCTCGTGAAGGGCCGCACCACCATTGCGATCGCGCACCGGCTTTCCACGCTGCGCAAGGCCGATCGGCTGGTGGTAATGGACCGCGGCGAGATCGTCGAGGTCGGACCGCACGACGCACTCATGGAAAAGCAGGGCGCCTATTGGCGGCTCTATCAGGCGCAACTGCGTCAGGCCGACGATGAGAGCGCCGGCGCGGTTGCCGAGCGCACGGCCGTGGCGATGACCCTGGGCGGTCATGCAGCCCATCCGGCGGGGGACGCATGAACAACGGTTTTGAACTCGAACGCGATCGCTTCGGGCGCCTCGTGCTGATCGACGCCGATGGCGTCCGGCATGTCGGCGTGGTGCCGGTGCGTGCCTTTCCGCTCACCGCGTCGGACGACGGTATTTCGCTGGTCGGGAGCGATGGACGCGAAATCGTCTGGGTCGATCGCATTGCCGATCTGCCTGCGCATTTGCGCACGATGCTGCATGAGGAACTTGCTGCTCGCGACTTCGCGCCGACGCTGCTGAAGCTGCATCGCGTGTCGAGCTTCGGCGTGCCGAGCACGTGGCACGTGAACACGGACCGCGGCGAAACCAGCTTCGTGCTGAAGGCCGAAGAGGACATTCGACGTCTGGAAGGTGGCGCACTGTTGATCGCCAGCGCGCATGGCGTGCAGTTCCGGATTGCAGACGTGAAGGCGCTGGACCGCCACTCGCGCAAGCTGCTCGAACGCTTTCTCTGATTGGATCGTCATGCACACGACCGCACTCGTGCTCTTCTCCGGTGGCCAGGATTCGACGACCTGCCTGGCCGATGCGCTCGACAAATATGAGCGCGTGGAAACCATCGGCTTCGACTACGGGCAGCGTCACCGCATCGAACTGGACGTACGCACCAAAGTGCTCGAACGGCTCTGCGAGACCTTTCCCAACTGGAAGCCGCGCCTCGGCGACGACCACATGCTCTCGGTCGACGTGCTGGGGCAGGTGAGCGCTTCGTCGCTCACGCAGGACATCGCTTTCGAGATGCAGGCCAATGGCCTGCCGAACACCTTCGTTCCCGGCCGCAACCTGCTGTTTCTCACGCTCGCCGGTGCGCTGGCTTACCGGCGAGGCCTGCAGGTGATCGTCACCGGTGTGTGCGAGACCGACTTCTCAGGCTACCCGGACTGCCGCGACGACACGATGAAGGCAATGCAGCTTGCGCTGTCGCTCGGCATGGACCGCCGCTTCGTGATCGAGACGCCGCTCATGTGGATCGACAAGGCCGAGACCTGGTCCATGGCCCATCGCCTGGGCGGTGAGGCGCTGGTCGAACTGATCGTCGAGGAGACGCATACCTGCTATCTCGGCGACCGCACACACCGCCACGCATGGGGCTATGGCTGCGGCACCTGCCCCGCGTGCGAACTTCGCGCGAGGGGCTGGGAGCGCTACGTCGCTTCGACCCTGTAGCGAGAGGCGGCGCCGTCGGCTTCGGGCACCAGCGTCCAGCGCTTGTCATGGAAGCTGCCGACTGACGCGCGATGCGCGATCGACACCATCGCGCCGCCGGCAGCCCGCACCCCTGCTGCGAGCCGCTTGTAGAGCGTTTCCTCGGCTTCGGCGTCGAGCGCGCTGGTGGCCTCGTCCGCGAAGAGCCATGCCGGCTTGCGCAGCAGCACGCGCGCAATCGCAAGGCGCTGCTGCTCGCCGCCCGATAGCTTCTGGCTCCATGCATCGCTGTCGTCGAGACGGCCGGCGAGGTCGGGCAGCAAGGCGTCGTTCAACGCTTGCACGAGTTGCGCGTCGGTGTATTCGCTGGCTGCGTGCGGATAGGCGAGCGCATCGCGCAGCCTGCCATTCGGAACGTAGGGGCGTTGCGGGATGAACATTGCATTTGGCGGCATCGAGACCTGTCCGTTCGCGAAAGGCCAGATCCCGGCAAAGGCCCGGAACAGCGTCGACTTG
Organism: Variovorax sp. 01N429; assembly: GCF_056399425.1. Classification (NCBI taxonomy): domain Bacteria; kingdom Pseudomonadati; phylum Pseudomonadota; class Betaproteobacteria; order Burkholderiales; family Comamonadaceae; genus Variovorax; species Variovorax sp. 01N429. Next base: position 66,437 of record NZ_JBFTRG010000020.1, on the reverse strand, counting down.
CCGCTGCCCGAAGGGCCCTGCAGCAGAACGCTTTCGCCGGGCTGCACCGAAAGAGCGGCATTGCGGATCAGCGGTGCGCCGTCGGGCAATGCGACGTTGATGCCGGCGGTGCGCAGGCCTTGGCCGGTCTTCGAAGGCGTGCGTTCGAGCGCGCTCTTGCTGTCGGCATGGGCGCGCATGGCGGCTTCGAACGAAGTCAGGCGGTCCGCCGTGGCGCGCCAGACGGCGACGCGGTCGTAGTTGTCGACAAACCAGCTGAGTGAATCCTGTACGCGTCCAAATGCCGAATTCACCTGCATCAATTGGCCCAACTGGATTGCGCCGCTGAAGAAGCGCGGCGCCTGCACGATGAAGGCGAAGATCACCGACGCCTGGCTGAATGAAGCCGTGAATGCCACGAGGTTCTTCTGCTTGTTGATCAACTGCAGGTAGTTCTTCAGCACGGCGCCGAAGCGCAGCTTGAGTTGGCCGTGCTCGACCTGTTCGCCGCGGTCCAGCGCGATGGCTTCGCTGTATTCGCGCACGCGCACCAGGTGATGCCGGAAGTCGGCCTCGAAGCGCTGCTGCTGGAAGTTGAGGCCGATCAACGGACGGCCGATGTAGTGGGTGATGACAGTGCCGGCGGCGCAGTAGAGCAGCGCAATCCAGACCATCGAGCCCGGAATGGTGACGCTGGTCCCGAACAGGGACAAGCTGGTGACACCGCTCAGACCCCACAGGATGCCGATGAAGCTCACCAGCGTGACCACGGCGTTGAGCAGGCCCATCGACAGCGTCATCGTGTAGTCGGTGAAGATCTGCATGTCTTCCTGGATGCGCTGGTCGGGGTTGTCCGGGGACTGGCCGTCCTGCTGGCCATAGCGCGCGAGTTCGAGGTGGTAGAACGTGTGGTCGGCCATCCAGCGCGCCAGATAGCTGCGCGTCATCCAGGCGCGCCAGCGAAGTTGCAGCAACTGCGTCAGGTAGAACTTGAGGATCGCGATGACGATGTACGCCGCTGCGATCCAGCAAAAGAAGACGATCTCTCGCCAGAAAACCGCCTGGTCCTTGTTCTGCAATGCGTCGTAGAAGCGGGCATACCACTGGTTGTTGAGCACCAGCATGTAGACCACGCCGAGATTGAGCGCAACGATGGCGGCAAGCAGGCCGCGCGCGACCCATTTCTCTTCGGATCGGAAGTAGGGCGCCGCCAGTGCGCCGATGCGCCGCAAGGTGGAGATGATGTTCTTGGAGCCGTCTTGGGAGGTCATTGGCATGAGCTTGAAAGCACGCCCGAACGGCGCGTTGCCTTTCATCGTAGCGCCGGCACGACCTGCAGTCTTAATTGGCGCTGAAACATGTCGGCGGCGTGACGGCCGGTTGGCGGACCGTCACCTTCATGAAGGATTTGACAAACCTCTGTCATATCCGCCTCCGATGATCGGCCGGCCTTTGCGCCGAATGCGCGCCGATGGGCAGCTTGCCTCCATCCATTCACCACCCGAAGAGGAACCTCATGCTTCGTCGCACATTTCAATGGGCCCTGCCGGCCATCTTGCTGACCATCGCCGTCGGCGCGGCCGCGCAAGGCCGTGCCGAGCTGCTGGTCTACACGGCGCTCGAAGCGGACCAGGTGCAGGCTTACAAGGCGGCCTTCGAGAAGGATAACCCGAGCATCGAATTGAAATTCGTCCGCGACTCGACGGGCATCGTCACTGCCAAGCTGCTGGCGGAAAAGGCCAATCCGCAGGCTGACGTCGTCTGGGGACTCGCCGCGACATCGCTGATGCTGCTGGACAAGGAAGGCATGCTCCAGCCCTATGCCCCGAAGGGCCTGAGTGCCGTCAAACCGACCATGCGTGACAGCGCCAATCCGCCCAAGTGGGTCGGCATGGACGTGTGGTCGTCCGCGATCTGCTTCAACACGGTCGAAGCGCAGAAGAAGAACTTGCCGAAGCCCACGAGCTGGGCCGACCTCACGAACCCTGTCTACAAGGGCCAGATCACGATGCCGAACCCGGCCGCGTCAGGAACCGGCTACCTGATGGTCTCGGGCTGGATCCAGATGATGGGCGAGCAGAAGGCCTGGCAGTTCATGGACGCCCTGCACCAGAACATCGGCATCTACAGCCAGTCCGGCAGCAAGCCCTGCCGCCAAGCGGGTGCGGGCGAGTTCGCGTTGGGCATGTCCTTCGAATACCGCGCCAACAAGACCAAGCGCGACGGCGCTCCTATCGATATCGTGTTGCCGAAGGAGGGCCTCGGCTGGGACATGGAGGCTACCGGCGTCATGAAGACCACCAAAAAGCCCGAAGCCGCAAAGGCGCTGGCGGACTGGGCCGTGACGAAACAGGCCAACGAGCTCTACGCGAAGAACTTTGCAGTGCTCGCGCTGCCAGGCATTCAGGAAAAGCTGGAATTCGTGCCGGGCGACGTCGAGAAGCTGCTGGCCAAAAACGACTTCGACTGGGCGGCGGCGAATCGCGAGCGCATCCTCGCCGAATGGTCCAGCCGCTATGAATCCAAATCGGAGAAGAAGGCGCCGCAGTGACCTTTCTTTCGCTGCGCGGCATTGGCAAGTCGTTCGGCGCCACGCGGGTGCTGGACGGTATCGACCTGGACGTCGAGCCCGGTGAGTTCGTGTGTCTGCTCGGGCCCTCGGGCTGCGGCAAGACGACGCTGCTGCGCATCGTTTCCGGCATCGAGCACGCGGACGCAGGCAAGCTGCATTTGAATGGGCAGGACATTGGCAACCTGGCGCCGGCGGCGCGCGGCTTCGGCGTGGTGTTCCAGTCGTATGCCTTGTTCCCCAACCTCACGGCGGCGCAGAACATCGCCTATGGCCTGCAGCCCACCGGCGCGCTCGCGCGAGAGATCGCCAAGCGCTCGCGCGAGATGCTCGATCTCGTCGGCCTTGCGGGGCACGCCGACAAGTACCCCGTGCAACTTTCGGGCGGCCAGCAGCAGCGTGTGGCTCTGGCGCGTGCGCTCGCGCCGAATCCGCGATTGCTACTCTTGGACGAGCCGCTTTCCGCGCTCGACGCGCAAGTGCGCGCGAGCCTTCGCGGCGAGATCCGCGCACTGCAGAAGCGGCTTGGCGTGGTGACGATCATGGTCACGCACGACCAGGAGGAAGCGCTCTCGATGGCCGACCGTGTCGTGTTGATGCACGACGGCCGCATCGAGCAGGCGGGCACACCCGGCGAGCTCTATCGCCGGCCGCGCACGCGCTTCGTCGCGAGCTTCGTCGGGCGCATGAACATGCTGGCTGCGACTGTGCTGCCCGAAGGCAAGGTGCGCGTGCGCGACAGCGAGCTGCTTTGCGCTTCGGGCGAGGTCGACGTGGGCGCGCAAGCGACGGTCGGCATCCGTCCCGAGGATGTGGTGGTCCGCCGCTTTGGCGACGATGCTGGCCCCAACAGCTTTGCGGCCCGGCTGCTCGGCACCGAATTCTTCGGCCATCGCACTGCGGCGCGTCTGGCCTGCGAACCGCTGGGTATCGAGATCGAGGCGGATATGCCTATGGACCATCGCGCCGCTGATCCGCTGGTGCCCAGCAGCATGGTGCACATCCAGTTGCCGCAGCACGCGTTGTCGGTGCTGGCGCGTTGAGCACGCTCCTCTATCGCCTGGAGCCGTCGCGGCGGCGTGGCGTCTTCGATCGGGACCGCTGGCTGGTCGGCGTTGCCGCTTCGATAGCCTTGATGGTGCTGGTCATCATCGTGGCCCTCCCGGTCGGCGCCCTCGTTGGGCAGAGCTTTTTCGACAGAGCCGGGGCCTTCGTCGGCCTGGCGAACTTCGCGCGGTATCTCGACAACCCTGCGCTGGTGCGCTCGGCCTTCAACAGTGTCTGGCTTGCGGCGGTGAGTGCGCTGCTGTGTACGGGCATCGCCTACGTCTATGCGTACGGGCTCACGCTGTCGTGCATGCGCGGCAAGGCGCTGCTGCGTGCGGTTGCGCTCTTGCCGCTGCTGGCGCCGTCGCTGCTGCCGGCCATCAGCCTCGTCTATCTCTTCGGCAACCAGGGCATATTCAAGGCGTGGCTCGGAGACGTGTCGATCTATGGGCCTCTGGGCATCGTCCTCGGCTCAGTGTTCTGGACCTTGCCGCATGCGCTGCTCATCCTCACCACGGCCATGTCGACGTCCGACGGCCGGCTCTACGAGGCCGCGGAGACGCTCGGCGCGTCACGCTGGCGCATCTTCCGCACGGTAACCTTGCCGGCGTCGCGCTATGGGCTGATCGTCGCAAGCATGGTGGTGTTCGTGCTCGTCATCACCGACTTCGGCGTCCCCAAGGTGGTGGGCGGCCAGACCGGTGTGCTCGCCACCGACATCTACAAGCAGGTGGTCGGGCAGCAGAATTTCCAGATGGGCGCGGTCGTGGGGTTCGTGCTGCTTGTGCCGGCCGTGCTGTCTTTCATCGTGGAGCGCCGCGTTCGCCGGCGGCAAGCCGCGGCCTTGTCGGTACGTGCCACGCCGCACGTGCCCGAGCCGGTGCCCGCTCGCGACCGTGCGCTGTTGCTGGCCTGCGTCCTGATCGCCGCCTGCATCCTCGTGATGATCGGCATGGCGGTCTTCGCGTCGCTGGCGACCTATTGGCCCTACCAGCTTGCGCCATCGCTCAAGAACTACGACTTCGGCAACATGGATGGCGGCGGCTGGGGCAGCTATGTCAATTCGCTGCGCCTTGCGGTCGGCGCGGCAGTGGCAGKGGCTGTCGCGACCTTTCTTTCGGCTTATCTCGTCGAAAAGCCGCGCCACTTCGGGTTGCTGCGCGAGTTGCTCAACCTCCTGGCAAACCTGCCTCTCGCAGTGCCTGGACTGGTGCTTGGCGTGGGCTACATCTTCTTTTTCAATTTGCCATCGAATCCGCTGCACGGGCTCTATGGCGGCATGACCCTCCTGGTGGCGTGCACGGTGGCGCATTTCTTCTCGGTCGCGCACCTCACGTCGCTGACCGCGCTGCGCCAGCTCGACCGCGAATACGAACTCGTCTCCGAATCGATGGGCATTCCCTTCTGGCGGACGCTATGGCGCGTGCACTTGCCGGTCACACTGCCCGCCGTGCTCGACGTCGCGGGCTACTTCTTCGTCAACGCGATGACCACGGTGTCGGCGGTGGTCTTTCTCTACTCGCCCCAAACGACACTGGCGGCGATCGCCGTGCTGAACATGGACGATGCCGGCGACGTCGCGCCGGCCGCCGCCATGGCGTCACTGATCATGCTCACGGCCGCGATCGGCCGCGGCCTTTTTGCATGGGCCGCACGTTCGGCGCTCGCCAAGACCCAAGCCTGGAGAAATCGATGAGTGCAGCAGGCCCCTCTTTTGATGTGATCGTGGTGGGCGCCGGCATCGTCGGCCTTGCGCATGCATATACCGCTGCCACGAGCGGCCTGAAGGTCTGCGTAGTGGAGCGCGACGCCGCATGCGTCGGCGCATCGATCCGCAACTTCGGCTTCGTGACTGTCACGGGACAGGCTCCTGGCGACACCTGGCGCCGCGCGATGCACTCGCGCAACGTGTGGGCGGCCGTCGCGCCGCAAGCCGGCATCGACATTGTTCATCGGCACCTGTGGCTGGCCGCCTATCGACCGGAGGCTCATGCGGTGCTCGAAGCGTTCTTGCGCACGCCGATGGGCGAGGCGTGCCAACTGCTGGAGGTTGCCGAGGCCCAGGCCAAGGCGCCGGCGCTGCGCCTGGAAGAAGCGCGCGCCGTGCTGTTCAGTCCGCATGAACTGCGGGTGGAGTCACGCACGGCCATCGGCCTGCTGACGCGCTGGCTGGCCGAAGTACACGGCGTGGAGTTCCGCTTTTCCGAAGCCGTGCTCGAAGTCGAAACACCGCGCGTGCGCACGTCACTAGGCAGTTTGCACGCGGAGCGCGTCGTCGTCTGCACCAACGCGGAATTGCACGGTCTCTTTGCGGACCGCATCGCCCCCCATGCACTGAGCCTCTGTCGGTTGCAGATGCTGCGCGTCCGGCCGGAAGCCGGTTTCCGCCTGCCGGGCTCGGTGATGATGGATCTGAGCCTCGTCCGCTACGAGGGCTACAGCACCCTTCCTGAGGCGGCAGCGTTGCGCACGCGCCTGGAGCAAGAGGAAGCGGATTCGCTGGCGCACGGCATTCACCTGATCGTCGTGCAGAGCGCAGATGGCTCGCTGGTGGTCGGTGACTCGCATCACTACAGCGCCGCGCCAGAACCTTTCGCGATGGAAGAGGTGGACCGGTTGATCCTGCGACATCTGCGCTCCACGCTCGATCTGGAGCAGGCGCAAATCACGGAGCGCTGGACCGGCGTCTATCCCTCGTCGCCCGAATTGCCCTGCGTGATCGACACACCGGACGATGCCACGCGCGTGGTGCTGGTCACCAGCGGCACGGGTGCGAGCACCGGCTTCGGCATCGCGCGCGATGTCTTCGATGCATGGTGAAAAGACACTGTTCAGGCAGTGTGCGGGTGCCTTGCGCGCTCATACAGCGTGCGGGCAAGTTCGCGGTGCCTCGCCAGCAGCGGGGCAAGCTCGACGTCGACCATTCGACCTTCGCGAATCCGCACGCGCCCGTTGACGACGCTCAACGCCGCGTGGGCCGGCTGACAGAAGACGAGTGCGGCCACCGGGTCGTGCCCGGCGCCTGCATGCCCGACACCACGCAAATCGAAGGCCACGATGTCCGCGGACATGCCTGGCGCCAGCGCGCCGATGTCGTCGCGGCCCAGCACGCGCGCGCCGCCGAGCGTGGCGATCTCCAGCGCTTGGCGTGCGGTCATTGCCGCCGGTCCGTAGCCGACGCGCTGAAGCAGCAGCGCCTGCCGCGCTTCGCCCAGCATGTGAGCGCCATCGTTTGACGCGCTGCCGTCCACGCCCAGGCCCACCGGAACGCCTGCACGGCGCATTGCACCGATGGGAGCGATGCCCGAGGCCAGGCGCATGTTCGAGCAAGGGCAATGCGCCACGCCGGTTCCGGTGCGGCCGAAGAGCGCGATGCCGGCCTCGTCCAGCTTCACGCAGTGCGCGTGCCAGACGTCGCGGCCGACCCAGCCGAGGTCTTCGGCATATTCGGCGGGCGTCATGCCGAACTTCTCGCGCGAATAGGCGATGTCGTTGTCGTTCTCCGCGAGGTGCGTATGCAGCGACACGCCCCGTTCACGCGCCAGTTCGGCGGAAAGCCGCATCAGATCGCGCGAAACAGAAAAGGGCGAGCAAGGTGCCAGCACGATGCGACGCATCGCGTGGCGCGAAGCGTCGTGCCAGCGGTCGATGAGCCGTTCGCTGTCGCGCAGGATGGCGTCTTCGGCCTCGACGACTTCGTCCGGCGGCAGGCCGCCGAGGCTCTGGCCCACGCTCATGCTCCCGCGCGACGCATGAAAGCGCATGCCCATCGCATCGGCCGCCTCGATGGAATCGTCCAGCCGCGAGCCGTTCGGAAAGAGATACAGATGGTCGCTGGTCGTCGTGCAGCCCGACAGCATGAGTTCGGCCATTGCAGTCTGTGTCGACACGCGGATCATCTCGGGTGTGATGCGCGCCCACAGCAGGTACAGATTGCTGAGCCATCCAAAGAGCTCCGCGTCCTGCGCTTCGGGCACCGAGCGCGTGAGGCTCTGGTACATGTGATGGTGCGTATTGACCAATCCCGGCATCACCACGTGGCCTTGCATGTCGATTGCATCGGCCTCGCCACTGCGCAACGCCTCGGCGTAGGTCGCCGGCAGTTCGGAAGTCGGTCCGGCCCATGCGACCGCCGGCCCTTCTGCGACGACCGCCCCGTCGGCGATCTCGCGGCGAGCAGCGTCCATGGTGACCAGCACGTCGGCGTGGCGGATGATCAGCGGGCGATGAGTTGTCGGCGGAGAGGACATGTCGATCGGTTCCCTCTGATGAGTCGCGTTCTCAGCGCTCGTTGCTGATGCCGCTGGAGACATGGCCGGCGGGCACGTGCCGCGCCGCCGCATCGACGTGGCCTGTCTGATCGTCGAAGAAAAAATCGGGTTCGAACTCGCGCAGGAATTCGCCCTTGGCGAGCCCGCCCAGGAACATGGCCTCGTCGACTTTGATGTTCCAGTTCATCAGCGTGCGAATGGCGCGCTCATGTGCCGGCGCACTGCGCGCTGTGACGAGCGCGGTGCGAATCCGCATGGCCGGATTGCTCGCACGCTGCAGCCGGTGCAGCGCTGCGAGCAAAGGCTTGAAAGGCCCTTCTGGCAGCGGAAGTTCGGCTTTGCTGGATTCGTGCTGCTGAAAGGCGTCCAGCCCTTGGGCCTGGAAAACGCGTTCGGCTTCGTCGCTGAAGAGCACCGCGTCGCCGTCGAATGCAATGCGGACTTCGTTCGGATAGGCATCGCTCGCGTGGACCGATTCGACCAGCACCCGTGCGGCCGGAAAGCCCGCGCCGAGCGCCTCGCGCACGTCTTCGGCGTTGACCGAGAGAAACAGGTGCGCCCGCAAGGGCCGCAGATAGCCGAAAGGCGGACGGCCTTGCGTGAAAACACCCCGCTGCAGCGTGATGCCGTTGGCCACGCCTGATCGGAACACGCGCATGCCGGAGACCGGGTCGTTGCGCGACAGGATCACGACTTCGACGCGCTGTTTGCCGTCGTCGTTGAAGCGCAGCAGTTTGCGCACGAGCGAATAGGCGATGCCGGGTTTCGCCGGCACGTCCAGTCTTTCGAGCTGAAGCTTCATGTAGCCGGCGTCGTCGCCCGATTCGAAGATGCGGTTTTCTTCTTCGAGATTGAAGAGCGCGCGCGACGAGATCGCAACGACCAGCTTGTCTTCGAGGGAGACAGCCATACGCTACTTCACGAATTGATTGAGCTGGATGATCGGCATCAGCACCGCCAGCACGATCAGCATGACGACGCCGCCCATTGCCACGATCAGCAGCGGTTCGAGAATGGTGGCGAGATGCATCGCGCGCCGCTGGACCTCGGCACCGAGTTGATTCGCGGCGCGTTGAAGCATCAGCGGCAGCGTGCCGGTCTGCTCGCCCAGCCGCGCGAACATCGAGACGATGCCTGGAAATCGCTTCTTCTGCGCCAGTGCGGAGGCCAGCGGTGCGCCTTCACGCACCAGCACCAGCGCATCGAGCGCATCGGCTCGCATGGCGCGGTTGCCCAGTGTTTCGGACGCGGCCTGGAGCGCACGCAGGATGGGAACGCCGGCCGTGGCGAGCATCGCCAAGGTGCTGGCAAAGCGTGCAGCGTTGTAGCCGCGCGAAAGCTTGCCCACCAGCGGCAGGTTGAGCCAGGCGGCATCGAATCTTTCGCGGAACGCCGACCGCGCCAGCGCCATCCGGCTGACGATGACCCCGACGACAACGATCCCCAGCATCACCCAGCCGTAGTTGCGTACGAAGTCACTCAGCGCCAGCATGGCGACGGTGAGGATCGGCAACGCGCGCTTGGTGCCGGCGAACACGTTGGCGACCTGCGGCACCACATAGCTCACGAGGAAGATCACGATCACGATCGCGACCAGGGTCACGATAGCCGGGTAGAGCGCGGCACCGACCAGCTTCTGTTGCAGCGCCTGTCGCTGTTCGAGGTCGTCGGCCAGCCGCTCCAGCACCAGGCCGAGATTGCCGCTTTGCTCGCCAGCGCCGATCACCGCGGTGTAGATGGGCGAGAACTCGCGTGGATGTTGCGCCAGCGCGCGGCCGAAGGGGGAGCCCGCGTTGACTTCCGCGCGCAGCGACGCCACGAGGTTGCGCTGCGCTTCGGATTCGGCTTCGTCGGTCAGCGCCGTGAGCGCTCTTTCGAGCGGCAGCCCGGAGGACACCAGGCCGGCGATCTGGCGCGTCCAGACGGCGAGCGTCGTGGAATTGAAGATGCGGCCGCCGCCGAACATCCGGCGCCAACCGCCCGAAGCGGGCGCTCCACCGCTTTCGACACTGCCGACCGACGTCACCGTCAGCGGAATCAGCGCCTGGGCTCGCAACATGCCGCGCGCACTGCGAGCGGTATCGGCTTCGAGCACGCCCTTGCGGGGTTGCCCCTGTTGGTCTATGGCTTCAAACGAATAGGCAGGCATGGAGTGCAGGCATGGAGTGCAGCATGGACCGCATTGTCAACGCTCGGCAATCCGATTCGCCGTGCGGCTTTCAGAACATCAGAACGGCAGATCGCCAGAACGCACGCCCCAAACGGCTTGCCGAGCTATTCGCGAGTGACGCGGAGCAATTCTGCGCGCGACGTGACGCCGGTCTTCACCAGGCGTTCGCCGTCTTCGCGCATGGAGCGCAGGCCGCCGCGTTCGGCTGCGACGAAGATCTGGCTTTCGGGGGCGCGGTTGTGGATCAGCGATTGCACGGTGTCGTCGGCCACGAGCAGTTCGAAGATGCCTGTACGGCCCTGGTAGCCCGTCTGGCCGCAGGCATCGCACCCCACCGGTGTCGCTTCGCCGTTGTGGCCGGGCACCGAGCACACCGGGCACAACTTGCGCACCAGCCGCTGTGCCAGCACGCCAAGCAGCGACGAACTGAGCAGGAAGGGCTCGACGCCCATGTCGGTCAGGCGTGTGACGGCGCTGACGGAATCGTTGGTGTGCAGCGTCGCGAGCACCAGGTGCCCCGTGAGCGAAGCCTGGATGGCGATCTGGGCGGTTTCGAAGTCCCGGATTTCGCCGATCATGATGACGTCCGGGTCCTGGCGCAGGATCGCGCGCAGCGCCTTCGCGAAGGTGAGCTCGATCTTGGCGTTGACCTGCGTCTGCCCGACTCCCGACAGTTCGTATTCGATCGGGTCTTCGACCGTCATGATGTTGCTGCTGCCGGCGTCGAGCCGGCTGAGCGCCGCATAGAGCGTCGTCGTCTTGCCCGAGCCGGTCGGCCCCGTCACGAGAATGATGCCGTGTGGCTGCTCGATCAAATGTTCAAAGCGCGCGAGCGTGTCGCCCAGCATGCCGACCGATTCGAGTGTGAGCTTGCTTTCGGACTTGTCCAGCAAGCGCAGCACCGCCCGCTCTCCGTGCGCCGAAGGCAGCGTCGACACGCGAACGTCGACCGCCCGCGTACCGATGCGCAAGCTGATCCGGCCGTCCTGCGGCAGGCGCTTTTCGGAGATATCGAGGTCGGCCATGATCTTCAGCCGTGAGATCAGCGCCGCGTGCAAGGCTCGATTGGGCTGGACCACTTCGCGCAGCGTGCCGTCGATACGGAAACGCACCGACGATGTCCGCTCATAGGGCTCGATATGGATGTCGCTCGCGCCGTCGCGCGCCGCCTGCGTGAGCAGCGCGTTGAGCATGCGGATGATCGGCGCGTCGCCGGCCGATTCGAGCAAGTCCTCGACCGCCGGGAGCTCCTGCATCATGCGCGAGAGATCGGCGTCGCTCTGCACTTCGCTGACGACCGCCGCCGCATTCGATTCGCCCTGCGCGTAGGCCGCGCTGATGCGCTGCGCAAGCTGCTCGGGTGGGAGCGGCTCGAAGGTCTTGACCTGGTATTTGCGAAGGACTTCGCCCAGCGCGCTGCGCGGCGGCACCTTCGGCATCCACAGCGTGAAGCCGTCGTCTGATTCTTCAAGCAGCAACTGCTGGCCGCGGGCGAAAGCGTAGGGGAGGGGATAGCGCACGGCCAGAACTCTAGGGCAATTCGCGCTGCGTTGCAGGGTCTGCCGTCGGTGGCAACGCACCCTTCAGGGTTGCGCGATTCGCCGGCAGCGGATCGGTCGGCGTCAGGGGTGGCGGCACGAGGTGCGTGCCTTCGATCCGGCGGTCCGAATTGGGCAGCGCCGGCAGCGGCGGCAGGATGGCGGACTCGTCCACGTTGCGCAGCATGATGTTCTTTTCGGGCTGCGAGGACTGTTGCAGGCCGCGGATCGAGTCGTAGCGATCGAGCGTGAGCTGTTCGCTCGTGCTGTTGTCGCGGATCACCACGGGCCGCAGAAACACCATCAGGTTGGTCTTCGTGCGGGTCCGGGTTTCGTTCTTGAAAAGATTGCCGAGGATGGGGATGTCGCCCGCCAGCGGTATCTTCTCGTTGCTCTTGGAGTATTCGTCCTGCAGCAGCCCGCCGAGCACGACGATGCTGCCGTCTTCGACGAGCACGCTCGATTCGATGCTGCGCTTGTTGGTGGTTGGCCCGTTCACGTTGTTGACGGTCGCCTGGTCGACCGTCGAGACCTCCTGGAAGATCTGCAGCTTGACCGTGTTGGCCTCGTTGATCGTCGGGCGCACGCGCAGTGTCAGGCCGACGTCCTTGCGCTCGATCGTCTGGAAGGGGTTGACCGAGCCGTTGGCGGCGCCGGTGTTGGTGAACTGCCCCGTGAGGAAGGGCACGTTCTGGCCGATGATGATCTTCGCTTCCTCGTTGTCGAGCGTCAGGAGATTGGGTGTGGAGAGCACGTTGCCTTCGCCGTTGCTCTCGAAGAGGCGCGCAAGGAAGCTCAGGATGTATTGGCCTCCGTATTGCCTGCCGACGCCGATGTTGATGCCCGTCGAGGGGCGCGTCGCCGGATTCTTGGTGGCAATGCCCACGGCCAGGTCGACGATGTTCTGCCCGGCGATGCTCGAATTGGTGCCGATGAAGCCGACGTTGCGGTCGCCATTGCTGCCGATGCCCGTCTGCCACTGGACGCCGAAGTCGGCCGCTTTCTGGGCATTGACTTCGACGATCAGGCTTTCGACCAGGACCTGCGCGCGCCTGCCATCGAGGCGGTCGATCACGGCTCGCATCTGCCGGTATTGCGGCTCGGGCGCGGTGATGATCAGCGAGTTGGTGGAGGGGTCGGCCTGGATCTGGCCTCCCGTCGACGGCTGGTTGGCATTGTTCAGCGGCGCCGTCGCCGCGGGGTTCTGGCCCATGCCGCCGCTCTGGTTGGCGCCCGTCTGTGCCGCTGCGGAAAGCGCCGTTGCGCCGGTTTGCTGCAGATTGGTCCCCGCGCCGCCCGCGCCCGTGGCGCCGGAACCGCCGCGCGCCTCGGCGGACATCGCGGCGCGCAATGTGGTCGCCAGCTTGACCGCATCGGCGTTCTTCAGATAGACCACGTACACGTTGCCCGCGGCCCCGTTTCCGGTGTCGAGGGGTGCGCGATCGAGCTTGTCGATCAGCGTGCGGACCAGTTGGGCGCGTGCCGGATTGGCGGCGCGCACGATGATCGAGTTGCCGCGCGGGTCCGCGAGCAGTGTCGTGCGGAACGATGCGTCCGCCGTACCGGGCGCGGCCCCTTGCACAGGGCCGCCCGTGCTGCTGCCGCCTTCGAGAAGTCGCGTGACCAGGGGCACCATGTCGGTCGCCACGGAGTGCTTGAGCTGGATGACGTCGATGTCGGAGGCGTTCGGCACGTCGAGCGCCGCGACGATGCGTGCGAGGCGGCGCATGTTTTCCGCATAGTCGGTGATGACCAGCGAGTTGTTGCCAGGGTTGACGTTGATCGTGTTGTTGGGCGCGATCAACGGGCGCAGCACGGGCAGCAGGTTGTTGGCCGACTCGTAGTTGAGCTTGAACACCTGCGTGATGATCTGGTTGCCGCTCACGCTCGATGGCGTGGGCGTCGATGTGGTCACCGCGCTGCTCTGCAGCTTGGCGTCGGCTTCCGGCACCACCTTGGAGAGGCCTTCGGACTGCACGATCGCAAAGCCCTGGAGGCGCAGTGCCGCGGCAAACTGGTTGAAGGCCGCCTCGGGGGAGATGGCCCGATCCGTCTGCAGCGTGATCGTGCCCTTGACGCGCGGATCGACCACCACGTCACGACCGGTCACGACCGCCATGGTTCGCGCGACCGATTCGATCTCGGCGTTGGTGAAATTCAGCGTGATCGGCTCGCCGCGGCGGGGTGCAGCGACTTCCTGCGCAAACGCGAAGGGGGGCATGCAGGCCGCGACCAGCATCTGCGCTGCGAGCGCGAGAGTGCCGATGCGGGTGCCGTAGGAAGTTCTTGGCTTCATGGTCAACCCAATGTGATGAGCGAGCGTGCACCTTCGCGCCGCCCAATGATGTTCAACAAGTTCGAAAGTGCGTCTTCCCGCCCCGGAGCGGCGCTGGCTTCGCCGTCGAAATGCAGTGCGGTCCCACTCCATCGGCCGCTGCCGTTGAGTTGCAGGCTCCCGTCAAGGGTGGTCAGCAGGATGGTCGGCGACGACCCTCCTTCGAGAGCAATGCGATAGCTGCCCATCGGCCGCAAGGTCGACAGGCTCGATGAGATATCGACCGCATCGAGCGTGGCGCGGCCCGCGATTGCCAGCCGGGGGCCGCTCCAGCGCAGGTTGAATGCCTGCATTGAAACGTCCAGCATGCCTTCGAGCTTGAGCGTGTTCCATGGCGCACCGAAGCCGGTGAGCAGCGCCGCCGGCCAGCGGGATTGGCCGTCGCGCCAGTCGAGTTCGAGCCCGTTCCCGCGCGGGCGGGCCCGGAACTCCAGCGGCTTGACGGCGCAGCACGGAATGTCGAGCGCAGCCGTCACGCCATCCCATCGCGGCCGAACCGTCCAGCCGAGCGTGCCCGGCAGGGAGACGGGCTCGGCACCGCCGACACCGCTCGCGAACACGAGGCCAGCCGTGCCGGTCCAGACCGTGCCGCGCGCATTGACGAGCTGCAGATGGCCGTTGGTCCACTGCGAGAGTCCGGCGGCGAGCCAGCGTGCCGGCGCGAAGAACGACACCGCCAGTGCGATGCCGATCAGCGAACCCAGCAGGGCCCAGCGCCAGCCGGCAGCGGCTGAAGTGGGGGTTGAGCGAGAAGTGGCCATTGCGGACTCAGCGTGCCGGCAGGCTCATGACCAGGGTGCCGTCCCAGCGCGCGCCGGAGGGCCCCGTTCCCGACGGGGGCGCTTTGTCGGACTGGGTGGATTGGGTCGATGGGGTGGACTGCGGTGACTGCGTATTGCGCGTCAGGTGCACTTCACGAGGTACGGCGCGCGCATTGCTGCGGGCCTGTGTGAACCACTGCGCGAGAGCATCGGCGGTCGCGCCGCGCAGCGCGATGGTCGCGCCTTCTCCGGCACCGGCGGATTGAAGCTGGGCGGCGCCGCCGAGGTCCTGACGGACCGATGTTTCCAGGCTGCGCATGGCGTCGTCGCGGGTCGCGCGGGGCTGCGACTGCAAGGCCTTTGCCTGCGCCTGGAGGTTGACCATCTGCTGCAGCTGAGCATCGAGCTGGGCGTGTTCGGCGGGCGCTGAAGTGAGGGTGCGCAAGGCAGGCGCCAGCGCCACCCACCAGAAGAGGGCGACCAGCACCAGCGTCACCGCCCCGAGGATCATGCGTTGTTCGCGAACGTCCAATTCAGACCACCAGGCTTGGCGGCGCGCCTCGAGGGCTTTGAACCCCTTCATCGGGCGGCCTCCGCCTGGACCAGGAGCAGGTCTCCCTCGGTGCGTGCGCTGTATCCGCGCGATGAAAGTGCGGATGTCACGGTGCCCGTCTCCGAGGGTTGCAGGCCGAGGCCGCGCAGGCGCAGTTGCCCGGCGGTGAAGTCGATGGCGGTCGGCGTTCGGCCTTTGGGAAGGCTGGCTGCCAAGGCACTGAGCATGGGTTCGAGGTCGCTGGCGGTGACGCCGCCGGTGGACTGCTGCAGTGCCGCGACTTCGCGCGTCATCTGGACGGGTGCATCGACCACCAGTTGCACTGACGGAAAAGTTTGCGTGAGCACATTGCGGACGGCACTGCGCTTAGCGGCCAGGGCGTTGCGCTCTTTCCAGGCCCACGCATTGAGGCCGATCAGTTGCGTCAGCAGCAGGATCAACACGCCCCAGCGGGCGGCGCGCCACCGGGGTGCGCGCCAGAGCTCGCGCGCGACAGCGACGGCTTTCTTGCTCGCGCGGGCTCGCCCGGTGGATGCGAGTTCGAATTGCGCCAGGTCCCACGGCGATTGCGTGGCCTGGAGCCAACGCTCCGCCGGCAGGACGATGGGAACGCGCTGCCCGAGCACGCTTTCGGCCAATTCGGCGACCGCCGGTTCGGCCAGCGCGGTCGAGCCCGGGGGAAGCGGGCCGGCCAGCGACAGCGCGGCGCTGTCCAGCGGCAATATGGCCACGCCCTCGGTGCCGCAGACGACGCAAAGCGGCGCGTCCGGTTCGCCAATGGCCGTGAGCGTCGATGGGACGCCAGGGGGCCGCGGCGTGAATTCGGGGACGATGCGCGTCACGCGCCGGCCGGCCGCTTCGAGCGTCTGCACCGCGCTCTGCAGCCACAGCCGGTTGCATGCCGCTACCCATGCCGGGACATCGGCGCGAGCACCGGGCTCAATGGCGAAATGCATGGATTCGGGATCGTCGAGGAGGCGATCCTCGAGCAGGCCATTGAGTACAGAGCGGAGGCGCGCACTGCTGCTCAGGCTGCCCTGCGGCAGTATCACCTGATGCCAAGAAATGGCGGCGGCGGGTACGCCGACGATCGTTTCGTCGCTCGTCGGCAACAGGGCTGCGGGGGCGGTCCCCTGCGACCGCAGCTTGCGGCCATCGCTGGACCAGTCCGCCCAGCCGTATTCGGTGGTGGCCGATCCGGACGTGACAGGAATGGTTACAAGCAGCACAGGCGTCCGAGGAGGTAAAGGGCCGTCATTGTAGGAGCGTGACCACAGTGGTTGCTACTGATTTGATAGCGACTTGCCCTGATGCTATGGGCGTCGCGCTCATTTGTGACCCAAAACGAAAGCAAAGGCAAAACCTTCAGGACTTGGGCGGCGGCAACGTGGCGCCTGCGCCACGTTCGCGCCACACGATCCGGACGTCGAGGTTGTCGCGCCTGAGCAGCGTTTGCTCTTCGATCCACGCGTTGTCCAAGCGCAACCGCGCATGCACTTCGAAGTAGTTGGTCGATACGCCTTGCTGTCCTTCGACGAATTGGGTCGAGCTTTCCTGGACGAGCGCGCTGGCGTCGGCGGTGGACTTGAAGTACTTCCGCGCCCTGGCTTCGACCAGCCTCTTGGCGCCCGCCAGGTCGAGCTTGGGCATGCTGGCGTAGATCACCTCGGCGCTGGCGGTGTTCAGATTGATGGGCGTGCTGGTGGGCAAGACGGTGACGTAGGGCTCGAGCGCCGCGGCGGTGGAGGGCGAAAGGCCTAGCCAGACCAGTTGTGAGGTGTGCTGTGGCATCAAGGGGCCGGTGGTGGCGACGCCCGTGGGTGCGACTGTCGCCGCCGCCGTGGCCGCGGCGGTGTCGCTCGACCCCGTGCTCGACGTGGTGTCCGTCACCGTGCCCGAGTTGTTGGTCGGCACCGTGGCCGCAGCGGGAAGGGCGCGTTGCAGGTTGCTCCTCAGCGTCTCGACCTCGCTGGCGGGCAGCCCCAGGAGAGTGAACAGTTTATTGAACGCCTGCACATAGGCTTCGACCGGCTTCCCGTTCTGGATGAGGTTTCTCACGTTGAGCTTGGATTGCGCGTCGATGATGCGTCCGGAGAGAAACGCATCCGGCAGACCTTCGAGTTGGTCGCTGGAGATGTTCTTGTCGGCGGCCAGGAAGCTCGCCAGCTTGGCTTCTGCCAGTGGAATCGCCCAAGGCTCGGCCAGGTAGTCGGCGCCGGTGTTGGCGCGTGAGTCTTCGCGCAGGATCAGGCGCGACCAGTCGAGCGCTCCGATCAGCACCCACCCGGCTTGCATGCGCGCGCGCTCGGCGCTTTCGACTTCGGTGGCACGCCATTGCTGCCAGAGCGCCGCCACTGCAAAGGTCGCCACCAGCGTGACGGTGAGCATGGCGGTGAGCAATGCCGCACCACGCTGAGCCGGTTTGTGTCCGCGCATGTTCATGATTTCGGTACCGTCACGGAAGGGCGCACCCAGTCGCGGACGATCTGCCCTGCCAGGGCTGCGCCCGGCGGAAGGCCAATCACCAATCGAACGCCGTCTGGCAGAGGTGTGCTCGTCCCGAGCGTTTCAGAGCTGACGGCCGGTCCCCAGGCGTCGTTGCGGAAGTAGGCGATTTGCCAATCCGTCAGCGGCATCAGGTCGACCTGCGCGTCGCCCGCCTGATTGCCGCCGCCTTGCGCCCAGGCAGAAGCGCGGTCCCATGCCTGCTGCCATTCGTCGTGCGTGGCGAAGCCAGGTGACTGCCACCGGCTCCAATGGGTGCCGTTGGCGGAGTCGGTGCGCAGGGTCCAGGCTACGACGAAGACGGAGGGCACGGCGTTGTCGGTGCTGCGCCGGGTGAGCCGCAACACACGTCCGTCCCAGTCCATGGCGGGGGTTTGCTGCAGGGCCACGGTGGCGTCGAGGTCGGCGCCCCATTGCGACAGCGTGGTTTGCAACGTGAGCACGCCGTCGCCGCGTTCGCGATTCACGGCCTGCGAGCGCGCCATGCCGTCGAGGCCGCGCCAGCTCATCAGCGCAAGCAGCGCCATGACGGCGATCGCCACCAGGAGCTCAATGAGGGTGAAGCCGCGCGACGTCCGCATCAGTAGCGTCCCACGACCGTGGAGATCCCGAACACGGGCGCACCGTCGGCATCGCGCACCTGCACGTCCACGCGGCGAAAGTTCGGATTCAACGTTGGGGTTGTCGAGACGATCACCCCAAACGCCGTATTGGCCTGCGTACAGGTCAGCCCCGCATCCCCGATGGCCGGCATCTGCTTTGCCAGGCGCGCCTTGATCAGCTCGTTTTCGGCGCAGATCTGGGCCAGCATCACGTCCGATTGGCGCTGCGCATTTCGGGTCAGCGCCATCGTCGCCTGGGTGCCGGCCATCAGCGCGATGGCGACGATGCCCAGGGCGACGAGCACCTCGATCAGCGTGAAGCCGGCTTGGCGGAACCGGGCCTTGGCGTGAGGGCGCGTCAGCTTCATTGTGGAATCACCGCGAAAGGCCGCAGCCCGTCGGTGCCGATGATGAGGCTGCGGCTGGGCGGTCCCTGCGCCGTCATCAGCACCTGTTGCGCCGCGATGATGGGGTCCGGGCCCAACTGCAGCGCGCCGACGGCGACGCCGCCCGGGGCCATGGGTTGTGCCGAGATGCCTTCGGAGAGCCATCTCGTAGGCAGCGAGCCCGAAGGCAGCCCGTCGAAGCTGAAGTTGCCTGGGCCCTGCGGCGTGGGGCGCCATCGCACGACGACTCCGCTGGCTCGCGACTGCGCACGGGCGGATTCGAGCAAGGCGGCGAGCCTTTCGGCCTCACGGTCGAGAGAAGCCTGGCTGGTGTCGCGTATGGCAAACCCGACGCCTGCCGTAGCCAGCGCGATGATCGCGATCACCACCAGCAACTCGAGCAGCGTGAAGCCGCCCGTCCCGCCGCGAATCTCGTGGGTCCGACGGCGGCGGAGCCTACTGCCAGCTGCCGATGTCGGCATTCTTGCCCTCGCCGCCGGGCTGGCCATCAGCGCCGAGCGAAAGCACGTCGATTTCGCCCTTGATGCCCGGATTCAGATACTGGTAGGGATGCCCCCAGGGATCGTTGGGCAGCTTGTCGATGTAGGGCTTCCAGTTGGGTACGGCCGGGCCGGTGGTGGGGCGGGCGACCAGTGCCTGCAGGCCTTGATCGCCCGAGGGATAGCGCTGGTTGTCGAGCCGGTAGAGCTTGAGCGCCTGCATCAGGTTGTTGATGTCGGTCTTGGCGGCGGTGACGCGGGCGTCGTCGGCACGTTCGATGACGTTCGGGACGATCAACGCGGCAAGCACCCCGATGATGACCAGCACGACCATCAGCTCGATGAGCGTGAAGCCGCGCTGGAGCGAGCGCGAAAGAGAGCGGTGAGAAAGGGGCATGGAAGGAATTGACGCGTGGGAGTGGCGGCGACTGCCGCATCCGCTGAATGATAATCCGCCTCCATGGCAGTTCCTTACGCACCCGCCCGATGGCCCGTCGCCGTCACGACGACGGCTTTCTGGGCGCTCGCGGCGGCGAGCATCGTGTTCTGGGGATTGCGGCTGGCCGCGCCCTCGGACGCTATCGCACCGCCCGCCGTGGCCAAGGCGCAGGCGGAGCCGGATCCCGCGGCTGTGGCGCAGATGCTCGGAGCCGTGTCGGCGCAGTCCGCGGCCGCGACACCCGAGGCGGCGAGCCGCTTTGCGCTGCTGGGCGTGGTGGCCGATGCCGACCAGCAAGGGGCCGCGCTCATTGCCGTCGACGGCAAGCCGCCGCGCCCCTTCAAAGTCGGCGCGACCGTTGCGGAAGGTTACGTACTGCAATCAGTCAGCACCCGTGCCGCATCGCTTGGCGCCAGCGTCGACACGTCGCCGGCATTGACGCTGCAATTGCCGACGCGTCCGCTGGCCGTCATGTCGCCGCCGACGCCTCTCGAGGGCGGAGCAGTTGCAGCGCCAAGGGCCCCGGGAGCGCTCGGAGTGCCGGGTGCATCCGCGCCGCCCCTGACAAGGCCGCCAGCACCGCGCCGCTGAACGCGCTCCCTCAAGACTGCAAGAACAGCCGATACGCCGGGTTGTCCGTTTCTTCGACGAAGGGATAGCCCAGCGCCTGCAGAAATTCGTCGAAGGCCGCAGTATCGGCCGCAGGCACCTGGAGCCCGACGAGGATGCGCCCGTAGTCCGCGCCCTGGTTCCGATAGTGGAAGAGGCTGATGTTCCAGTTCGGTCGCAAGAGGCTCAGGAACTTCAAAAGCGCCCCCGGACGTTCCGGAAATACAAACCGCAGAAGGCGTTCGTCGTGCGCGAGCCCCGAGCGGCCTCCCACCATGTGCCGGATGTGTTCCTTGGCCAGTTCGTCGTGCGTGAGGTCGATCGCGCCGAAGCCATGTTCCACGAAGGTATCCGCAATCGTCCTGGATTCGCCTCGGGTCGTCGTCGTCAATCCCACAAAGACGTGGGCTTCCTTGGCTTCGCTGATGCGGTAGTTGAACTCCGTCACGTTGCGCGATGCGCCCGGCAATTGCCCGACCAATTCGCAAAAGCGCCGGAAGCTGCCTCGCTCTTCGGGGATCGTCACCGCCAACAGCGCCTCGCGCTCTTCGCCGACCTCGGCGCGTTCGGCCACGAAGCGCAGCCGGTCAAAGTTCATGTTGGCGCCGCAAAGGATGGCGGCATAGGTTTCGCCGCGCGTGCCGCGTTCCTCGACGTACTGCTTGATCGCAGCCACCGCGAGCGCGCCCGCGGGCTCGACGATGCTGCGCGTGTCGATGAAGACGTCCTTGATTCCCGCGCAGACCGCGTCCGTGTCGACGGAAATGAACTCGTCCACCAGATTCGACGCCAGACGGAACGTTTCCTCGCCCACCAGCTTGACCGCCGTGCCGTCGGAGAACAGGCCGACGTCGGGCAGTGTCACGCGCTCATGCGCCGCGACCGACTGGATCATCGCGTCCGAATCGTTCATCTGCACGCCGATCACCTTGATCTCGGGCCGCACAGCCTTGATGTAGCTCGCGACGCCTGCCACGAGCCCGCCGCCGCCAATGGCGACGAACACCGCATGCAGCGGCCCCTGGTGCTGGCGAAGAATCTCCATCGCGATCGTGCCCTGGCCGGCGATCACGTCGGGATCGTCGAAAGGATGTACGAAGGTCAGGCCGTGCGCCTTTTGCTGCTCGAGCGCATACACGTAGGCATCCGAATAGCTGTCGCCGTGCAGATGCACCTCGCCGCCGAGGGCTCGCACGGCGTCGATCTTGAGTTGGGGCGTTGTCACCGGCATCACGACCACCGCTCGCGCTCCGAGCTTGCGCGCGCCCAGCGCCACGCCTTGCGCATGATTGCCGGCCGACGCGCAGATCACGCCGCTGGCGAGCTGTTCGGGACTCAGATGCGCCATCTTGTTGTAGGCGCCTCGCAGCTTGAAGCTGAAGACGGGCTGCTGGTCTTCGCGCTTGAGCAGAATGGTGTTGCCCAGCCGGGCGCTGAGCGCGCGTGCCGGTTCGAGGGCCGATTCGACCGCGACGTCATAGACACGCGCAGTCAGGATTCGCTTGAGGTAGTCGGCCGGGGTGAGGTTGACGCCAGGGGGCTTGGTCGTGGACATAGGGCCGCGATCATAGGCTCAAGAAAAAAGCCCCGGGCCTTGCGGCTCGGGGCTAAATCCACCAATTGGGAGGGTGGAGGAGACAACCGGTGCACACGGTGTCGTGTGCGATGAAATAAAGTATATCGACTGTTTGTTGCATTGCAACAAGGGCGTGGCGCTTTTCGAACACAAATTCACGCTGGCGAGAGCTTTTGTCTGCCGATGGTGGAACCTCTTGAACCGGCAGAACCTGGAGTCAGCAAGATGGAATGCACAGTGAGTTGGACCGGCAATACCGGCGCGAGATCTGCGATGGGCTTCGTCGCCGAAACGGGAACCGGCCACGTCCTCATGATGGACGGCGCCCCCGATGCGGCAAAGCCTGAAAACGGCGGGCAGAACCTTGCCGCGCGACCGATGGAGACTCTGCTCGCCGGCACCGGCGGTTGCACGGCCTACGACGTGGTGTTGATCCTGAAGCGGGGCCGGCACCAGGTCGAGCGCTGCAGCGTCAAGCTGACGAGCGAGCGCGCCGAAAAAGATCCAAAAGTATTCACGAAAATTCACATGCACTTTACGGTGGCCGGCAAAGGCGTCCCCGCCACAGCCGTCGAAAGGGCAATCGCGCTGAGTCATGAGACCTATTGCTCAGCGAGCGTCATGCTCGGCAAAACGGCCGAAATCACGACCAGCTTCGAGCTGATCGAACTCTAGGGGCAAGCGGCCCGCTCAGATGCGGTGCGCGACGGTCGTCATCACGCGCGCCGTCGCTCGCATCAATGCCTTGGCCGACGGCGGCAATTCTTTGGCGCCTGCACTCCAGGCTTGCGATGCATGTCGCGCTTCATCCAGCTTCATCTGGTTGATGACCGCCCTCGATTCGGTGTCGCCTGCCGGTAGCCTGTCCAGGTGGCCGTCGAGGTGCGCTTCGACTTGGCGCTCGGTTTCCGCCACGAACCCCAAGCTCAGCGCGTCGCCAAGACGTCCTGCAACAAGGCCCAGTCCGAAAGCGCCGGCGTACCACAGCGGATTCAACATCGAAGGCCGTGCGCCCAGGTCGTCGAGCCGTTGCTGCGTCCAGGCGAGGTGGTCGGTCTCTTCGCGCGCCGCGTTGCTGAAGTGCACGCGCAATTCGGCATTGCGGGTCACGGCCGCCTGCGCTGTGTAAAGGGCCTGTGCACAGACTTCCCCCACGTGATTGACCCGCATCAGGGCGCCCGCTTCGCGGCGTTCCGCGTCGTTCAGGGCACCCGAAGGGGAGTCGGGCGGCGGGGTCGGCCGGGTGGCGTGCGGTTTGGCAAAGAGGGTACGCAGCGCCGCGTCTGCTACCCCGAGCAAGGAGTCGAGCGATCGGTTCATGAGGCGATTGGAACCCAACTGCGACCCCACTGCGGCCCGTAACAAATCGTGCGACTTAAGTTTCACATCGTGAAGGCATGGTTGGCGCGCTGGCTTTGTTGCAACAGTGCAACGAAACGCCAGACACGGCTGGTTTTTCGGGCGAATTGTTTTGCCCTGACCGATCGGCTCTGGTGCAATAGCGACAACTTCCCAAAAGGAGGTTGGCCCGGGGTCCGGTGGGAGCACAAAAGTGCCAGTCACGGTGAGCCCTTCGCACCGGAGCCCTATGTTTAACCTTGGAGAAACTTGCAATGAAAAAATCCCTAGTTGCCTTGGCTGCTCTGGCTGTCGCCGGTGTTGCCTCGGCCCAGTCGTCCGTGACGCTGTTCGGCGTGGTTGACGCTGCTGTCAGCAGCTACTCGAATACGTCGGAAACGGCTTTCGGTACCAGCATCAAGACGAGCCAAACCGCCCTGAGCAATTCGGGCTACAACTCCAGCCGTCTGGGCTTCCGCGGTACGGAAGATCTGGGTGGCGGTCTTGCAGCCAGCTTCTGGCTCGAAGCTGCTCTGGGCAACGACAACGGCACCGCTGGTGTTGGCAACATCACGACCGCTAGCAGCCAGTTCTTCAACCGTCGTTCGACGGTGAGCCTGTCGGGTGCTTTCGGTGAAGTCCGCCTCGGTCGCGACTACGTGCCGACCTTCTGGAACGACACCGTGTTCGATCCGTTCGGCACCAACGGCGTTGGCACCAACCTGATCTCGACGGCTAGCGGCTACGGTCCTGGCGCACCCAGCGGCTTCATCGCCAACACGAACTACGTGCGTGCAAACAACTCGGTCGGCTACTTCCTGCCGCCGAACCTGGGTGGTTTCTACGGTCAGGTGATGTACGCCATGA
Source organism: Variovorax sp. 01N429 (assembly GCF_056399425.1). NCBI lineage: Bacteria > Pseudomonadati > Pseudomonadota > Betaproteobacteria > Burkholderiales > Comamonadaceae > Variovorax > Variovorax sp. 01N429. The sequence goes on along the minus strand of NZ_JBFTRG010000020.1, from coordinate 42,392 downwards.
ACGAGAACGTTAGCTACGATCCGGGCAGCCTGACGCCTCCTGGCGCCACCGCCTTCATCGCTAACCCGACCGCTCCTGGTACCAATGGCCGCGCTGGCCGTTACATCGGTGGTCGCGTCGGCTACGCCAACGGCCCGTTGGATGTCGCTCTGGCTTACGGTCAAAGCACCATTGCTTCGAACTACTTCGCCGGTACGACGAACAACCTCGACATCTGGAACCTCGGCGCTTCGTGGGACTTCGGTGTTGTGAAGCTGTTCGGCGAATACTCGAACAACAAGCTCAAGACCGACAGCACGTCTGGCGTTGTCTCCGGCCTGACCAACCCGTTCGCATTCCGCGAGCCGGGCGCCAACGGCGGCCTGATCGGTGTGACCGTGCCGGTCGGCCCTGGCCTGATCCGCGCTTCGTACTCGACCGTCAAGTACAACAACACCAGCAACATCAACCAGCTGACCGGCCTGTTCGCAGATCCGAAGGCTGACAAGTGGGCCCTGGGCTACGTGCACAACCTGTCGAAGCGTACGGCTCTGTACGCAACGGTGGGCTACGTGAACAACAAGGACGGCGCTGCCCTGATCGTTGGCGGCCCGGCCTTCTACACGACCCCGGTTGCTGTTGGCGGTGTGGCGTTCACGCCCGTTGCACAACACTCGGTCGGCTACGACTTCGGTATCCGTCACGCTTTCTGATCTGACGCTGGCGTAAGCCAGCATCAATGGGAAGTCTTGAAAGCCACCCGACGAAAGTCGGGTGGCTTTTTTCATGGTGCGGACCTCGGGGAACTCCTGCTTGGGCATGCACTTTGCTCTGCTAGCATGGATGAACATTTCGTCTGTTGAATGATCGCTTTCATATTGCGCCGGTTGATCCAGGCCGTGATCGTCATGGTCGCGGTTGCCTTCATCGCCTTCCTTCTTTTCCAGTACGTGGGCGACCCGGTCGTGTTCTTGCTCGGGCAGGACGCAAAGCCCCAGCAGATTCGCGAACTGCGCGCCGCCCTGGGGCTCGACCAACCGTTTTTTGTGCAGTTCTGGCACTTCCTCGTCAACGCCGCACAGGGTGAATTCGGACTGAGTCTCCGCCAAGGCGCGAAGGTCTCGCGGCTCATCGCAGAGCGCTTTCCGGCCACGCTCGAGCTGTCCATGGTCGCTGCGGTCCTCGCTCTCGTCATCGGCATTCCGATGGGTGTCTACGCCGCGCTGCGGCGCGGCAGCTTCATGAGCCAGATGTTCATGACGCTCTCTCTTTTGGGCGTCTCGCTGCCGACCTTTCTCATCGGCATCCTGCTGATCCTCGTCTTTGCGGTGCTGCTCGGATGGTTCCCCAGCTTCGGGCGCGGCGAGACTGTGCGGCTCGGCTGGTGGAGCACCGGCCTTCTCAGCAGGGACGGCTGGATTCACATCGTGTTGCCCGCTGCAACACTCGCCATCTTCCAGCTCACGCTGATCATGCGTCTCGTGCGCGCCGAGATGCTCGAGGTACTGCGCACCGACTACATCAAGTTCGCACGCGCACGGGGCCTTTCCGATCGGTCGATCCACTTCGGGCACGCGCTCAAGAACACGCTGGTGCCCGTGATGACGATCACTGGACTTCAGCTGGGCGGGCTCATCGCCTTTTCGATCATCACCGAGTCGGTGTTCCAGTGGCCCGGCATGGGCCTGCTCTTCATTCAGGCGGTCACCTTTGCCGACATCCCGGTGATGGCCGCGTATCTTTGCCTGATCGCGCTTATCTTTGTCGTCATCAATCTTGTGGTCGATCTGCTCTACTTTGTGGTCGATCCGCGATTGCGTGTCGGTAATGCTGGAGCACATTGATGACTGAGCCACGTCTGCGAGCGGCCGGAAGAGCGTTCGCGCACATTGCCCGCTTCTATCCCGAGATCACCGCGTTCCGCCGCGATCTGCACGCGCATCCCGAACTCGGTTTCGAGGAGGTCTACACCTCGGGCCGCGTCGCCGAAGCCCTGCGCGCCTGTGGCGTCGACGAGATCCATACCGGCATCGGCAAGACGGGCGTGGTGGGTGTGGTCCGCGGCAACTCGACGGCCAGCGGCCGCATGATCGGACTGCGCGCCGACATGGACGCATTGCCGATGTGCGAAGACAACGATTTCGCATGGCGCTCGGCCAAGAAGGGGCTCATGCATGGCTGCGGCCATGACGGGCACACGACGATGCTCGTAGGTGCGGCACGCTATCTCGCGGAAACACGCAATTTCGACGGCACCGCCGTGCTGATCTTCCAACCGGGCGAAGAAGGCTTTGCCGGTGCGCGCGTGATGATCGAGGACGGCCTCTTCGATCGCTTTCCGGTGCAGTCGGTGTATGCAATGCACAACTGGCCCGGCATGCCCGCAGGCACTGTCGGCATCAATCGCGGCGCCATGATGGCCGCGGCGGACCGCATCACGATCGAGGTCACAGGCAAGGGCGGGCATGGTGCGCACGCCTATCTCACCGTCGATCCGGTGGTGGTGTCCGCGCACATCATCACGGCGGTGCAGAGCATCGTGTCGCGCAACGTGCGGCCCATCGATGCCGCCGTGATCAGCATCTGCGCGGTGAGCGCCGGCGATCTCGGTGCCATGAGCGTGGTGCCCGGAAAGGCAACGCTCGTGGGGACGGTGCGGACCTTCAGTTCGCGCGTGCAGGAGCAGGTGGAGCAGCGGCTTGCCGAACTGTGCAGTGCCGTCGCGGCTGGCTTCGGCGCGACCGCGCAAGTGAAGTTCGAGCGCATCTACCCCGCAACCATCAACACCGCGCCGGAAGCTCAGTTTGCCGGCGACGTCGCGCAATCGCTGGTCGGCGCGCACAACGTCGAGCGCAACATGGAGCCGAGCATGGGCGCCGAGGATTTCTCCTTCATGCTGCAGAAAAAGGCGGGTGCCTATCTGCGCATCGGGCAGGACGCCAGGGGCGGCGCCTTCCTGCACAACAGCCGGTATGACTTCAATGACGAGATCCTGCCGCTCGGCGCCGCATTGCATGCGGGACTGATCGAGCAGGGCATGCCGCTGGCCGCGACGGCCGGCAAATCCAGAAACAAGTTGGCCCAGACGGCCTCTTGATCCTTTCCAACCCCGAGGAGCTTCTCATGAGTCTGAAGAAAAGCGTGGTCGCGGCAGCGATCCTGTCCGTGCTGACGGCGACGAGCCTTGTGGCCGGTGCTCAAACCATCCGCGTCGCAAACCAGGGGGATGCACTTTCGCTCGACCCGCATTCGCTCAATGAATCGCTGCAACTGAGCGTCACCGCCAATGCCTACGAGCCGCTCGTCGGCCGCAACAAGGACTTGAGCCTGGCACCGTTGCTCGCAACGAGCTGGAAGCAGACCGCGCCGAACGTCTGGCGCTTCGAACTGCGCAAGGGCGTGCAGTTTCATGACGGCACGCCGTTCACTGCCGACGATGTCGTGTTCACCTTTGCACGCGCGAAGGGCGAGGGCTCGGACATGAAGGCCACGCTGAGCGACATCAAGGAAGTGCGCAAGGTCGGCGACTACGCCGTGGAGATGGAGACGAACGGGCCGCTGCCGATCCTGCCGGACGTGATCACGCTCACCATGATCATGAGCAAGAAGTGGTGCGAGGAGAACGGCGCCGCGAAGCCGGTCGACAAGCGCAAGGGCATCGAGAACACCGCTTCCTTCAAGGCCAATGGCACGGGCCCGTACCGCGTGCGAGAGCGCCAGCCTGACGTGCGAACCGTGTTCGTCCGCAATCCCACCTATTGGGGCAAGATCGAAGGCAACGCGCAGGAGATCGTCTTCACGCCCATCGCCAATCCGGCCACGCGCGTCGCTGCGCTGATTTCCGGCGAAGTCGACGTGATGGAGCCCGTGCCGGTGCAGGATATCGCCCGCATCAACGCAAGCCCCAGTGCGCGTGTCATCACCGGCCCGGAGATGCGAACCATCTTCCTCGGCATGGACCAGAAGCGCGACGAACTCCTCTATTCGAGCGTCAAGGGCAAGAACCCGTTCAAGGACAAGCGCGTGCGCCAGGCCTTCTACCAGGCCATCGACATCGCAGGCATTCAGCGCACCGTGATGCGCGGCGCATCGCGGCCGACGGCGCTGCTGGTTGGCCCGGGCGTCAACGGCTGGACCGCCGAGCAGGACAAGCGCCTGCCTTACGACGTCGATGCCGCCAAGAAGCTGCTGGCGGACGCGGGCTATCCCAATGGCTTCGAAGTGTCGATGAACTGCCCGAACGACCGCTACGTGAACGACGCGCAGATCTGCCAGAGCGTCGCCGCGGGGCTCGCCCGCATCGGCGTCAAGATCAACCTCATCGCCGAAACCAAGGGCAGCTATTTCCCGAAGGTGCTGCGCCGCGATACCAGCTTCTACATGCTGGGCTGGACGCCGACGACCTATGACTCGCACAACGCACTCAGCTCGCTGATGGCCTGCCCGGATGACAAGGGCGCGGGCCAGTTCAACCTCGGTGCCTATTGCAATCCGAAGCTGGACGAGATCACCAAGCAGATCCAGTCGGAGACCGACAAGACCAAGCGCAACGAGCTGATCAAGGCAGCGTTCAAGATCCATGCGGACGATGTCGGGCACCTGCCGCTGCATCAACAATCGCTTGCGTGGGGTGTGAGCAAGAAGGTGGAGCTCACGCAGCTCGCCGACAACTTCATGTTCTTCAAGTGGATGAGCATCAAGGCGCAGCAGCAACCCTGACGCCCGGCTCGATTCGAGCGCCTGGGGTCCGCCGCGGCGGACCCCGCTTTCACGCTTTCACTCTCCACGATGAACAAGAGAATCGCCAGTTGGCTCGACAGCGATGTCGGCCATAGCTTTCGCAACTCGCCCGTTGCGATGTTCGCGGCCCTGATCGCATTCGCATGCCTCTTCTGCGCGGTCTTCGCCAACTGGGTGTCCCCGCACGATCCCTTCAACCTCGCGGTGCTCGAACTCGGCGACGCGCGCCTGCCGCCGGCATGGACTGCGGAGGGCACGCGAAAGTATTTGCTCGGCACCGACGATCAAGGGCGCGACATCCTCTCCGCGGTGATGTACGGCGCGCGCATTTCGCTCGTGGTCGGCCTGGTCTCCGTGATGCTGTCGATGGTTGTCGGTGTCTTGCTGGGGCTGATTGCCGGCTTCTTCGGCGGCTGGCTCGATGCCATCCTGATGCGGCTTTGCGACGTGATGCTGTCGTTTCCGGCGATCCTGGTTGCGCTTCTGATCGCCGGCGTTGGTCGCGCGCTTTTTCCTGAAGCGCATGGTCCCGTCGCGTTTGGCGTGCTCATCCTCGCGATATCGCTGACCGGCTGGGTGCAATATGCGCGGACGGTGCGGGGCTCCACGTTGGTCGAGCGCCACAAGGAATACGTGCAGGCCGCGCGCGTCACGGGTGTCTCGCGGCTGCGCATCATGCTGCGGCACGTGCTGCCCAATGTGACAGGGCCGGTGATGGTGCTCGCGACGATCCAGGTTGCGACGGCGATCATCACCGAGGCAACGCTGTCGTTTCTGGGCGTGGGCGTGCCGCCGACCTCGCCGTCGCTGGGCACGCTGATTCGCACCGGCAACGACTATCTCTTCTCCGGCGAATGGTGGATCACGGTCTTTCCGGGGCTGATGCTGGTGCTGATCGCGCTGAGCGTGAACCTGCTCGGGGACTGGCTTCGCGACGCACTCAATCCCAAACTCCGTTGACGCGGTACTTCCGATGACTCTCCTGCAAGTCAGCAACCTGGTCGTCGAGTTTCCGCATCGCCGCGGCACCTTGCGGGCGATCGACGACATTTCATTCGACATTGCGCCCGGCGAGATTCTCGGCGTGGTCGGCGAATCCGGCGCGGGCAAGTCGCTCACGGGCGCGGCGATCATCGGCTTGCTCGAACCGCCGGGTCGCATTGCCGGCGGCGAGATCCGGCTCGAAGGACAGCGCATCGACAACCTCGGGCACGACGCGATGCGGCACATTCGCGGCCGCAAGATCGGCGCGATCTTCCAGGATCCGCTGACGTCGCTGAATCCGCTCTACACCATCGGACGGCAGCTGACGGAGACCATCCGCACCCATCTGCCGGTGACCGAGCACGAAGCGCGACGCCGCGCGATCGGCCTGTTGGAAGACACCGGCATCCCGGGCGCCGCGCAGCGCATCGATCACTATCCCCATCAGTTCTCCGGCGGCATGCGCCAGCGCGTGGTGATTGCGCTCGCGCTGGCGGCCGAGCCGAAGCTGATCGTCGCAGACGAACCGACCACGGCACTGGATGTGTCGATCCAGGCGCAGATCATCCAGTTGCTCAAGGGCATCTGCAAGGAGCGCGGCGCGGCCGTGATGCTGATCACGCACGACATGGGCGTGATCGCCGAGACCTGCGATCGGGTGGCCGTGATGTACGCAGGCCGGATCGCCGAAGTCGGCCCGGTGCAGGAAGTCATTCATCAGCCGGCGCATCCCTATACGAGCGGCCTCATGGCCTCCATCCCCGACATGACGATGGACCGCGAGCGCCTGAACCAGATCGACGGCGCCATGCCTCGGCTCAATGCGATTCCCAAGGGCTGCGCCTATAACCCGCGCTGTCCGCGCGTTTTCGACCGCTGCCTGGCCGAAAGGCCGGATCTGATGAACGCGGGCGCCACGCGCGCCGCCTGCTGGCTGCACGCGGCGCACACCGCACAGCCAGCCTACGGAGAGACCGCATGAGTGCGTTGGTACAGGCGAACGACCTCGCCAAGAGCTTCGATGTCTCTCCGCCATGGCTCAACCGTGTGATGGAGCGCAAGCCGCGCGTGCTGCTGCGGGCGGTCGATGGGGTGAGTTTCTCGATCGAACGCGGCAAGACGCTGGCGCTCGTCGGTGAATCCGGATGCGGCAAGAGCACTGTGGCGCGGCTCCTGGTGGGCCTCTACGAGCCTTCGCAGGGCGGCATGCGTTTCGACGGGCAGGACGTACACGCGGTCTACCGCAGCAGCGGAAGCCAGGCGCTTCGGCGGCGCATCCAGATGATCTTTCAGGATCCGTACGCGAGCCTCAACCCGCGCTGGATCGTGGAGGACATCGTCGGCGAACCGCTGCGCGAGCACGGCATCCTGAAGGAAGGGCCGGAACTGAAGGCGCGCGTGGGCGAACTGCTCAAGTCAGTCGGCCTGAGCCCGCTGGACATGGTGAAGTACCCGCACCAGTTTTCCGGAGGGCAGCGCCAGCGCATCTCGATTGCGCGCGCGCTGGCGACCCAGCCCGAGTTTCTGGTGTGCGACGAGCCGACCTCGGCGCTCGACGTGAGCGTGCAGGCGCAGGTGCTCAACATCATGAAGGACTTGCAGCGCGAGCGGGGCCTGACCTATCTCTTCATCTCGCACAATCTGGCGGTCGTGCGTCACGTGGCCGACCAGGTGGGCGTGATGTACCTCGGGCGGCTGGTCGAAGTTGCCGACAAGCACAAGCTCTTTGCCTCACCGCAGCACCCTTACACGCGCATGCTGCTCGATGCCATCCCGCAGATGAAGCACGTGGGCCGTTCACGCACGCCGGTGCAGGGCGAGGTGCCGAACCCGCTCAATCCGCCCTCGGGTTGCACCTTCAATCCGCGTTGCCCGCTGGCCAACGAGCGCTGCAGGATCGAACGGCCGAAGCTTCAGACGCTTCGAGGCGTGCAGGTGGCCTGCCACGCCGTAGAAGAAGGCAGGACATAGGCTCACCCCCAGGCTTGCTCACTTCGTGTAGCCGCCTACCCCCTGCCGGGGGCAACCCAGCGGCCCGGCGAAGCCGGTTCCGCGGTGTTCCACGAACGGGCCTGGCTCATGCCGCACCGGCCTATTGCTCCTCGCCCCAGGAGTAGCCGTCGCGGGCGATCATGGCGCTCGACGCGCTGGGGCCCCAGGTGCCCGCCGCGTAGGGGCGGGGCACTCCGTCGGACGACCAGCTGTCGATCAGCGGCTCGACCCAGCGCCAGGCTTCTTCCTGCTCGTCACTGCGCACGAACAGGTTCAGCCGGCCGGCGATCACGTCGAGCAGCAGGCGTTCGTAGGCACCCACGCGCTCGGAGCCGAATCGCTTGTCGAAATCGAGATCGAGCTGTACCGGGGCGAGCTGGGGCGCGGCGTGGCGGCTTCCGTTGCGCTGGCGGCTGTCCTGTGCCTGCGCGAGCATGTGCAGTTCAAGGCCGTCCTTGGGCTGCAGGTTGATCACGAGCTTGTTCACCGAATTGGCGGGTGCACGGAAGATCGCATGCGGCGTCTGGCGGAAGTTGACTTCGATGCGCGCGTCGCGTGATGCCAGCCGCTTGCCGGTCCGGATGTAGAGCGGCACGCCGGCCCAGCGCCAGTTCTCGATTTCGGTGCGCAGCGCCACGAAGGTCTCGGTGCGGCTTTCGGGGTCGACGCCTGGCTCGTCGCGGTAGCCCTTCACGCGCTCTCCATACGCGGTGCCCGCGACGTACTGGCCGCGAATCGCATGCAGGCCGATGTCTTCGGAAGTCCACGGCTTGAGCGAGCGCAGCACCTTGAGCTTTTCGTCACGGATCGCGTCGGCGTGTGCGTTGATGGGCGGCTCCATGCCGATCGCGCAGACCAGTTGCAGCGCGTGGTTCTGAACCATGTCTCGCAGTGCGCCGGTCTGGTCGTAGAAGGCGCCGCGCTTTTCGACGCCCAGGTCTTCCGCGATCGTGATCTGGATGTTGGCGATGTGCTCGCGCCGCCAGATGGGCTCGAACAGCGCATTGCCGAAACGCATCGCGAAGAGGTTCTGCACCGCCGGCTTGCCAAGGTAGTGGTCGATGCGAAACACCTGCTGTTCCTGCAGGACGTTGCGCACCGCCTGGTTGATTGCGCGATTGGATGCGAGGTCATGCCCGAGCGGTTTTTCGAGCACGAGGCGCGTGTGCGGCCCGTTCAGCCCGGCCGCGGCGATCTGCTCGACCACCTGCGTGAAGAGCGCCGGCGCCGTCGCGAGATACATCACCACCGTGTCCGCATTGCGAGTCTTCAGAAGCGTGGCGAGCATGTCGTAGTCGGCAGGCTTCGAAAGGTCCATGCGCTGGAAATACAGCAGCGAGGCGAACTTCTTGAACTCCTCCGGCGTCGGCCGCTTGGCGCCTTCGACGGCCTGGAAGCGCGACTGGATCAGTTCGCGGTAGCCGTCGTCGCTCAGGTCGTCGCGCGCAACGCCGATGATGCGTCCGCCCTCGGGCAGGCTGCCGTGCCGAAAAGCCTGGAACAAGGCAGGCATCAGCTTTCGCCATGCGAGGTCGCCGGTGCCGCCAAAAAGAACGAGATCGAAACTCATGGATACATCCCTATGGGTAGTAAAGCGCGAGCATGCAGCTTGCCCAGCGAATGGTACTTGTACCGATCCGCTCGCAGCTGACCCCGCGCTAAGCTGCAGGCGGCCCCTTGGGGCCTTTTTCTATTTTTAAACGAGGTCCGGATGAAGAAGAAACTCGTGAGCGCGGCCATTGCGACCGTCTTGATCGCTGCGTCGGGCGCTGCGTCTGCCCAGACGGTCAATGTGATTTGTTCTGTACAGGCCGAGTGGTGCAACATGATCGCCACGGTGTATGCGCGCACCACGGGCGTCAAGCTCAACATGTCGCTGAAGGGCTCCGGCGAAGCGCTTGCCCAGCTGATCGCCGAGAAGGAGAACCCCAAGACCGACGTCTGGTTCGGTGGCACCGGCGACCCGCACCTGCAGGCGGCCGAACTGGGCCTCACGCTCGAATACAAGTCGCCCACGCTCCCGCAACTTTATCCATGGGCACAGCAGCAGGCCCAGCAGTCGGGCTACCGAACGGTGGGCATCTATTCGGGCCCGCTGGGCTTTGGCTACAACACCGAGCTCGTCCAGAAAAAGAAGCTGGGCGTGCCACGCAGTTGGGCCGATCTGCTGAAGCCCGAATACAAGGGCGACATCCAGGTGGCCAATCCGGCATCGAGCGGCACCGCCTACACGATGATCGCCACGCTCGTGCAGTTGATGGGCGAGGACAAGGCTTTCGAATATCTCAAGGGACTGCATCGCAACGTCGGCCAATACACGCGTTCGGGAACCGGCCCGATCAAGGCGGTCGCTCGTGGCGAGACGGCGGTGTCGATCAGCTTCGTGCATGACGCTCCGCAGGAAAAGATGCAGGGCTTCCCGGTCGAGACGACAACGCCGTCGGAGGGCACGGGCGCCGAGATCGGCTCGATGAGCATCGTGAAAGGCGCCCGCAATCTTGACCAGGCCAAGAGGTTCTACGAATGGGCGCTCACGCCGCAGGCCCAGACCTTCGGGGCGACAGCCAAGCAGTATCAACTGCCCTCGAACAAGGCAACGCCGGTGGACCCGAACGTGCCGGACTTCAAGAAGATCAAGATGATCAACTACGACTATGCGAAGTACGGCGCCAGCGCCGAGCGCCGGCGCTTGATCGCGCGTTGGGAAAAGGACGTCAACTCGCTGCCGCGCTAGCGTGTACGCGACCTCCAACGTGCGCCGCAGCCCCAACCGATCCATCTGGGCATGCATTGCGGCCGGTTTGATCGGCTATGTTGCGCTGCCCTGGTATGCGATTCAGGACACCGCCTGGTACGAGGTGATCCCGCAGGTCCTGAATGAAGGCGAAGCCGCTGATGGCGTGGTGCAGGCGGCCTTGCAGGGCCGCACCTGGCTCTACATCGGGCTCATTGGCCTGGCGTTGTGCGCCTTGGGCGGGCTGCTGCGCGCCGGCCGGGCGCAGGGCCGCATGCTGCTGGTGGGCGGCGCAGTCGGCGCCATCGGGCTTGCGCTCAGCGGCTTCCTCATCGGTGCCAAGGGCTGGACGCTTCCGATCCTGGAGGCGCAGTTCGGTGAACTGCCGGTCCATCAGTTCGGAATCGGCGCCGGCGGTTTCGTGGCGATATCCGCGCTCGTCCTGCTGACGGCGTTCGGACTCGCGCGGCTGGGGTTCTTCAAGGGCGATCTTTTCGTTTCCGGCGCGGTGGTCGCCTGCGGCGTGCTGATGGCGCTGTTCATTGCCTATCCGGTGGCCAAGGCGCTGGCCGGGGCCTTTCTCGATGAAGACGGCCGCTGGTCGATCGCGGCGTTCGCTGCGCGGATCGGCACCGAACGAGTCTGGGGGTTGGGTTGCCTCGCCGGCGGCGTTCGCTGCGGAGTCGCCTGGAACACGCTCGCGCTGGCCCTGCTCACGGCCGCGGGCACGACATTCCTCGGCACCTTGATGGCGCTGATGTCCGAGCGCGGCAGCCGGCGCTGGCAGGCACCGTTGCGGCTGCTGGCGCTGCTGCCCATCGTCACGCCGCCCTTCGTCGTCGGGCTGGGGCTGATCCTGTTGTTCGGTCGCGCGGGCGTCGTGAACCAGTTGCTCGAAAGCACCTTTGGCGTCGAGCCGACGCGCTGGTTCTACGGCATGCCGGGCGTGCTCGTGGCGCAGCTCTTCGCCTTCACGCCGATCGCTTTCATGATCATGCGCGGCGTTGTCCAGGGTGTCTCGCCGAACCTCGAAGAGGCGGCGCTGATGCTTCGGGCGGACCGCCGCCGGGCCTTCTTCACCGTCACGCTGCCTTTGCTCAAGCCGGGACTCGCGAATGCGTTTCTGGTGGGCTTCATTGAAAGCATTGCCGACTTCGGCAACCCGATCGTGGTGGGCGGCCAGTTCTCGGTGCTCTCGACCGACATCTTCTTCGCCATCGTGGGCGCGCAATACGACCAGGGCCGCGCCGCATCGCTCGCCTGGGTGCTGACGTTGTTCGCGCTGGCCGTCTTTGCCGTTCAACGCGGCGTGCTGGGCAAGCGCAACTACACGACGGTGAGCGGAAAGGGCGACTCCGGGATCGCCATGGCCTTGCCTGACGGCGTCAGGCGCACCATCTATTGCGTTGCGCTGCCTTGGATTGCTTTCACGGTCGTGGTCTATCTCTTCGCCTTCGCGGGCGGCTTCGTGCAGACCTGGGGGCGCGACTACACGCTGACGCTGAATCATTTCAGGACTGCCTTCGCGCTCGAATGGGGACAGTTCGGCATCGTCTGGGCAGGCACCGCATGGAATTCGCTGATCACGACGCTCAAGCTGGCCGGCATCTCCGCGCCATTGACGGCAGGCTTGGGCCTGCTGATCGCGTGGCTGCTGGCGCGCAATGAGTTCAAGGGGCAAGGCGCTTTCGAATTCGCAGCGCTGCTTGCCTTTGCCATCCCTGGCACGGTGCTGGGCGTGAGCTATATCCTGGCCTTCAACGTGCCGCCGCTCGAGCTGACGGGCACCGGGCTCATCATCGTGCTGTGCTTCATGTTCCGGAATCTGCCGGTCGGCGTGCGCGCCGGAACGGCGGCGTTCAGGCAGATCGACCGTTCGCTCGACGAGGCTTCGTTGATGCTGCGCGCCTCGACGTCGCAGACGCTTTTCAAGGTCGTGCTGCCTTTGCTGAAGCCGGCGCTGGTTGCCGCGCTGGTCTACAGTTTCGTGCGCGCGATGACCACCGTCAGCGCGGTGATCTTTCTCGTCACGGCCGAGAACGAACTGGCGACGACCTACATCATTGGCCGCGTCGGCAATGGCGACTACGGTGTCGCGCTTGCCTACTGCACGGTACTGATGATCCTGATGGCGATCGCCGTCGCGCTGGTGCAATGGATCGTCGGTGAGCGCAAGCTGGGGCGCAGGCGGGTGGGCGCTCCGGTCATCGTCCCGGCAGTACCCTGAGAAAGCATTCATGAGCAACGGCATCGAACTTCGCGACATCACCAAGCGCTACGGAGGCGACTCGCGCGCGCCGCTCGCTGTGAAAGGCATCAGTTTCGATGTGCCCGCGGGAACGCTGACGACGATTCTCGGCCCCTCCGGCTGCGGCAAGACGACCATCCTGCGGATGATTGCGGGGCTCGAATCGCCGACTTCCGGCTCGATCTTCATGGGCGGCCGCGACGTCACCGCGCTCGGCCCGGCCGATCGGAACGTGAGCATGATGTTCCAGAGCTACGCGCTCTTTCCTCACATGAACGTGATCGAGAACGTGAGCTACGGATTGAGGACGAGCGGCGTGCGCAAGGACGAGGCCGCCGGCCGCGCGCGCGAAATGCTCAAGGGCGTGGGGCTGGTGGGTTTCGACCAGCGCTTGCCCAGCGAGCTGTCCGGCGGTCAACAACAACGCGTGGCGCTCGCGCGAGCACTGGTGCTGGAGCCTGCCGTGCTGCTCTTCGACGAGCCCCTGAGCAATCTCGACGCCCGTCTGCGCCGCGAGATGCGCGAGGAGATCCGCAATCTGCAGCAGCGATTGAAGCTCACCGTCGCCTATGTCACGCACGACCAGAGCGAAGCGCTCGCCGTCAGCGACCAGGTGATCGTGATGGACCACGGCGTCATCGCACAGCGCGGTACGCCCGAGCAGCTCTATGGCCAGCCGGAGAGCGAATTCGTTGCCGGCTTCATGGGTGAGGCCATGGTGTTCCCGGCGCTCGCGCAACCCGACGGGCGCGTGCAGATGGGTCCGCTGACCTTGACCCCGCGCCCCGCCATCGCGCCCGGGATCGTGAAAGTCGCGGTGCGGCCGGAGGCTTGGTATATCGGCGCGGCGGTCGGGCTTGCGGCGACCCTTCGCAAGGCCGCGTTCCTGGGCAATTTCTACGAATATGCTTTCGATACCGCGCTCGGCTCAGTGTTCGTCATTTCCACCGATCTGGCGCACCCTCTGGCCGCCGGCGCGGAGACGACCCTTTCCCTGACGAACCACGGAGTTTCCATCGTGCCTGCCGCCCTATGACCACCCATGTCGTTTTTGATCTTGGCGCGGTTCTCTTGACTTGGGAGCCCGTCGCCCTGGTGCAGACGCAACTCGCGCCTCATGCACCCACTGCCGATGCAGCGCACGCCCTGGCGGTCCAGATGTTTCATCACGAGGACTGGCTGGGTTTCGATCGCGGCACGCACACGCTCGACGATGCGATCGGCCGCATGGCGTTGCGGCTGTCGCTGCCTGCCGACCGGCTCAGCAACGTCCTTGCGCCCATCGGCGAAAGGCTGGAGCCGGTCGCGGTCACGGTCAATCTTCTTGCGAGCCTGCGCGATCGTCGCGATGCCGGCGAGGACTTGCGCCTTTACTACCTGTCGAACATGCCCGAGCCTTATGCGCGCGTGCTCGAATACCGCCACGCGTTTTTCCGCTGGTTCGACGGCGGCATCTTTTCGGGCGACGTCAAGCTCATCAAGCCGCAGCGCGAGATCTACGACTTGCTCACGGAGCGCTACGGGCTGGTGGCGGCAGACACCCTCTTCATCGACGATTCGCTTCCGAATGTCCTTGCCGCGCGCGAACTCGGCTGGAAGGCGATCCACTGCCAGCGGCCGACCGAACTGCCGGCGCAGGTCGAAGCCTATTTGCCGGTGAAGACGACCTTGTCCACGTCGAAACCGAGCGTGCGGGCGTAGTCGAGTTCGGCGCGAAGCGACGCTTCATCCAGCGTGGGCGCGCGCGACAGTACCCAGAGGTACTTGCGGTCGGGCGTGCCGACCAGAGCCACCTGATAGTCGCGATCGAGCTTCAGGATCCAGTAGTCGCCCCAAACCATCGGCAGCCAGGCAAGCCAGTCGGGTGCGAAGCGTACTTCGAGCCGGCCCGCGCCCGGTTGGCCGGCGACCGGCACCACACGGGCCAAACCGACCGATTCTTCGAACTTGCCGTCCGCCAGCATGCAGCGGTTGCGCACCTCCATGGTGCCGTCGTCGCGCAGGTTGTATTCGGCGGTGACCGCCCCCGTGCATTGCTTCTCGAACCGGTTCGGAAGGCGGGCCTGTTCATGCCAGAGGCCCGCATAGCGCTTGAGGTCGACCGGTGCCACCACCTGGAGCGGCGCACGCATGAGCGGTGCGCCATCCGGCGGTCCGGCGACGGCTTCGCCGCGCGCGCTGCGAGGGTTCGTCATCGCCAGCAGCGTCAGCGCGCCGCCAACGCAGAAAGCGGCTGCCAGCGTGCCGATCGAGGCGCTGTGGGCGCGGTCGTCGAAGGCGGCTGGCGGTGGGGCGCGGCGGTTGCGAATAGCCATGGCTTTTCTCCCTTGGGCGAGTCGACAAGGCCGAAGAATAGTTACCGATCGAACCACCCTACGTCAGTCATGGACGACACGGCCTGTAGTTTTGCAGCGGGATAATGATCCGATGAACCAACTCGATGCCCTCCGTCAATGGACCACCGTGGTCGCCGACACCGGTGATTTCCGTCAACTGGCCCAGTTCAAGCCGCGAGACGCGACGACCAACCCGTCGCTGATCCTCAAGGCGGTGCAGAAGGCCGACTATCGTCCGCTGCTGGACGAGGTGGTGAAGAAGCGCGGGGGCAAGCCCATCGACGAAGTCATCGATCGGCTGCTGGTGCGCTTCGGAACCGAGATCCTCTCGATCATTCCTGGCCGCGTCTCGACCGAAGTCGATGCGCGGCTGAGCTTCGATACGAAAGCCACCATGGCGCGGGCCGAGCGCATCGTCGCGCTCTATCGCGCCGAAGGTGTCGACGTGGAGAAGCGCGTGCTCATCAAGGTTGCCTCGACATGGGAAGGCATCGAGGCCGCGCGCCAACTCGAACAGAAGGGCATCCGCTGCAACCTGACGCTTCTGTTTTCATTCCCGCAGGCGGTGGCTTGCGGGGCAGCCAAGGTTCAATTGATCTCGCCTTTCGTCGGCCGCATCTACGACTGGTACAAGAAATCGGCCGGCGCCAAATGGGACGAGGCGGCCAACGCGGGTGCCAATGACCCGGGGGTGAAGTCCGTGCGGCAGATCTTCGACTACTACAAGAAGCAGGGCATCGCGACGGAAGTGATGGGCGCCAGCTTCCGCAACGTGGGGCAGATCGCCGCTCTCGCGGGCTGTGACCTGCTCACCATCAGCCCCGAACTGCTGGGGGAGTTGGCGGCCAGCGAGGCCCCGCTCAAGCACGCTCTGGACGCCGAAGCCGCACAGCGCAGCGACACTGAAAAAGTCACCTTCGACGAGCCCTCGTTCCGCTTTGCACTGAACGAAGACGCGATGGCTACCGAAAAGCTCGCCGAAGGCATTCGCGCCTTTGCAGCGGACGCGATCAAACTCGAAAAACTCATGGAGACCACATGACGCGCACCCGCGGCGATCGGACGGCCGCCTGGACTGAGCTCCATGCGCACTACGAAGCAAGCGGCAAGGGCTTCGACCTGCGTCGGGCGTTTGCTGCTGATCCCAAGCGCTTCGAGAGCTTGAGCCAGTCGGCGCCCGGCGTCTTTGCCGATCTGTCGAAGAACCTGATCGACGCACGCGCCGAGCAACTGTTGATGGCCCTGGCGCGCCAAACCGGTCTGGAGGCGCATCGGGACGCGATGTTCGCGGGGGACCACATCAACGCGACCGAAGACCGCGCGGTGCTTCATACGCTGCTGCGCAGGCCCGCGTCATCGCCGCCTCCCGCCAAGCTGGCTGGCGCCTTCAATGAGGTGCAGACCACGTTGACGGCCATGCTCGATTTCGCGGAATCGATCCGCGCCGACAACACCATCACTGACGTGGTGAACATCGGCATCGGCGGCTCGGACCTGGGCCCGCAGATGGCCGTTCTTGCGCTGGAGGCCGATGTTGCGCCGGGCAAGCGTTTTCATTTCGTCTCGAATGTCGACGGCCATGAACTCGCCGGCGTGCTTCGGGGGCTTGCGCCCGAGCACACGCTGTTCCTGATTGCCTCGAAAACGTTCACCACCGCCGAGACCATGACCAACGCCAAGTCGGCGAAGCGGTGGTTCGAGCAATCCGGCGGAGTTGACATCGCGCGCCATTTCGCCGCGCTGACCACCAATGTCGCCGCGGCGCGCGAATTCGGCATCGAGACGACCTTCGGATTTTGGGACTGGGTCGGCGGACGCTATTCGCTCTGGTCATCGATCGGGCTTCCAATCGCACTGGCCATCGGCGCCGAAGGCTTTCGCAGCCTGCTGGCTGGCGCACACGCGATGGACGAGCACTTCCGCACCGCGCCGCTGGACCAGAACCTGCCGGCGCGGCTTGGCCTGCTCGACGTCTGGTATCGCGACTTTCATCGCTTCACCAGCCGTTGCATTGCGCCGTATCACAGTTCGCTCAAGCGCCTCCCGGCCTATCTGCAGCAACTCGAAATGGAGAGCAACGGCAAGCAGGTGGACATGGAAGGCAAGCCCGTAACGTTCGGTACGTCGCCCGTGCTCTGGGGCGAGCCGGGCACCAACGGGCAGCATGCTTATTTCCAGATGCTGCACCAGGGCACGGACGTGATCCCGCTGGACTTTCTCGCAGTGCGCGACCCGGCGCATGACCTCGAAGGACATCACCCGAAGCTGCTCGCCAATGCGCTGGCCCAGGCGCAGGCACTCATGGTCGGCCAGAGCGATGCGGGCGGGCACAAGAACTTCCCGGGCAATCGGCCCAGCACCTTCTTCGTGCTGGACAAGCTGACGCCCGAGTCGCTCGGTGCTTTCCTGGCGCTCTACGAGCATCGCGTGTTCACCAGCGGTTCTGTCTGGGGCATCAACAGCTTCGACCAATGGGGCGTCGAGCTCGGCAAGGTCCTGGCCAAGGACATCGAGCCGCGCCTGGCATCAGGCAATGTCGATGGGCTGGATGCGTCCACAGCCGGCCTGCTCGGAAGGCTGCGGCAGAGCCATTGACGCGGACTGCTCGATATGATGACCGCGGGGTTTTCCCGTGGGAATCAACAAGAGGAGTCGTTCATGAACTTTCAACAGGCCGTACAGACCTGCTTTCGCAAGTACGTCGATTTTTCCGGCCGCGCATCGCGTCCCGAGTATTGGTGGTTCTTCCTGGCCTACTTCATCCTGGCCTTTGTCACCGGCTTCATCCACGAATACGTCAACTTGCTGGTGGTCCTTGCCTTCATCCTGCCGATGCTGGCGGCCGGTGCGCGTCGCCTGCATGACGTGGGCAGGTCCGCCTGGTTTTTGCTGCTCGGGCTGATTCCGGTGGTGGGCTCGCTCGTGCTGTTGTACTTCATGGTTCAGCCGAGCCAGCCCGAATCCAACCTCTACGGTCCACCGCCCGAGCCCCTGCCGGCCAGCATCTGACAAACGCTTTTCAGGCGCCCGAACCCACCAGCATGGGTTTGGCGCGATAGCTGTCCGGAAAGACCCGTTTCAGGTTCTCGACCTTCGGCAGATCGTTGAAGGCGATGTACGGATGGTCGGGGTTGCGCGTCATGAAGTCCTGGTGGTACGCCTCGGCCGGATAGAAGCCCTTGAGCGTTTCGACAGTCGTGGCGATTGGCTTGCCGTAGATCTTTGCCTTGTCGAGCTGCGCGATGTATGCCTTGGCGACGCGCGCCTGCTCGGCATTGGCGGCAAAGATGGTCGAGCGGTACTGGGTGCCGGTGTCGGGGCCTTGGCGGTTCAGCTCGGTCGGGTTGTGCGCCACGGAAAAGTAAATCTGCAGCAGCCGTCCGTAGCTGATCTGTCGAGGATCAAAGGTGATCCGGACCGATTCGGCATGGCCGGTGCGGCCTGAGCCGACCTCGTCGTATTTGGCCGTCGATGGCTGGCCGCCCGCGTAGCCGGAGACGGCGCTCGTCACCCCTTTGACGTGTTGGAACACGCCCTGCACACCCCAGAAGCAGCCGCCCGCGATCACGGCGGTTTCCGATGTCGTGCCTGGCGGGGTGGACGCGTCTTCGGCCGGCGCCGGGATCACGACCGCGGCCTCCGCAGCGAGCGAGGGTGCCACATGCCACAGCCCGGCCCCCGCGATGAGGGCCAGTGCAGCCAACAAGGGCCGCCGAGTCAGCGAGATGCGCGATCCCGCGCCCATGGAAAAAGGTGATTTCATGACAGTGCTGCTCCTTGGGTGAAACCTCGGTGGCGGAAGACCGAGGCTACTTCTTCATTTCGTCTTTGGCCATGCCGTCCTTCGACATCGAATCCTTCTTCATGCCGTCCTTTGACATGCCGTCCTTTGACATGCTGTCCTTCGCCATGGATTCTTTCTTCATACCGTCCTTGGCCATTGAATCTTTCTTCATTCCATCCTTGGACATGGCGTCCTTGTTCATGTCGTCGGCCGCGAATGCGGAAGCCGAGCCGATGGCCAGGAAGCCGGCGAGGAGCGTTGCGGTGAGCTTGTTCATTTCAGTGTCCTTGTATGAGTGAATTTCGAGCTTGTTAAGTTTTTCAAAGTCTCAGTGCGCGCGGTTCCGGAGAACAGCGCTGCACGCTTTCAGCAGCGCCGAGTCGAAGCCGACTCAGCTGCCGCCGAACCAGTTGTAGCCCTGGTCTTCCCAGTAGCCTCCGGGATAGGTGTTGGTCACAAAAATCGCCCGGATGTGCTTCGGGTTCTTGTAGCCAAGCTTGGTGGGCATGCGCAGCTTCATCGGAAAACCGTACTTCGGTGGAAGCGGCTGGCCGTCGTAGGTGAGCGTCAGCAGGGTCTGCGGATGCAATGCGGTCGGCATGTCGATGCTGGTGTAGTAGTCGT
Organism: Variovorax sp. 01N429; assembly: GCF_056399425.1. NCBI lineage: Bacteria > Pseudomonadati > Pseudomonadota > Betaproteobacteria > Burkholderiales > Comamonadaceae > Variovorax > Variovorax sp. 01N429. The sequence goes on along the minus strand of NZ_JBFTRG010000020.1, from coordinate 22,971 downwards.
CGGCGCACTTGAAGCCGACATATCGGGCGCTGGTGTCCGCACCGATGCGATGCAGGAAATCCGCGAAACGGACGCCGCCCCATTTGCCGATCGCGCTCCAGCCTTCAACGCAGATGTGGCGCGTGACTTGGTCCTGCTGGGGCATTTCGCGCAGTTCGGGCAAGGTCCAGCTTCGCTTGTCAGCCACAAGGCCGGTGACTTCGAGCCTATAGCCGTCCTCCGCCACTTCGCGCACCTCGTCTTCGCCGTAGTAGGCGTTGAAGGGAAACGGCCGCGTGATCATCGATTCGGGATACGTCGGCGCCAGCCGGTTCGGATCGAACAGCCAACCTTGCGCCGCGTCGTTGAAACGTGAAATGCGGGTGAGCGCAGCCTCGACCGTCGAGTTGTCGCTGATGCTGCAGCCGCTCAGCAGCGAGAGTCCGCCGAGTGTCAACGAACGCTGCAGGAATGCGCGACGCGCAGGCTGCTCGATCCGCCGGCCGATGAGCTTGCGCGCCTCGGCCAGAGCCGCATCGGTGTCGATGTCGGCCAGAGTGGCCTGGGGGGTGCGCTTGAAGAAGTTCATGCGGCCTCCTTGCTGTGGCTGCCCAGCATCGTGAGCAGCGTTCGCGGGACCAGCGCGACCATCACGAGATGGACGGCGACGAAGGCAACCAGCGCGGCCATCGCGCAGAAGTGAATGCGGCGGGCGAACTCGTAGCCGCCGAGCAGTTCACGCAGACCCGCAAACTGCACTGACTTCCATAGCACCAAGCCGGAAACCACCAGCACGGCAATGTCGACCATCACGAACAGATACGCCAGGCGCTGCACGTTGTTGTAGCGCCGCGGGTCCGCGTGCGACAGCTTGCCGCGCAAGGCCGCAAGCGCATCTCGCCAGACGCCGGCCGGCGACAGCGGGAAGAACTTGCGCCAGAGCCGGCCGCTCGCCACGTTGAGCACCAGATAGGTCAGGCCGTTGATCGCCAGCAGCCACATCGCGGCAAAGTGCCACTGCAGCGCGCCGCCGAGCCAACCGCCCAGGGTGATCGAAGGAGGAAACTCGAATCCGAAAAGTGGTGATGCGTCGTAGATGCGCCAGCCGCTCGTGACCAGCACCAGCACGGCCAGGGCATTGAGCCAGTGCGTGATGCGCATCCACAGCGGGTGGATGGGTGCCTTGCCAGATGAAGCGGATGGAGTGGACTCGCTTTGCATGGGGCAGATTCTTGGGCGGACCCCATGGCCGATTCATCACGGAGAGTTCAATTAATCGTGATAAATGCGCCGCCGATATCGCCGCACAATCCGTTTTCATGGACTCAGCCAAACGCGTTCTGATCGTCGAGGACGATGCGCACATCGCCGAACTGATGGGCATGCATCTTCAGGACGAGGGCTACGCCATCACGCATGCCGCCGATGGCGATGCCGGCTTGCGCGAACTGGAGCGCGGAAGCTGGGACGCGTTGATCCTCGATCTGATGCTGCCGGGCGTGGACGGGCTGGAAATCTGCCGCAGGGCGCGGGCCATGACGCGCTATACCCCGATCATCATCACGAGTGCGCGGTCCAGCGAGGTGCATCGCATCCTGGGCCTCGAACTCGGCGCTGACGACTACCTGGCCAAGCCGTTCTCGGTGCTGGAACTGGTGGCGCGGGTCAGGGCCTTGCTGCGGCGCACCGACGCCCTGGCGCGCAATGCGCGAATGGAGGCAGGACGGCTGGACATCGGCAACCTCGGCATCGATCCGGTCGCCCGGGAAGTGCAGGTCGATGGCAAGCCTGTCGAACTCACGCCGCGGGAGTTCGATCTGCTGCACTTCTTTGCGCGCCATCCGGGCAAGGTGTTCTCGCGGCTCGACCTGCTCAACCATGTCTGGGGTTACCAGCACGACGGGTATGAGCACACAGTCAACACGCACATCAATCGCCTGCGCATGAAGATCGAGGCTGACCCGTCGCAGCCGCGCTGCATCCTCACCGTCTGGGGGCGCGGCTACAAGCTGGCGCCGCAGGAGGCCGGACCATGAGCCTGCATGCAAGCTTGTCGCGCCGCATCTCGGTGGTCTTTGCCGTGCTGCTGCTGGCGTGCTGCAGTGCCTCGATCTGGCTGCAGATGCATGCGAGCAGCCGCTACGAGCAGGAGGTGACGCAGCGGCTTTCGCTCGGCCTGGCTGCGCACATTGCCGAGAACTCGACGTTGATGGAGCGCGACGGGCCCAACCCTGCGGCGGTGAGCGACCTTTTCGACAAGCTGATGGCCGTGAATCCCAGCGTCGAGCTTTACCTGCTGGGGCTCGATGGCCGCATCCAAGGGCAGGCGGCCCCGCCCGGACATCTGAAGCGCGACCGCGTCGATATGGCGCCGATACGGCGGTTGCTCGACGGCGCGCCATTGCCGGTCCTGGGTGACGATCCGCGCGGCAATGGCACGCGCAAGGTATTCAGCGCCGCGCCGTTGCGGGTGGGCGGGCAGGAGGTCGGCTATGTCTACGTGGTCCTGTCGGGCGAAGAGCGTGACGCGCTGCTGGCGGACGCTGTGGCGAGCAATGTATTGCGCACGACACTGTGGTCCGTGGCGCTGGTCGCCCTGCTGGGCCTGATTGCAGGATTGGTGGCTTTTCGGCTCATCACCCGGCCCTTGCGCGAGTTGACCGGTGCGGTGCGCAAGTTCGAGAACGATGGCGTGGCGGCGCTCCAGGATGTGGAACCGGCGTTCGAGCGCGTCGGCCGCGGAGGAGACGAGATCGCCACGCTTGCCCAGGCCTTCGCGCAGATGACGCGGCGAATCGCCGAGCAATGGCGCGAACTCACGCAGCAGGACCAGCAGCGGCGCGAGCTGTTCGCCAACATCTCGCACGACCTGCGCACGCCGCTGACGTCACTGCACGGCTACCTCGAGACGCTGTTGATCAAGGCCGACACGCTCGACACGGCGGAAAGGCGCCGTTACCTCGAAATCGCGCTGGCACAGAGTCGCAAGGTCACCCGGCTTTCGCAGGAGCTCTTCGAACTGGCGCGACTGGAATATGGCGTGGTCAAACTCGAGAAGGAGCAATTCGCGCTCGCTGACCTTGTGCAGGACGTGTTCCAGAAGTTCGAGCTGGCCGCCGAGGCGCGGCATCAACGGCTGGTGGCCGACATTGCACCGGACCTGCCCGGCGTGTCGGCAGACCTCGGCATGATCGAACGCGTGCTGACCAACCTGCTGGACAACGCCATCCGCCACACACCCGCTGGCGGCGAGATCATGGTGCAGTTGCGCCAGGACAAGGCCGGCGTGCAGGTCGAGATCAGCGACACCGGGCCGGGTATTCCGAGCGAGCTTCGCACCGCCATCTTCACGCGGCCGATGTTCTCGTCGGCGGGAGGCCGAAGCGGTGGGCTGGGGCTGGTGATCGTGAAGCGCATCCTCCAGCTGCATGGCAGTGACATCCGCTTGCTGCCGCGTGTCGACAAAGGGGCCGTGTTTTCTTTTCTGCTGAGCACCTGAGAGCCGCATTTCAGACGAAAAAAAGCCCCGGGGCTCACGCCTCGGGGCTTTTTGGACTGGCTGGAAGCCGGGCCGGGATTACATCCCCATGCCGCCCATGCCACCCATGCCGCCCATGTCTGGCATGCCGCCGCCAGCGCCGGCTTCTTCCTTCGGTGCGTCGGCGACCATGGCTTCGGTCGTCAGCAGCAGCGAGGAAACCGAAGCGGCGTTTTGCAGTGCGGTGCGGGTCACCTTGGTCGGGTCCAGGATGCCCAGTTGGAGCATGTCGCCGTAGGTGTCGTTGGCGGCGTTGAAGCCGTAGTTGCCCTTGCCGGCCAACACAGCGTTCACGACCACGCTGGCTTCGCCGCCGGCGTTGTTGACGATCTCGCGCAGAGGCGCTTCGATGGCCTTGAGCACCAGCTTGATACCGGCGTCCTGATCAGCGTTGTCGCCCTTGAGCTTGTCGCCCACGGCTTGCTTGGCGCGCAGCAGGGCCACGCCACCACCGGCAACCACGCCTTCTTCCACTGCAGCGCGGGTGGCGTGCAGGGCGTCTTCGACGCGAGCCTTCTTTTCCTTCATTTCGACTTCGGTGGCAGCGCCAACCTTGATCACTGCCACGCCGCCGGCCAGCTTGGCCACGCGCTCTTGCAGCTTTTCGCGGTCGTAGTCGCTGGTCGCTTCTTCGATCTGCACGCGGACTTGCTTCACGCGGGCTTCGATGTCGGCAGCGGCGCCCGAACCGTCGATGATGATGGTGTTTTCCTTGCCCACTTCGATGCGCTTGGCTTGGCCGAGGTCAGCCAGCGTCACCTTCTCGAGGGTCAGGCCGACTTCTTCAGCGATGACCTTGCCGCCCGTCAGGATGGCGATGTCTTCGAGCATGGCCTTGCGGCGGTCGCCGAAGCCAGGTGCCTTGACGGCCACGACCTTCAGGATGCCGCGGATCGTGTTCACGACCAGCGTCGCCAGGGCTTCGCCTTCGACTTCTTCGGCAATGATCAGCAGCGGACGGCCGGCCTTTGCCACTTGCTCCAACGTGGGCAGCAGGTCGCGGATGTTGCTGATCTTCTTGTCGAACAGCAGCACGAACGGGTTTTCCAGAATCGCGCTTTGCTTTTCGGGGTTGTTGATGAAGTAGGGCGACAGGTAACCGCGGTCGAACTGCATGCCTTCGACGACGTCGAGTTCGCTGTCGAGCGACTTGCCGTCTTCAACGGTGATCACGCCTTCCTTGCCAACCTTGTCCATTGCGTCAGCGATGAGCTTGCCGATGGTTTCGTCGCTGTTGGCCGAGATCGAGCCGACTTGCGCGATTTCCTTCGAGGTCGTGGTGGCCTTGGAAGCCTTCTTCAGCTCGGCGACCAGGGCGGTCACTGCCTTGTCGATGCCGCGCTTCAGGTCCATCGGGTTCATGCCGGCAGCCACCAGCTTGAAACCTTCGCGAACGATGGCTTGTGCCAGCACGGTCGCGGTGGTGGTGCCGTCACCGGCGTTGTCCGAAGTCTTGGAGGCCACTTCCTTCACGAGCTGGGCGCCCATGTTCTGGAGCTTGTCCTTGAGTTCGATTTCCTTGGCGACGGACACGCCGTCCTTGGTCACGGTGGGGGCGCCGAAGGAGCGCTCGAGGACCACGTTGCGGCCCTTGGGACCCAGGGTGACCTTGACTGCGTTGGCGAGGATGTTCACACCTTCGACCATGCGCGCGCGGGCTTCGCCGCCGAAGACTACGTCTTTTGCTGCCATGAGTTTTCTCCGAGATTCAGTTGGATGAGAGGGATGAAGGGTGAGAAATTACTTCTCGACGACTGCGAACAGGTCGTCTTCCTTCATGACCAGCAGTTCGTCGCCATCGACCTTGACGGTCTGGCCGCTGTACTTGCCGAAGAGGACGCGGTCGCCAACCTTGACGCTCATCGCCCCGAGGTCGCCCTTGTCGTTCTTCTTGCCAGGACCGACCGCCAGGACTTCACCCTGATCGGGCTTTTCCGCGGCGTTGTCGGGGATCACGATGCCCGAGGCGGTCTTGGTTTCGCTTTCAATGCGCTTGACGATCACGCGATCGTGCAAAGGACGAAGTTTCATTGCATCTCCTGATAAGAAACGGGGGTTTGGTCCGAAGCCGGCATGGTGCCGGCTCCGCATCGCGAAGTGCGGTGCTGTTAGCACTCAACTTCGACGAGTGCTAATCATAAGGGTGTTTTGCCCGGTTTCAAGAGCGCGCGCGTTGAAGAGCAGATGTCGATTCTCAATCAGTCCTGAACTTTTCTCTCTCAGTTCTGAACACGTGCGCACATGGCCTCCCGCGGTAGGGGACTCTTGCGGTGCCTGCTAGGGGAAATACCTAGCTAGCCACTCAGCCCTGGAGGCCCTGGGCTTCGACGAACAGGCGCCTTTCGGGCCAGAGGAGGTCCGGTGTATGGAACGTGGACATGCCGCGCGATTTGGCGAAGAGCGTGGCCGCGGCGGAGAGGCTAGCGCGGCATGTCCCCTTTGTTGGGGAGTATTGAGGTCTGTCGCGGTTAATCAACATCCGTCGGAAAATTCCATCCAATCGCTGGTCGGTTACAACTGCCGAAACCTCAAATCCCCGGGGTGCGGACAGCAGCATGGTCGGTCAGTGCGGTCAAGAAGGGGCGACGATCACCATCATGTCGCTGGTGCGATTGGGAGAGCGGTCAAGCAAGCGCTCTCCCTGCCGAATTGGTTGAGAGTCGGAGCAGAACTTGCGGAAGCTTGTGAAGTTTGGACGTGGCGGCGCGTTCAACAGAGCGGTCAAGCGCAGGCCGCTCCAATTGTGAAAATCAGCCGCTGTCGTAGGAAGCATGTAGCTGCTCACGCCGCACGCCAACTCCATGTCGTCCAGCGTCGACTGACTACTTATTCACTTTCTCGAGAGCTGTGCGCTTGCCGAGCGCGAACTGCGACCAAGCGCTGAAGCTGCTGTTCGTTGGCGCGCGGCTTTCCCAAAGATAAATGGTAGCGCCGCTCATGCCCACAAGCGTTCCGTAGAAAGCCCCAGACAAGCCAAGCTCGGCCCTTTGGGCAGCAAAACGAGTGGCGCTGAAGCGACGAGGCGTCTCGGCATCGTCGACGGCGGTGATCATCGAAGCGGTCTTCGCCTGAGGGCTAACTGGTTGAGCTGCTTGTGCCGCCCGGCTACTTGGCGCGTCAAGTCGGCGATCTCGCTGGGATACTGCGAGCTTGTTTGTTGAGGCTGTCCATTTCTGCTTGCGCGCAACGCGAGAGATCTCAGACTTCAAGACGGAACCGATGTTGCTCATGCCGCGCATTTGGCCCTGAGGAACTGCGAGTCGCCCCTGAATGGATGTCCGAGTAAGACTGATTGCAGCCGATCGATCTGTGTCAACTCAAAGACCGCTTCACACCCGACTACAGACACAGACGAAGTCCCGCTAGTTCGGCTCCAGACTGAGAACAGTCTTTGACGTCCGATGTTCGAACGACCGGTAGTCCTGAGACCGGGCATCTGCGACGCTAGCATTGCCGTCGTCAACCGCTTGCGGCGAAGTGGAGCCGGTGCACCCGGATAGTTTCGTGCCGCGCAACCGCGGCATCCTGGCAACGGCAACCCTAGACGCTCGGCAAAGTTCCGCCGCTGCAAATGATCGTTAACGACTTTGCACCCCTCGTTATTGCAACATAGAGGTCTTTGGTACCGAGCGAGTCGGCGTCCAAAATCACCGCATGGTCGTACTCAAGCCCCTTGACCAGCAATGTCGTCCCAATGAGCTTCTGATGTCTGATCGGCCTGCCCGTGTGCCGCATTTCTTCTTGGTACAGGTTCGCCGCTTCAAGGAACGTCGCCCCTGCCCCGTCAATGTGCAACTTCAGGACGCTCATGAAGCGGTAGAGCAAATCACGCCGGTAGGCCGCAGTCTCAGGGTTATCCTTCAGCAGCAAGATAAAGGCTTTGAGGTTCTTGCTTGTCGGCGTTGTGAGGTACAGGTTCGCGGCCGCCAGCAAGTTGGGATATTTTGTGGCCTTCGTCTCCTTGGCAATGTTTCCAAGCTTGGTGCCAGCGGTCAGCGTCTTGTCGACGGCAGTGAAGCAGTCCTTGGCGAAATCCAAGACGTGCAGGAACCTAGCCTTCGTGTTCTTGGCGGAATCGAGCTTCTTGACGAACGAGAAGAGCGCCTTGCCTTCCACTTCCTCAATGGAAGAGAAACGGCCTCCCATGGTCCGAGCCAGGCGGTGGGTCTTGTTCTTGGACTCCTGATCCCCGCCATGCAAGGCAATGACGGAGGCGGTGTTGCCTAAGTGCTCACAGAGAAGAGCGTACTGCTTGTTGGGCAGGTACTGGGGATCGGTGTAGGCCCGTTTTACGCATGCAGGCAGGCCGTTGATAAGGTCGATCTTCTGACCCTGCTCCAAGCTCTTTCTCGCGGCCTTGAGCCATGCACCCAACAACGGCTGTCCCGCATTGTCCCAACGCCATGGCTTCTCCAACTGACCCAAGCAGGCGAAATGCGGATAGATGCTAGCGTCCCAATCCACGGGCTTGCCGTCGTCAAAGTCAAAAATGGCCTGCATGGGATCGCCCAGAATGCGGCTAGGCAGCACTTCGGCCAAGGCACACACAAGACCATGCTGCAGATCCGAGCAGTCTTGGTACTCGTCCACGTAAACGCCGGCGTAAGTGGCCTTGACGATACGGCGAACGAAGTCCTTTTTCAGCAGGGTTGAACATGCCTCATAGAGCGTCGCCCACTGCTTGCTCGTTGGGTTTTCAATCTTCCACCCAGAGTTCTTCGGGTATGCAAGGCAAAGACGAAGGGACCAACTGGCAATGGTGTCAATCTGGTACCGGGACGCAGGAACACCGAGGGTGCTCATCTTCGTCTTGATGGAATTGACCCCGGCGAACGTGTGCGTCAAGATCAACTGCCGGTGGGTTCCCGCCTTCACCGCCATGGCAATCAAGTGCGTCTTGCCGTAGCCAGCAGGAGCGATGACATACCCCTTGCCTGTGCATTCACCGAGCTTGATTGCCAGTTCCTCAGACATGCTCAGCCCATTCCCAGAGCTTGGAGAGCTTCACAGGAATGTCCTTCTTTGAAAAATCGGGATCGCCGAAAGAAGGACTGATAGCCTGAACCCACAAGTCGCCTCGGGTGATGTCCTTGAACCAGTCGCAACCCTTCGCCGCCTTCCCGATGGCAAGTCTCAGATCGGCACTTTCCGCCCACGTGCCAACGTCTTCACTGAGTTCCTTTTGATACTTGGAACGCACGTTGGCATAGACGGTCAAGCTGGGAACGGTTTGGGCAAGCTTCACACTGGCGATCACGCTTGCCCACGGCAAGTCCTGAAAGGCCCGTTCCTCCAATGAGAGCCTGTCGGTCCACACATGAACCGGAATGCCCTTGTCTCTCAACTCCGCTTCATGGGCAGGCGAGAACTGCTTCTCGGCGTCTCCGTCAGCAAGGACGCAGACCTCATAGCCAAGCAGCTTGAATGCCTCGGCCAATGCTTTAATCTTGCTCGCACCACCAGCGTTCAACAAGGACACCCCGTGGTATGAGAACGGATCATTGCCTTTTCCGACCTGGTAGTCGTCAAAGCCTCTCAAGAAGCCCACCTCAGTGGCCCCTTCGCAGACTACGACCTTCTTCGACAGAAAGGCTTCAGCGCTGGATCGAATCTTCCCCTGTGCCTCATGGGCCACCAAGCCTTCGCAGAAGGCGGGGATGACCCGCACAGTGCCTGCCTTGCTGTGGACAATGTAGAGCTCATTGACGGTGAGCTCACGAAGCACGGCAGGTGAATGGGTGGTCAAGAAATACTGACCCCGCTTGTCCTCCCGCACATGCTTCAAGAGCCGAGAAATGCGGTGAGGCTCGAGCCCGAACTCAACCTCGTCAAAGAGGGTCACATGGCCTTCTTCAAGACCCATTTTTTGAATGCCGCACAACAGCATTCGCCGTGACCCCAATCCCAACTGGCGAAGCGGAATGTCGCCGTCATGCAGAGCGAGTCCGCCGACCTTCAGGTTCACCGAACTCAAGTCCAAGTGGGCCTTGTAGGCTTCCACGACAGGCACACCTAAAATCTTGGCCACCTCCTGAGACTTCACGGCGGCAGCGTCAAAGTTCTTCAGGCTGTTGGGCCTGTCGGCGTCAAGCGAGGTGCGGGCCGTTCTTGAAGCATTGGCAAGCAACTCGTTCAGGCTCTGCGCTTCAGTGAGCTTTGCTAAGGCCGTGCCTGTCGCCCATGAAAGTTGTCTCTCGCTGTAGGCTCCGATCAGGCCCACGCTGACCTTGTTGCGATCAGCTTGCTTGAAGGGCACACCGTCAGGATTGCGATCACAGACCACCAGCCACTTGGGCTCCAAGTCCTTGCCGACAGTGAGGCGGATTGTCAGGACGGATTCAAGAGCGTCGTCGGCCTCGTCAACGAGCTTGCCGGTCTTGGCGTCCCAACCTCGCAGGTACTGGCCGTACATGTTGAGGGAGAGGAAGTCTTCAACGAGATCGCCTATGGACACCTCAATGACAATGGCGTTTTCTACCTTGCCCGTGTAGAAATCCGAGTCGCTGAGGGTCAGGTTCCACTGAGGATGGAACGCATACCTGATTGCCTCAAGGATCGTGGATTTGGACGAGTCGCCCTTCCCAATGAGACAAAAGATGTCCGCTGTCGGAAGGCTCCAGTCAAGGTCGTTGACTCCGCGAAAGTTCCTGATCGATATTTTTCTGATTCTCACGAAGCCCGCTCCCTAGTGTTGATTCGAACCGAAGAGGCCATGTGCCGACAAACTCAGCCGGCATGCACATAGCGCTCTTCCAGTTCCTCCAGATAAAACTCCACGTTGCTGCTGATCTTTTCCATGACGTTGGGCAGGTAAGAAACCATGTCGTCCATGGTCAGATCTTTGCCGTCGTAACCGTGGTAGCTGCTCAGATACTGAGAAATCTCCTGCCTCTCATGCTCGCTCAGGTTTTTCATGGGGTCGCCCGCCTGGTAGGCATGAAGATCGGACAAGTGAATGGCCTTGCAACCGAATTCGTAGGCAACCCGCTCCCAGCCACCCAAGAAGTGGGCGAAGGCCACCATGCTCCTATCGCTCAGCATGACCTTCTTGCCGTTTTACTGATATGACCACCTTGCCCCCTTCGTGACGGTCTTCTCCATGAGGGACACCGCAACGTCCGCTGCTGTCTCAGGACGCCAGAGGAAGGACAGGCGAAGCAAGATATCAAGCTCTTGACGCATGAGGCCAATGCACACGCCGTGGCAACCCTGTTCGTACAGCAGACCGAACGACTTTCTGTTCTCAAGACTTCTTGCCTTCGCACCAGCCAGGAACGCTTCAGCAATCTGCCGACTAGCCGACTAGCCGTCTTGCTTGTCATGGTGCGGAGCTGAACGGCCACGACCGCTCTCAATACATGAAGCCCCTTGGGGCTGGCGGCAGCCGGTGGTTTGGGCAAGGTGAATCATGTTGCGTAGCGAGCTATGCAGTTCCCACACATCCACTCGCCGTCGTCATAGATTCCACCCGTCATGTCCGTCTTCTGGTGGCACCAACCACACTCGGCAACGATCCCGCCATCGTCTTCCCAAGCAGGTTCGGCCTCCACGAAGCCCGGCTGATTTGAAGGCAGGAGCTTCAGATCTGGTGGGCTGGCGAACCGGCCGCAGTTGGAACACCACAGGCCGCCATGGTGTTCAATCGTGCTGGCCTTCTTGCAGTGCCGACATGCAACAAGATCAACCTGCAAAGCAGGCACCACAGCGACGGGCACGAGCTGAGCAATGCTCTCTATTCTGCGGCAGTGCATGCCGTTGTTCTGGAGGTGGGTCAGCAAGGGATCAAAGCCCTTGTCGCCGCTCAAAACGAAGCACTGGGTGTCGGGGGTCGTCTCAAACGTCCTGCCAAGCTCAAAGGCAATGTGGAAGTCCAAGGCGTTCTTGCCAGTGCCTGAAATCTTCAGGAAGTCCACCCGACTGAACCTATGGGCCGTGGCTGGCTTCTTGGAAGCCTTGGGCGGGTTCTGGTTGGCACCGACGAAGATGATGGCCCGGTAGCTCTCGTCCAGCACAGAGAGATCTACCTTGTGCTTGTTCTCAAGGTCAACGAGAAGCAGTTTCTTGCTCATGTCGCCTCACATGAAGTTGAGCATGAGCCGACCCACCGAGTTGGTCAGGTCACGAGCAAAGAGGGCGAGCCAACGCTGCGAATCGTCTCCGAAGTGCGACTCCGAGAACCCGTTCCTTGAGTTCGCAATCGCGTTGGTCAAGGTGGGCATGGCATTGACGATCTCCACCGGGAACGGCCCTTGGGCCTGGAGCTTGCGACTAATATCGTCCTTGACCACCTTGCACAGCGGCATGAGGTCAGTCAGGCCCACCTGGTCAGGCACATGCTTGCGCACGTAGGTCTTGTAGAGCCCTTCAAGACACGTGTAGCTCAGGGTCGTCGCCCGGTTGTAGTGGTGGGCGTCAGTCGCATTGTCGATGTCGGTCAAGCTGTGGTTGAGCTTTTCCGAGTTCCACAGGTCGACCGGCACAACCGTGGTGGGCACGGCACGGCCACCGCCGAAAACGATGTCCCTGATCGTGTCCGCTTGGGCCCTGTCATGGGGCTCAATGTGATCCACGAACACCCGGTACAAGGCAAAGCGCTGCGGCTCTGGCTGAGCTTGTATGAGATCCCAGTAGAAGTCCTTCCGGGAGTTGGACTTGCCTTGGCTCGTGCGCAAAGGCAGAAGTTGCTGGTAGCTGGGCGAGCCCGGATCTACCTGCTGAACCATGCGGCAGAACGTCGACCCACTTACATAGAGCGCCTTGTTCTCACTGTTCAGGGCCGCGAACAGATAGTTGTAGGCGGCGATCCAGTTGACCGGCGACACTACGCAACGCTCTCAAGCGAGCCTTGAGCAACAGGGATCGGCTCAATGAACTTCGCCAACTCTTCTTGCTGGGTGAGCAGGAACGGGGCGTCTTTGACCTTGTCGTAGAGCTTCAGAAGCCGCTGTTCCGCCCTGTTCAAAATCGTGCCGTAGAGCAGCGGCTGAATCTTGACCTTGTCGTTGTCTTCGGTCCGAGTGCCACCTTCACCGCTTTCAATCTGGTCGCCAAGGACGAAGCCGTCAATGCGGGTGTCAGGCTGAATGTGGCCCCGCTTCTTCAACTCCTTCACGTATTTCCAAATCTGTTCCTTCTCCTTGGAGCCGAGGGAAAGCTTGGTGGTCTTCAGATCAACTATGACGAGGTGCTGCACGCCAGCTTCTTGGTGATCCTCGTTGTACGAAGGCAAGGAGTAGAAGCCGGTGCTGCCGTCGCCGCGAATGACGAAGTCAGGGCGGTTGAGCGAAGCCTTCTCGGCCTTCCCGTCAAAGAGTTCGCGGATGACCGTCGTCATGCCCTTGTTGGACGTGAAGTGAATGGACTCAAACTTATCGCCGAACATCCAGAGGCCCTTGGCAAAAAGCGGCTGGAGTTCCTTCACCTCGTCAATGCACGCGATTTGAACCTTGATTCGCAGTTCGTTGATGACCTTCAAGCGGCCCTGAATCTCGTCCAGTACGACCTTCGCCATGCCAATGGTCCACTGGCTCAGCACTTCATGCAGGGCGTCCAAGTCATGCGATTCTTGGTTGTGTAGGATTTCGAGCAAGCCGTACTGGGACTTGCTCCTCTCAAGCTTTGCCAAGATGGAGGTCAGTTGCACGATCTCCTGCTCACCGAAGTTCGGGCAGGTATCCACGACCTCATTGACGAAGCCCGTGACTCGATCCTTGCTCAGCAGAGGCAACGAGTTGACCGACTGCCCCACCTTCTGAAGGACCGCACTTCGCTTGTCCTCACGCTCTGCGGCACTGGTGTTGTCAATGATCTCTCGAATCTTGTCCTGAACGATTGGCCTGGTGGTGTCCCATGCGACGTTCTTCTCGATGAAGCCCGACCAGTCTTCCTTGACGGCGTTTTCCTTGTTTAGAAAGTCAGCCTGGACGATGAAGGTGAAGCGCTTGGCCTTCTCGGTTCTGCCGTCAAGAATGCGCTCAACGTCGGCACCTCGCCACTTGCACTCACCCACCGCACGGTTCGTGACCCACCAAGCTATGCCGTGCTGCTTGGTAGTTTTGTCGGCCTTGCCGGTGTCAATGTGATAGATCTTGGCCGTTCCGTAGCCGGGCACTTCAACGTCCACGATTGAGAGGGACGACTTGCTGATGTCGGCAAACGAAATGGGAGTGCCGTTCAGGCTGACCTTGAAGGAGGGGTTGGCAAGGAACCGACCACCAAGGAGCTCTCTAGCCTGTTCAACCGTGAGGTTGGTCTGACGGATTTCGCCTTCGCCTGTGATCGTCGTGCCATGCCCTTCAACACCTTTCTCAACGATCTCCACGAGTTCAGTTATGAGGGGCTTGTTGGCCGTGCGGCTGACCTTGTAGACGATCTTCTGGCCGTCTTTGACCGAGGTGACGACGTAGTTCTTGGTGAGGCAGAAGCTGGCAAAACGGCCCTTGCCGTTCTTCCCGAAGACGAAGCGTGGAAGACCCTCCACTCCTGGTGGCGGTGCAGCCGTGGGTCCGGTCTTGGCGATTCGGTCATAGGACATGGCACGCCAGATGTAGTCGAACTCGGCCTTGGTCATGCCCTTGCCGTTGTCCGAAATGGAAAACTGCTTGTTCCGCTTCGGATCGGGCCAGCTTATGTCGACCTTCGTCGCATAAGCGTCCCAGCAGTTGGCAACGAGCTCAACAATGGCCGTGCTGGGGTTGGTGATGATGGAACCAGCCCAGCTTTCAAGAAACCGATCTTCATAAAAAATGTTTTCCTGTTGCACAGACCGCCCCTCCATTTTTGATGCAATGAAATCCATCTGACGCCCACGCCATCGCAAAGCTGAAGGCGGCTATGGCCAAAGGCTGGGGTTCAATCACGAGCTGATCTACTTGTTGCGAGAGGCATTCTCTCCGAACTTGAGCGCATCTTGCCCCCCAACATGTTTAGGAGCGTATGCACGCCAAAAGCAGCAAAGCTGCTTCCCGGTCATTCGCGCGAGTGGGCCGGTCCCTAGAAGAAAGCTGCCGCTGGCAACTCGGGGTCGAAAGACGGCTTACGCTGCGGACCGGCCGGACGGCAAACGATGTTGACAGGCCGTACCGGGCCCAAGGACTAAACCGCTGCCGCGGTAGCCCGCCCGCAAGACCGCGGAGTCAATCAGTCGTCGCGTCCCTGTCAATGTGCAGAGCGAGGCAATTCCGCCTCGTCCTCTGACAGGAGCACGATCATGACCGCATCCACCCAAGCCATCTCGCCCTTGCGCCAACGCATGCTCGATGACATGCGTCTGCGCAAGCTCCGACCCAAGACCCAGACTGGGTACATTCGTGCCGTGCGGTACCTGGCCGCCTTTCTTCAGCGTTCACCGGACACCGCAACTGCCGAGGACCTGCGGCGATTCCAGCTGCACATGGTTGATCGCGGCGTCTCGGCCATCACGATCAACGCGACCATCACGGCCCTGCGGTTCTTCTTCGACGTCACGCTCGGGCGCGATGACGCAATGGCCAAGATGAGCTATGTGCGCGTTCCGCAGAAGCTGCCGGTGGTACTCAGCCACGACGAAGCGGTGCGCCTCATCGCGGCCGCATCCAACCTCAAGTACCAGACTGCGCTTTCCATCGCCTATGGCACCGGACTGCGCGTCGGCGAGATCGTCGCATTGAAGGTCGATGACATCGACAGCCAGCGCATGACGCTGCGCGTCGAGCAGGGCAAGGGCCAGAAGGACCGCTATGCGATGCTCTCGCCCGTCCTGCTGGAGCTGCTGCGCGCCTGGTGGCGCCTGGCCCACTCACAGGGGAAGATGTTGCCTCACGGCTGGTTGTTCCCAGGCATGAATCCGCTGAATCCGCTGACTGCGCGTCAGCTCAACCGTGCCATTGCCGCCGCCACAGTCGCCGCCGGCATCAACAAGCGTGTGTCGATGCACACGTTGCGCCACAGCTTCGCCACCCACCTGCTGGAGCAGAAGGTGGACATCCGTGTGATCCAGGTCATGCTGGGTCACAAGAAGTTGGACACCACATCCGTCTATACCCACGTAGGCACCCGGATGCTGCGCGAGGTGGTCAGCCCGCTGGAGGCGCATTGCGCCTGAGCGTGCGTCCATGGCGCACAGCGCCCTGGAAGTCGCCGACATCTTCCGCACCCACGGTCCCGACTGGCGCAAGGCGCAGCGCGGCCACCTGAGCCTCGGCCAGCTCAAGGTCATGTCGGCCATTGAACAGTGCCGCAGCGCGGCGCTGGGAGGCCACGTGTTGCGTTGCGAAGGTTGCGGGCAAGATCAGATTGCCTATAACTCTTGTCGCAGTCGGCACTGTCCGAAGTGCCAGGCCAGCGCTGCACAACGCTGGCTCGAGGCGCGTAGGGCCGATCTGCTTCCGGTGGACTACTACCACGTCGTCTTCACCTTACCGGCGCCAATCAGCGCCATCGCGTACTGCAACAAGGCCGCGATCTACGCGCTGCTATTCGACATCGCCGCAGAGACCCTGATGACCATCGCAGCCGATCCGAAGCATCTTGGCGCCCACATCGGGGCCACGCTGGTGCTGCACACGTGGGGATCCGCCTTGACGCATCACCCGCACGTCCACGGCATCGTTGCGGGCGGCGGCATATCGCCCGATGGCGGGCGCTGGATTGCCTGCAGGCCAGGCTTCTTCCTGCCCGTGCGCGTGCTGTCGCGCCTATTCCGGCGGCGCTTCCTTGAAGAGCTCTAGGCTGTGCATCGGGCCGGTCGCTTGGAGTTCTTCGGCGACTATGCCGCGCTCGCCGATACGCGGGCGTTCGCCGACTGGCTTGCACCGCTGCGTCAATGCGAATGGGTGGTCTACGCCAAGCGCCCGTTCGCGGGCCCCGAGGCCGTGCTGGCCTATCTGTCGCGCTACACCCATAGGGTGGCTATCTCCAACAGCCGGTTGATCTGCCTGGATGAGCGCGGTGTCACGTTCCGCTGGAAGGACTACCGGGCCAAGGGCCTTACACGCTTGAAGACGGTGACGCTTGGGGCCGACGAGTTCATGCGCCGCTTCCTGCTGCACGTGTTGCCCAGCGGATTCCATCGCCTCCGCCACTATGGGCTGCTGGCCAATGGAGCACGTACCGCCAGTCTGGCGCTGGCTCGCGCCTTGCTGCATCAAGAGGCTGAGGTGGTTCCCGATGTCGAAGGCGACTCAAGCGCTGCCTCGGCGGCCTTCTCCTGCCCGCACTGCGGCCATCCCATGGTGGTCCTGGCGATCTTCGTGCGGGGCCATCCCATCCCGCTACAGGCTCGACCGCCATGACGACAGGACTGAGTCGAGCTGTCCACGCTGCTCTCGGGTTTCATCTGCCAGTGCCGATGGGGCGCAGTCTTGCCTGTGACCTGAAAAGTTCTTTGGGGCAGCCACTGCGCCCTGTGCACAACGGGGCCGTTGGGTGCAATCAGTTCGCGCTTGCAAGCACGACCGGCCCGTCCTTGAGCTCACTCTCCAGGTTCATCGCGTGGACCGAAGCCCAAATCGCCATAGCTCCACGCCTTCGCGAGCGCCTTCGTTGAGTTCCGCGGTTTCCTCCCTGGAGGCCAGTCCAACACCTGCCCGCAGGCTGTAGGGTCGCACCATGTGCGCGCCGCAAGGCAGGTGTCGGACAACCCTTAACCGAAGCGGAAGTAGCCAAGTTCTGAAAGCAGTCGTTCAGACCGTCAGGTTCAGCCGCTAAGCCGCTCGCATCGTCCATGTCAGTTCTCGGTAACCAGTGGTTCAAGGAGCACATGGCGCTTTCGCAATGCAATGGCAACTGCGTCGGTCCGTCCTCCAGGCTTGCTTTGGCGAGGTTCGGTTGCGACAGCGGCCGGTGGTGGCTTGACATGACACGCTTGGCAGTCGCCGTGGTCGTCGATCTCATTGCCACAGACGACATGAACGAAACGCAGCTGATTCGGCCCGGCAAGGCGAGCGCCCCAGGACAGCAAGGCATAAAGAGCAGGCCAAAGATCGCGGCCTAATGAAGTTAACTCGTATAGATGTCGCGCGGCGTGTTCGGGATCCGGGTTGCGCGAGAGGATGCGATTGTCGACTAAGGTTTCTAAGCGCTCGACAAGCACTGCACGGGGGATGTCAAGGTGGTCGCGGAAATGGTTGAACCGCCGGACTCCGTAAAACGCATCGCGGAGGATCAGAAGCGTCCAGCGCTCGCCGATTAGTTCCAGCGCACGCGCCAGAGTGCAGTTCTGTGCGTCATAAGTAGTTGCCATACCCCAAGTCTACTGAAGTTCAAAAAGCAGACCTGTTCGTGATAAGCTTCATGAGGTTCACTAACCGAACCTCAAAAAACAACCATGAACATCATTTCCAAGGCCCTAGACAGACATGAGGGCGTAGAAAAAATTCGCTCAGCGGTGCGTGTGCAGACTTTTGTTAACTCCGAGAATCGGAGTGTTCTCCGATGAGTAAGCAAGAACGTGCGGGCAATCTCGGAGGGCTCGAGGTGATGTTCATGGCGTTAGCTGCTGCGCTTGGAACATCAAGCATTTACGTGCTGCAGCCGTCAATCGCAGATGTAGCAGGCTCGATGCACACAGAAGTTGCAGTTATAGGAGTTGCACTCGCCGGTGGGCCGATCGGCTATTTGGTGGGATTGTTGGCGCTTGTCCCTCTAGTCGACCGCTTTTCACCTCGCAAGGTTCTTGGAATCCAGTTTGCGTTGCTTGGGCTCGCCCTCGCGCTGAGCGCAACCGTCACGAGTGCGGCCATCCTGACCTTGTTAATGGGGGTCACCGGTGCGTGTTCAGTTGTAGGCGCGGGAATGAGTTCCCTGACAAGCAGATTGACTCTCCCGCACCGTCGCGCAACCAATCTTGGTATCGTCACCGCAGGAATCTCAGCCGGAATTTTGTCGGGTCGAATCGCTGGTGGCTGGCTTGCCGATCAGATGGGCTGGCGAGAAATGCTTTTCGTCTTCGCCGCAGCCTGCGGGGTCTTTGCAGTCTGTTGCCGCTTAGTACTTCCAGCCGTACGAGGACGCGTTACGCACGGGTATTTAGCTGGGTTGTTATCCATCCCGAGTCTGTTCGCGAAACATGCCATTCTCCGGTTGGCAGCATTGCGTGGCGCCTTATGGTTCTTCGGCTTCTGCGCAGTCTGGGCTGGCCTGGCAGTTGCACTTTCCCAACCGCCGTTTTCCTACTCCGCGGAGCGGATCGGAATGTATGCCTTGGCTGGCCTGTCTGGCATCGCCGCGACGCGCGTTGCTGGAGTGTGGACCGACCGGGTCGGCGCTCGAAAAGTCATTCTTTTCGGTCTGGCACTTGCAGGCTGCTCTGTGCTGATTGGCGGGCTTGTACTGCATAACACGGTCGCCACTTTGGTGTGCCTTGCAATCTTCGACGCAGGGCTATTCGCTGCTCAGGTCGCGAATCAGAGCACTGTGCTTGCACTCAACCCTTCAGCACCCGCTCGATTCAACAGCGCTTACATGATGGCTTATTTTATAGGCGGAACTCTTGGGACAATGTTCGGTGCCGCGGCGGTCGGATGGGTCGGCTGGGGAGCGAGCTGCGCGATCATCGCAGCGCTGATCGCAGTCGCCGCTGCGATCACCTTGGGTGCCAGGGAAACAGTCCAAGAGTCTTGATAGCTTCCATGCCTGCATTGTGCTCAACGGCTGCCGGGCGGTTGGGGGATGTCGCGGAGGTCGGCTTTTGGCCGGGACTGCCTGTTCGCCAAACTCGCCTGAAGCGGTCGTTGGCCAAGGGCGATCGCGCCGAAGCTCAGCTTTTAGGCACGGCCGCGAATTGGTGCTCGCTGGCCAAGACCGGACGTACAAGGCCGGGTCAGAATTCAAACCAGAACGACCGTACGAACATGGACGCAGCAAACTTCGTCAAGAACTGGAGTGACCTCAGAGCAGAGCTGCTTGGGGCGTTCATGGGTGACCACGGACATGCAGAAGTGGCCAAGAGGGTCGAGGCCATGGGCCTGACCGCTGCACAGATGACCCAGCTTCGCGTCGTCCTCGACGGAGCTCTGCGGGACACGATGTACACCCTACTACTCGGGTTGGACGGCGCTGCAAGCATCGGTCGAGACCAGCAGACCTTCAGAATTCACGACGAGGACGGCACGTCCTCTCCACCGGCGGCCAGCTTGAAGAAGAGGCTTGGAAGGTCTTCCACGGCGCCGCATGAGTGATGGATTCCCGGCAGACTTCAGCACACGCCAGAAGCGGACCATCGAGCACGCCGCCCAGTTGTGCGCGGCGAACTTGATGGTGTACCTAAGGCGCCATCGCCTTGGCTTCCCGCAACCAGTGTTCGCTAGACCATGAATCTTTCCATTGAACCCTTGCACGCGTGCCATTTTTCAGCTCTTCGCGAAGCGCTGGATTCGGTCGCACGCGAGAAAAGGTTTCTTGCGTTCACAGAGGCGCCACGTCTTGAAGAGGCGTACGCGTTCTACGCATCCGTCCTCTCGAATCAAGAATGCATGCGAATCGCGATGTTGGACGGCGTCGTCGTGGGTTGGTGCGACATCTTGCGCGGTCGTGGTCAGGCTCGCGCACACGTTGGAAGCTTGGGGATAGGCGTCGTCGCAGGGGCACGGGGCCAAGGTGTTGGCTCAGCTCTTTTATGCGCGGCGATAGACGTGGCCTGGGCGTTCGGTCTGACACGCATCGAGCTAGCTGTACGTGAGGACAACCCACGCGCTAAGGCTCTTTACGGGCGGCATGGCTTCCTAGCCGAGGGATTGCTTCGCCGGGCCTTTATGGTGGACGGGGTGTATTACGACGCAACAGCCATGGCTCTTCTGCGAGACCACTAGTATCGGAAGGCTGAAGTCGGCCAACCCCGATGACCAAGCCAAACTCGCCGCGCGCTGTGCGATGAAGGGGATGCCTATGGCGTGCGCTTGGGCCAAGCCGGCGTGAAAGTGCCGGGGGAGACGTTCCGACGGCATGATCCACGAATTCATGCGCTGGCCCCTTGGTGCGGCCGTTCGTACGGCCCTCGAAGCCACACCCGCGACCTGAAGCGGCTGCCGGGCCAGTTGAGGTGCGCCTCAGGCGCATGGCAGGCTGGCAGTGAGATGGCTTCCGAACGCCTTGAGCGTCATATATATACGATGTATATTTGAATCCATGACGCTCATCACCGCACACGTTTTCATCGCCACCAGTCTCGACGGCTTCATCGCGAGAGCAGATGGTGACATTGCATGGCTGTTGCAGCGCGACGACCCGCGGGAGGACCACGGCTATCCAGCGTTCATCGCCGACAAGGACGTCATCGTTATGGGTCGAGGAAGCTATGAAAAAGCAATCGCGTCCGACCCGTGGCCCTACGTGCTACCCGTGGTCGTTCTTTCCAAGCAGCTGGCGGGCAAGCCCGTTCCGCACTCATTGACAGGCAAAGTTCGGTTCTCCGACCGTGCGCCCAGGGACGAAATGGAGGCCCTTTCCGAACAAAACGTGCGCCGGGTGTACGTTGATGGAGGCCAAGTGGTGCAGTCCTTCCTTCGCGATGGGCTGATTGCCGACATGGTGATCACAACTGTTCCCGTCTTGATCGGTTCCGGCAGGCCTCTGTTTGGCGCACTCTCGCAAGACATCAATCTGAAATTGGTGTCCTGTCGCAATTTCCCTTCTGGTTTGGTCCAATCCACCTATCGGCTGGCGGCATGACTCGCCCGCGCGGGCGGCCCTCCTCGGGACAAGGAGTCACTCAAGAGGCCATCCTGGCTGCCGCTTTGGCGTTGCTCGAGGAAGGCGCTGGCCAGGCCCTGACCCTGCGCGCGTTGGCTACTCGACTGGGAGTGACCCCGATGAGTCTCTACCACCACGTTGGGGACTACGCAGGCTTGCTTCGGGCAGTGTCGGATCGAGTCTATGCGGAAGCTCTGGCAGGAGTGAGCAAGTCGGAAGATCCCACTTCGGAGATCCGGGACCTACTTAGTCGCTACTACGGAGTCGTAGGCCGCCACCCCCAGTTGACGCTCGCGCTCTTTGCCACGCCCGAAGCCCTTACAGGAACGACCCGCCGAATCACCAACCGCTTAACGAGCCTGCTCACCGCAGTCACGCCCGACCCAGTCATGTGGCGCGATATTCTGATCGACCATGCACATGGCAGCGGCCTCGCCCTTTGTTCAGCCAGAGGTGAGCTGACCCATACTGAAGCGCTTCAAGACCGTTATCACTTGGCTCTCGATTGCCTGCTGCGTCAACTTCCCGCGCGATCGCGCTGATGCACGGACACTTGCCAGTGTTGTGCTACACACACTGCCGGCTCCATCCACCAGCACGGCCGTCGGTCGGGCGAGAACCGAGCTTCAACTGAGCGCTTTCGGTAACATAACCATAATCCGCAGCATGAAACTTGTTTTTGTTCATGGCCCGGTGGCCTCTGGAAAGCTGACCATCGCGAACGAACTCGGGCGCATGACTGGCTACGCCGTCTTCCACAACCACTTAGTGGTCGATGCTGTGGCAGCGGTATTCCCTTTCGGCACTGAGCAGTTCGTGAGGCTGCGCGAGAGTATGTGGCTCGACGTGATACGCGAGGCAGCAATGGCTAAGCGTTCTCTCATCTTCACCTTTGCACCAGAGCCGACAGTCATCCAAGGCTTCGACAGGCGAGTCGTTGAAAGCGTGAGGGCCGCTGGCGGCAGCACCCATTTTGTTCAGCTGACCGTTCCTGTGGCGGTACAAGAAGAACGTCTGACAGCGCCGAGCCGGGCGCTTTTTGGAAAGCTTCAGTCGGTGGACCTTCTGCGTGAATTGCGCACGCAATTTGAGGCGTCCGAGCGGGCGATGCCGAGAGGGGAGCTAGTCATTGATACATCCGCTCTCGCGCCTGCAGAGGCCGCGCGCGCGATTGCCGAAACCTTGTGTCTGACACTCCTGATGGCGCCTCACTAGCCGCGGCTGCTCTGAGACAACGAAGCGTCGGCTCGCTCGCGGGCCAGAACCTGCAATCCCGACCGAGCTGCGATAAGAGGGGACAGGCGATGTGACAAGCTGGCCCCCGTGTTGCATCACGGCGCTCGCAAGTCCTTTCGACTTTTACTCCAGCCGAGTCCGTTCATGCCGCGCCTCTGAGCGCATGTCTGCACGACTTGCGGCTCCTTCGGGAGTCGCAAGAACGCCCGATGAGGCTGCTTCCGAGTAGGGATCGCCTGATGCGGTTGCGATGGCATCGCGTTGCACATCCCGGCGGCTTCGCAGAGAGGGCCGTACCGATTGGTTGCCTGAGTAAGCGGCCTCCCCAAAAATCGGTGCGCGCGCGGCGCCAAGCGCCTCTTGCGTGACCACATCACGGCTGCGCACGGAGGCGACAGTTTGGTATGCGTCCGGTAATCCCATCTTGAATCCGAGCGTCGCGACGTGAAGGATCGTGTCCACTTAAAGATAGGTGGACATGATGACAAGCGACAAACTCGCTTCAGGACCCAGATCGAGACGGCGCTACAGCGCGGAGCTGCAGGCGCAGG
>NZ_JBFTRG010000019.1:0-114595 GCF_056399425.1 Variovorax sp. 01N429 | reverse complement strand
GATGCAGGGTCCATCCCTGCCTCCATCGCTCCCACATCAATGCCTTCTGGCTGTCCGTGTAGTAGGTTCGCGTCCGGTAAGCCATCTGCAACACTCCTTCTGCCTACGGCAGTCATCAGTGGGTTGCATCGACCGGTTGAATCCGCAACTGGTTGCGGTCCTTCGATCCAGCCAGGCTTTGAGACCGCTTCGTTCCGAGTAGCGGGCAAGCCGAGCGTCGCCGCAGCTCTTCGTGGTCCACTCCTTGTTTGATGATTGAGGAATTCGGCCGTCCTCGCCATTTCATTCAGAAAGCGCGAGTCGGATCACGTCCTGCAACTCCAAGAAGCTTGGGACCACCTTAGTACGAACTGGCATGTCGGCATCCCTGATGGCCACAGCCGCGAAGCCATCTGCGCGGAAAACATCGACGTAGGGAAGATAGAGGCAGTGACATACATCTCCAAAATCACTGGTTCTTGCCTTGCGCCTCTGGGTCGGATCGAGCGATGTGCGCCGAAATGCTTGCGTCGCAACGCTGGCGTGCACATGAGGCCCGGTGAAGTGTTCCAGGACGGCGCAGCATTCGCCGCACCTTCGAGGCCTGCGCTGTGGAGCGACTTCACAAGGCCGTGCGCAAAGCCAGCAGACAGTCGGTCGAAGATTTCATTGAACATCTTTCTCGTGGCGACTTCAGGCTGGCCGCGGCTCAGTTCCGCCTCGTACAGGAGGCGCAGTTCCTCTGCCGTGTCGCTCAGATTGCGCCTTACTTTTCGCCGTTGAATCTCAACCACGCAGACAGCTTTGAAGTCGATTCTCATTGGTTCGCGTGCCACTGAGCAAACTGCTCTAGGTTCGACACGGCTTCCGGAAGAGCACAACAAGCGCGTAGTTTCATGGCAAGCGAAGGCACGCAAGTTCGGCGCGGGCCTGGGCAACGGCGAGGACGTCGAAGAGGCCAGGCTGGAAGTGGTGCGTGGTGTCGACGACGTGATCGAGTCGTTCAGCGAGTACGTCGCCGGCATCGCCACCGGCAAGGAGCTCGACGTGGTCTCGCAGAATGGAGTGCAAAAGGCGCTCGGGAGGCATCATCCCTAGGCGGGATCGATGCGACGCACCTCGGACGGTTCGATCCCATAACTCCTTCGAAACGCCTTGACGAAGCTGCTGCGACTGGCATAACCCGCGTTGCGGGCGACTGCTTCGATTGGCAAGCCGCTCGCCTTGAGCTGGGACATCGCCTGCCGCAATCGCAGCGCCCGAAGGACCTGCATCGGCGGCTTTCCGATGGTGTCCGTGAATCGGGCCACGAAGGCAGAGCGACTGAGACAAGCCAGATGGGCAAGGCTGTGGAGCGAGTGGTCGTCCCCCGGGCGCATGGCCATCGCGGCGAAGGCGCGCGCAACCAGGGGATCACTGATGACCGAGAAGCGCTCCACCCATGCGTTCATCGAAACAAGTGACCTGCGCAAGAGCAGGACGATGACCTGCTTCAACAAGGCGGCACTCATGGCGCCGCTTCCGATCTCCTGCGCGACGAGCTCGTTGATCGCTGCTTGCAGTTTGACATCCACCTGATCTTCGGCACTGAACTGCTCGAAGATCGGTTCCGTCAACCCGCCGAAGAGGTCCGTGCACGCGCCATAGGTGGCGTGAAAGTAACCGCAGACAAGAACCAGCGAAGGGTCGCCATTTCCTGCCGTGACCTTCCGGATTGCGTCCGGTGACCTGTTTTGCACTCGACCGTTGATCGACAGCAAGCCGGAAAAGCCGTTGGTCCCTTCAACCTCTATGCGGAACAGTGACTTCGGCGGAACGACGATCAGCGTGTGCGGCATCAATGGGATGGGGTCCCCGTTATCCACCACGGCCCGACCGTTGCCGACCAGGTTGTAGTGGATTCCCGGCGCGTTCACGCCGCCCAATTCCAGGCTGTATCCCATGCTGACCAAGCACTCGGTGAGGGCCACAAAGTTCACCTCCAGAGTTCCGAGAAGGCTCTCGAGATCAGCGGGAGAAGCGCGTAGGACAGGATGTTCGTGCAAGCTCAGGCTCCAGGTGACGCTGTGAAGAAACGCGTCCCGAACCCGGATGGTACGAAATCGCTGAGTTCCGGCGCGGAAACACGCTCGGCGCAATTCGCAGCGGCGAGTCCGTGTCCTGAAGTCCTGCAAATGCACCACCGCATCCGTTTCAACGCCTTCTTCCGGTCCTTGGCGTGAGATGACCGCTAGAGTGAATCGGCAGGCGGGTGCGACATTGGCGCACGCGCGAAACCGAGTGGACGCAGTCATGGGAACTGCGGACCCGAGCACCACGGAAACTTTCAATTCACCGAAGGAACGCCAGCTATGTCTTCACCCCTGAACCAGCCGATCGCGCAGGAGCCGCGCCGGGCATTCCTCGGCCTGGCGGGCCTGGGTCTCATTGCCGCATCCACTCCCGCGATGGCGGCCGGGCGCAAGTCGAACGACGCATCCAGGGACGTGTCGGTCATGCAGACGGCCCTCGCACTGGAACACGAAGGCATCGCCGCATATCGGCTCGCTGGCGGCAGCGGCCTGCTCAAGCCCGGCACCCTCAAGATCGCGAAGGTGTTCATGGGGCACCACGAGCAGCACCGGGACTCGCTGGCCGCGCTCATTGCCAAGGCGGGGGGCACGCCGGTCCAGCCGCAGGCGGACGGCCATTACGTGGAGTCGCTCAACCTGGGATCGCTCAAGACCGAGGGCGATGTGGTGGCTCTCGCGACCAAGCTCGAGCAGGGAGCGGCGAGCGCCTATGTCGGCCAAGTCGCGGCGCTGCGCGACCCCAAGCTGGCGCAGCTTTTCAGCAGCCTCGCGGCCGACGAAGCAGTGCACTGGGCGACCCTGAACAACGCGCAGGGGCTGGAGATCCGCCCCCGGGCCTACCTGTTCGGCTGAACCGCATGCGAACCAGTCCCTTGCCGGTGGCCGGCACGATGGCGCTCCTGGCCGTCCTTGGCGCACTGCCGCTATCCGTGGCGGCGCAGGTCGTCGAAAGCGCAAGCGCGGGCGCGACGCTGTTCGAAAGCAGGTGCGCAGCCTGTCATTCACTCGACGCGAGCCGCGTGGGCCCGATGCTGCGCGGCGTCGTGGGCCGCGAGGTGGCCTCTGTTGCCGGCTACACGTACTCGGGCGCCCTCAAGCGCGTGAACGGACGCTGGGATGCGCGGCGCCTGGAGATGTGGTTGCGGGACCCGCAATCGGTCGCTCCGGGTACTGCGATGGCGTTTTCCCTCGCTTCGGCGGCCGATCGCCAGGCGGTGATTCACTACCTTGCGTCCACGAGTTCGCCGACCGATGCCGTTAAGCGATGACGGCAGAGAATGCATCTTCGCTTCCCGATAACCGACTCGGTCGCCCTTCACGCGATCGCGCCCAGGGCGGGGGCCAGACCTTGCCGCTGGGGAGCATTGGCGCCTTCGTCTTCCGCAGAGAGCTATTCAGGAGCAATTCCATGTCATCCCAACCCGCCGACATTGCCCAACGTCGCCGCGCCTTTCGTGAACTGCATCAGTCCGGATGCTTCGTCATGCCGAATCCCTGGGACCGGGGCAGTGCACGCTACCTGCAGGCTTTGGGGTTCAAGGCCTTGGGAACCACCAGTGCAGGCGCAGCCTGGTCACGAGCACGCGCGGACGGGAATCTGTCTCTGGACGATGTGCTCGAGCACCTGCAGGACATCGTCGATGCGACGGCCATCCCCGTCAACGCCGACTTCGAATCTGGCTTCGCGCAAAGTGCAGCCGGACTCGCCGACAACCTTCGCAAGGCCGTAGACACCGGGGTCGCTGGCATCTCGCTCGAGGACGCCAGCGGCATTCCTTCGAATCCCGTGCGGGACATCGGCTCCTCTGTCGCACGGCTGCGGGCGGCGCGTGCCGTGCTCGACGAGCACGGGCCCGATGCACCGCTTTTGATCGGACGCGCGGAGAACTTCTCGGTCGGGAACCCCAACCTGGAGGACACCATCCTGCGCGTGCGGGCCTATGCCGAAGCAGGCGCCGACGTCCTCTACGCCCCCGGAATCACGAGGCGCGAGGACATCGCGGCGCTCGTGAATGCCGTGCACCCCAAGCCATTGAACGTGCTCGTCGGGCCAGACACGGCCTTGACCTTCGACGAGATTGCATCTCTCGGCGTGCGGCGCATCAGCGTAGGAGCGGCGCTCGCGCGCAGCGCTTGGGGTGGTTTCATGCGCGCCGCGCGGTCGATCGCCGAAAACGGCCGCTTCGACTTTGGCAAGCCCGCAAGCGGCAAGGAGCTGAACTCGTTCTTCAAGCTCAGTACGGAAACGCCCTCCTCCGTGACGGCGAACATCTTGGGACGCGTGGAGTTTCGCCTGGGAGAAGGTCCGCTCCTGGAGATCCGGAAGGGCTCGGTCGAGATCACATTCTCCTCAGGTGACGCCGTGTTTACGTGGTCGGATGGCAACTGGCGAGAGGAGGCGGCCATGCCGTTTGCGAATTTCTGCCGGTACGTCTCCGACGGAGCCATCGTCCTGGCGGAAACCTGAGCGCCCGCACCTATCGAAAGCAGACCATGTTGAGCAAGACTTCCCTTCAGACGACCATCAGGAACCTCCAGGAGGCGCAATTGCGGCAGTCGCGCGACGCTTATGCGGCCTACCTCGCCGCGGCGAGGCGCGATCGCACGGAACCCGTTGACCAGGACCAGGCATCGCAGGAATTCGGCAATGCCGAACTGGCGGAGTACTTCGAGGGGCCGACGCGAACCTACGAGGCCGCGCTGAAACGCCTGCAGTCCATCGACTTCGGGCCGAAGTCGCGCGTGGAGGAGGGCGCTGCCGTCCAGGTCGACGGCCGTTGGTACGTCATAGGCGTTGCGAGCCAGGCATTCGAGTGCGACGGCGTGACGTACATGGGAATTTCCACGGACGCGCCCATCTACAAGGCTCTCGCAGGCGCGGCCGCTGGCGATGTCGTCGCATTCCGCGGGCGCGACTGGAAGATCCGGGCGGTTGCCTGAGGCTGGATCAGGCGCCTCCGTATCGCTCCGTCTTTACTGCCTCCGCTGGTACCCCCAGCCGCACGAGGGCAGTGGCCGCCGTTTCCACGAATTCGGTGGCCCCGCAGATGAAGCACGCCAGTTCCTGGCGGTCGCTCCTGGAGTCAAGCACCGCGGCCAGCATTTCCATGTCGATGCGTCGGCCGAAGTCGCCGGGCCGCCGCGCCGGCTCTCTGGTCGTCGTTGCGACAAAGGAGAAGCTCGAGTCGCTCGCCGCCAGGCTCTCCAGTTCCGCCGCGAACGCGATGTGCGACCACTTCCTGGCGCTGTACAGGAGCAGCGCCGGAGCTGCCGGGTCCGGCGCTGCAGACCGATGCCGGACCATCGACATCAGCGGTGCGATGCCCGAGCCGCCCGCGATGAGGGCGATGGGCTGGCGATCCGAAGGCGTCCACGTGAAATGTCCGCCGACAGGGCCGCGAATCTCGAGCGTGTCGCCAGGCTGGAGTTCGTCCGCGATGAACGGGGACACCTCTCCGCCGGGCAGGCGCTCGACCAGGAACTCCAGCGCCGAACTGCCGGGAGCGGACGCGATCGAGTAGCTGCGCCGCGCCTCGTACCCGTCTTCGGCGACGAGACGGATGTCCACGTGTTGGCCTGCCACGTATTCGCCGATGGTGTTCTCCAGCAGCAGGCTGACGGCGTCAGGGGTGGCAAGGCGCTTCGCCCGAACCGTCGCCGGCGACCAGTGCAGGCGAGTCGTCGGGCTAACGGTCACCGGAGTACCGTTGCTCTTTCCACGGATCGCCCCGCATGTGATAGCCGCGCAGTTCCCAGAATCCTGCTTCGTCACGCTCGGTGAATTTCAAGCCATTGCACCACTTGGCGCTCTTCCAGAAATACAGGTGCGGAACCAGCAGGCGCGAAGGGCCTCCGTGCTGCACAGACAGGGGGCGCCCTCCGTACACGGTCGCCACCATCGCCTTCCCGCCCACCAGATCCGCAGTGGGAACGTTGGTCGTGTAGCCGCCGTAGCACTCGGCCAGAACGAATGATGTCAGCTCCCCGACACCCGCCTCCTTCAAGAGATGGTCGATGGACACCCCCTCCCAGGCCATATCGAACTTCGACCATGAGGTGACGCAGTGGATGTCGCCTGTCCAAGTGGTGCGAGGCAGCTGGCTGAATTCCAGCCATGACCAGCTGGCGATCGGCCTGGAGCCCTGCTTCAGCGTGAACCTCCAGTCGCCCAGATCGATCTGCGGTGTCGGGGTCGCCGACAGAACCGGAAAGTCCTGAGTCGCGTGCTGTCCCGGCGGCAAGCGTGCAGCGGTTTCGGGATCGACGCGACGGCCGGTAAAGCCTCTGGTTGCCACGGGGGAGCTCCTTCTTTGGTCTGACTGCGCGAGTGAGCAGAGTCCCATCGTAGCGACCGAGGACCGGCCGGCCTAGATGCCGGAGACGCGTTGCAACGTTTTCCGGACTCCGGAGCACTCGATCTGCGCCTCCACGCGATCGCGCCGAAGTTTCGATATCACTCGAGGACGGGTTGACACGTTTGCCGGATGCGGAGGCTGATGGCGTGGCGGAGAATTCTCCCTGGCGCAGGAGAATGGCGACCCCGAACTTGTGGATCGTCGAGGGTCCGAAGATGCGGCCAGTAAAGGTTAATCATGATCAAGTTTTGCAGCGAAGAGGAGACGCCATGACCACGGAACGCGCGATTCTTGCCGGCGGCTGCTTCTGGGGGATGCAGCAGCTGTTCCGGCGCCGTGACGGCGTCATAACAACTCGGGTGGGGTATTCAGGCGGGGACGTCGCCAACGCCACGTACCGCAACCATGGCACACACGCCGAAGCCATCGAAGTCATCTTCGATCCCAAAAGACTTGGGTTTCGCGATCTGCTGGAGTTCTTCTTCCAGGTTCACGATCCCTCGACCCGGAACCGGCAGGGTAACGACACCGGCACGAGCTACCGGTCTGCCATCTTCTACACCAGCGAGGAGCAGAAGCGCATCGCGCACGAAACCATCGCCGAAGTGGATGCGACCGGCCTGTGGCCTGGAAAGATCGTGACTGAGGTGGTGCCGGCGGGTGATTTCTGGGAAGCAGAGCCGGAACATCAAGACTATCTGGAGCGCAGGCCGAACGGCTACACCTGCCATTACATCCGGCCGGATTGGGTGCTTCCTGCGACGAAGGCGGAGCGCTAGGGAGCTCAACAGATGGGTTGCCTGCGGTGCAGGCGAACACGCAACATGAAAGGTAGACCATGAAGGCAATCACAGTCTCGGACCAGGCCGTGGGAATGGCCGGAATGAAACTGGCGGAGCGGCCCGAGCCGCAGGCATCGATCAACGACGTCGTCGTTCAGGTGCATGCGTCGGGATTCGTCAACACCGAACTGAGTTGGCCTTCGACCTGGGCCGACCGCATCGGCCGCGACCGGACGCCGACGATCCCCGGGCACGAGTTGGCCGGAGTGGTCACATCCCTCGGTTACGGCACGACGGGTCTGTCGGTCGGGCAGCGTGTGTTGGGCCTCACGGACTGGTACCGCGACGGCACCCTCGCGGAGTTCGTGGCCGTCGAGGCACGCAACCTCGCACCGCTGCCGGGCGACGTCGACTTCACCGTCGGCGCGAGCCTGCCGATTTCCGGCCTGACTGCGTGGCAGGGCCTGCACGAGCACGGCCGCCTTCGTTCGGGGCAGAGTGTCATTGCGCATGGTGCAGCAGGCGCGGTCGGATCGATGGTGACGCAACTCGCGCGCGAGTTCGGTGCTTACGTCATCGGCACCGGACGCGCCGCCGACCGCCAGGCTGCGCTCGATTTCGGAGCCAACGAGTTTGTCGACCTCGACAGCGAGGCGCTGGAAGACGTGGGCCGAGTCGACCTGGTGTTCGACCTGATTGGCGGCGAGATCGGGAAGCGGTCGGCGCGCCTGCTTCGGGCCGGAGGGACGCTGGTGTCCATCGTAGGGCCGTCGGAGGTGAGACCCGCCGACGGTGTGGCGATCGACTTCGTCGTCGAGTCCGATCGCGCCCAACTGCATGAGATCGTGCAGCGTGTGCGGGATGGGCGACTGCGGACGAACATCGGCACCGTCGCGTCCCTCGACGATGCCGTCGCGGCCTTCAGTCCAACCATGCGACGCCCGGGGAAGACGATCATCCGCGTCCGCCCGTGATGGCTCCGGAAGGACAAGCGAGTTTGCGCTCCTCGTCGATGGCCGGTGAAGTCGCCGGGACGGTGGCACGAGACACCAACCCGGCTCACTGGCGCGGAATGCTCCGGCTGGCATTCTTTTCCGCGGCGCTTTCCCTCGTGGTCTCCTTTGCCGCGGTGGCCGCTCCGATCCCGCTGTACAACATCTACCGAGCCGAGGACGGGTTCACCAACGCGGGCATTTCGATGGCTGTCGTCGTGTATGCCATCGGAACCATCGCCGCGCTGCTGGTCCTGGGACGACTGTCCAATCACGTGGGTCGCCGGCGCACTGCGATGGCCAGTCTCGGCGTGATCCTGCTTGGCTGCCTGGTCTTGCTGGAGGTGCACGACGTCGGCACCCTGCTGGCTGGCCGGTTCCTGGTGGGCATGGGGACCGGTTTGGCCAGCAGCAGCCTGAGCGCCTACATCGTCGACGCCGCTCCGAGCAAGCCCGAATGGCTGGCCACTGTTGCCTCGAGCCAGGGGCCGATGCTTGGCCTCGCCGTCGGCGCCATCGGCTCCGGCGCGCTCGTCCAGTTAGGCCCCTGGCCACGCGACCTGATCTACCTGGTTTGCGTCTGCCTTCTCCTGCTGTCTGCTGTTCTCATCGCCATCAGCCCGGAAACGGCAGCCCCGACGCCGGGCGCATGGCGATCGCTTCTACCGCGGGTTCGCGTACCGTCCCGAGTGAGGCACCTGCTCGCCGTGGCGGCAGCCGTTTTCCTCGCCACCTGG
Organism: Variovorax sp. 01N429; assembly: GCF_056399425.1. Classification (NCBI taxonomy): domain Bacteria; kingdom Pseudomonadati; phylum Pseudomonadota; class Betaproteobacteria; order Burkholderiales; family Comamonadaceae; genus Variovorax; species Variovorax sp. 01N429. The sequence goes on along the minus strand of NZ_JBFTRG010000019.1, from coordinate 105,678 downwards.
GCGACCGGGGCCTTCTACCAGGCGTTCGTGCCTGCCCTGGTGGAAGACCAACTCCACACCCGCAGTCCGCTCATCCTCGGACTCGTGTTCGCCGCCTACATGACCCCCAGTGTTCTCGGCGCTCCCCTCGGCGGCCGGTTTACATCTGCGGCCGCCCAGCGCATCGGCATGATCACCTTCCTGGCCGGATTGACGGGCGTCATCGCGGCCATCGCGGCTGGCACATTGACGTTGTTCATCATCGCAACCGTTGTTGCGGGCGCCGGGCAAGGCATCGCCATCAGCGCGGCTACCCGAGGCCTGCTGCAAGGCAGCCCCGTGGCGGAGCGCGCGCCGATCTTCAGCACGATCTATTTGCTCTGCTATGGTGCCGCTGCCTTTCCCAGCCTCATCTCGGGCCGGCTGTCCAACACCTTCTCGCTGCCGCAGATCGCCCTCGGGTACGGCGGACTCGCCATTGCCGCCACCGTGTTTACGGTCCTCGGCGCACGCAATCCGCACACCGACACCACCGTGGACGCCGGACCCCGCCTGCTCCCTAGCCGGCGAACGTCTCCCTCAGAGTCGTGATCCTGTTGAAGACCAGCTTGCCCTGACCCGGCGCATGGTCCTCCCTGTCCGCTACGAAGTAGCCGATGCGCTCGAACTGGAAACGCTCTTCGCGCGTCGCCTGGCGAAGCAACGGCTCGACGTACGCCGTGACGCGCCGGACACTGGCGGGATGGAGTTCGGCCAGGAAGCCGCGGTGCCCGGCGTCGGGTCGCGGAACAGCGAAGAGTCGGTCATACAGGCGCACTTCCGCCTCTACGCCATCGGCGACGCTCACCCAGGTGATGGTTCCCTTGACCTTGATGGCGGCCGCACCCGGCGTGCCGCTTTTGGTCTCCGGTAGTACCTCTGCGTGGATCTCGGCCAGCGCTCCGTCGGCCATTCTCACCGCACCGGTGCATCGCACGACGTACCCGGACTTCAGCCGCACGACATTGCCGGGAAACAGGCGATGGAAGCCGGGACTCGGTGACTCGGCGTAATCAGCGCGCTCCACCCACAACTCGCGCCCGAAGGAGAACGTGCGTTCGCCGCGCTCCGGTGCCTTGGGATGGATCGATGCCGAGCAGGATTCCAGATGACCCGCGCCCATGACCTCGTCCCAGTTGGTAACGACCAGGCGAACGGGGTCCAACACTGCCATGGCGCGAGCGGCCGTGGGCTCCAGGTCGTCCCGCAAGGCACCTTCGAGGACGGAGTAGTCGATCCAACTTTGCTCCTTGCTCACGCCGATGCGTTCCGCGAAGAGCTGGAGCGCGCCCGGTGTGTAGCCGCGGCGTCGCAAACCCACGATCGTGGGCATCCGGGGATCATCCCAGCCTGCCACGTGACCTTCGTCGACCAGCTGCTTGAGCTTGCGCTTGCTGGTCACCACGTAGGTCAGGTTCAGCCGGGCGAACTCGTATTGGCGCGGCGGCGGCGTGTTGATGAGGCCGCCCTGCGCCAGATGGGACAGCAGCCAGTCGTAGAACGGCCGCTGATCCTCGAATTCCAGCGTGGCGATGCTGTGGGTGATGTTCTCCAGCGCGTCTTCAATAGGATGCGCGAAGGCGTACATCGGGTAGATGCACCACTTGTCGCCGGTGTTGTGATGGTGCGCGTACTTGATACGGTAGAGGGCGGGGTCCCGCAGGTTGATGTTGGCGCTCGCCATGTCGATCCTGGCTCGCAGGATCGCCGCTCCCTCCGGTAGCTTTCCGTCGCGCATCTCGCGGAAGCGGTGCAGGCTTTCCGCGGGGCTGCGCTCCCGGTACGGGCTGTCAACACCCGGACGGGCGAAATCGCCACGATGGATGCGCAGCTGCTCCGCATCCTGTTCATCGACGTACGCGAGCCCCGCCTCGATCAGGTATTCGGCAGCGCGATACATGAAATCGAAGTAGTCGCTGGCCTGGTAGAGGTGCCGGGTGCCGCCTGCCTCCCAATCAAAACCGAGCCATCGCACGACATCCTTGATGCCCTCGACGAACTCGAGCTCTTCCTTCTCGGGATTCGTGTCGTCGAAGCGCAGGTGACAGGCGCCTTGGTAGTCTCGCGCCAGGCCGAAATTCACGTTGATGCTCTTGGCATGCCCGATGTGCAGGTAGCCGTTGGGCTCCGGCGGGAACCGGGTGCGAATCCGGGCCCAGTCCGGCGGGCCGCCGGCGTGATGGCGGGCCTCTCCAGGACTGCCTGCCCAGCGGCGAGACGCATAAGTGCGACTCGCGATGTCGCGGTCAATCGCCTGCCGGAGGAAGTTGCCCGAAGCGGCCGGCCCAGGCGCGGAAGTGGACGAACGTGGCAAGGTCGTTACCCGAAGAAATGCGTTCTTTGTCGCGTACCAGCCGAAGGGCGGGCCCGGCTCGGCTGGACCCAATGACTACCGGGTCCCATTGCTCAGGCTGCAAGCGGTGACTCCCGTCGTCCGAGTACCAGCGCTCAATGTAGCGCGTACCTCCGCGAGAACACTCGGCATGCGCCGCTCATGGACCACGGCGCGACGATCGGATGCTTGAACCGGACTCCTGGACACATCGCCAGCCGCACGGTGTTCCGGCGCCTGCCTTCTACGAGTATGTGGACCAGGGCGGCTCGACAAGTGACGGGGGCTCGGCGAAGGAACTGGACTCGCCGACACGAAATCCGGACCGCCGGGAATGCTTGGCGCGAAACAATCCCATCCACTTCCACTTGACCAGGCCCTGTGCCATGCTCGTTCCACGCCAAGCCGCACCGCAACTCATCGTCGACACCGTCGCCCACGGTTCTTTCGATCTTGCCCGGGAAGAGCCTCGGAGCATGACGCTCGTCTGCTTCTATCGTGGCCTGCACTGCCCCATCTGCACGAACTACCTTAAGGAACTGGAGCGGCTGACGCCGGCCTTCGAGGAGCGCGGCGTGAGTACGATCGCCATCAGCTCCGACGGCGAAGCGCGTGCGAGGGAAATGTCGCACAAGATCCGGGCGTCGCAGCTCCGCGTCGGGTACGGTCTGCCACTGGCGGTGGCGCGCGACTGGGGCCTGTACATCTCCGAGTCCCGCGGGAGGACATCCATCGGCATCGAGGAACCTCCGCTCTTCTCGGAACCCGGCGTATTCCTGATTCGGCCCGATCGTACTGTCTACTATCTTTCCGTCCAGTCGATGCCGTTCGTGCGGCCCCCCTTCGGCGAGATGATCCAGGCCCTGGACTTCGTCGTGAAGAACGACTACCCGGCGCGCGGCGAGTACATTGGCCCGCTCTGACCCGGCCCGGCAAGCGCAAGTGGTCCGCGCTCGCGCGGGGGAAATCAATCTGCCGGCGCCGTCAGCTAGTATCACGGCACTCTAGTTTCACCTCGATGGCATGTTGTCCCGCTCGGTAGCACTCCGCATTCTCTCGGGGCTGGCCGTCCTCGCTGCCATCGTTCTTGTCACCTTTGCCGCCTGGTGGTCGACGCTGCCCATGCGTAATGCGGCGCTTGAGAACGCGCGCCGAGGGACACAGCAAGAGACACTCGGCCTTGCGGAGCAATTCTCCGCGGTCACGCGCAGCGCCATTTCCAGCCTGAACGCCGTCTCGATCTCGATGGAAGCGCACGGGGGGCCGCGCGGTCTCGCAGCCTCGGAGGTGAGCGCGGAACTAAAGCGCGCAGCCGGTGACTCTGTCGGCACGCAAGCGATGTTCGTGATCGATTCGACCGGGACAGTCATGGCGAGCGTTGGCATGTCAAAAACTCGGGAAGGTCAGTCGGTGCGAGGCCGCCCAGTCGTCGCCTATCACCTCAGCCATCCGATGGATCTTGGAATTCATATCGACCATGCCAAGTATTCGGAGATGACCGGTGGTTGGGTTCTGCCCATTTCCCGCGTCATTGCGTCGAGCGACGGAAAGATGTTGGGCGTGGTCGGCGTGGCGATCAACCTCTCTTACATGCGAGACCTTTACGAGAAGCTGGGAAATTTGCGGGAGGCCAGCTTTTCGATCCTTTCGCGCAATGGGGAGGTCATTTTCCGTCACCCCTTCATCGAAGGAGTCATTGGGGTGCACCGTAGTCCGATCCACGAGGACGGCTCATACGAATCCACGAGCGAACTTGATGGTGTTACGCGGATCCTCAGCTACCGAAAACTCGAAGGCGTTGATGTCGTGATGCGTGTTGGCTTTCCTCTAGATCAAGTAGTTGCACCATGGCGTGACTTCGCCCAAGAACGTGTGACCTGGACGGCGTCGTGCCTGAGCTTGTTTGCTGCTCTGTGCTATGCAGGCTGGTTTGTTTACCAGAGAGATAGCCGCCAGTTGCGCGCTGTGGAGGAAGGCTTCGGAAGGAAGGAAAGCGAACTGCGCCAGGAAATTGATCAGATAGAAGACTTTTCCATCTCGCTGTCGCAAAAATTTTCGACCCCGCTCGGTCAGCTGCGCAACATCCTGCAAGCTCACCCCGAGAAGGTGGCGGCGTTGGGCGAGGACGCGTGCGAGGATGTCCTTGCGTCCGCGATCAAGATGGAAGGACTCGCACAAGACGTGGGAGCCCTGGGGCTTGCGCGAAAGGCCGCCGTCAAGCGGCAGGATCTCGACGTGACGTTGATGGCACATGAAATCGTGCGGTCGCTGCGGGCCGCAAATCCGACCCGCTTGGTCGACGTTCGCGTTCAGGAGCAGATGTACGCGACGGCAGATGCCAGACTCCTAAAGGTGGTGCTGTCCAACCTCATTGGCAACGCATGGAAGTTCACGGCGCTCACGCAGGCGGCCATCATCGAGGTCGGGGCGCGGGCGGGACTGACCGAAACGATCTTCTTCGTGCGCGACAACGGCCCCGGTTTTGATCCGGGTGACGCGAAGTGGATCTTCAAGCCATTCCATCGACTTCCGACTTCAGCGGAGTTTGAGGGACAGGGCATCGGCCTCACGGCCGCTCAGCGGATCATCGAACGCCACGGCGGGCGCATCTGGGCCAAGGGCAGAGTAGGCAAGGGCGCCGCGTTCTTCTTTACTGTCCAGCCGGAGCTGGCGATCAATGGCGAAACCTTCAGGCACGCACGCCCGTAGGAGGTGGTACGCGCTGAGCTTCGCGCAGATGTACGTGAAGACGCGCCTGAACCCGATCATCACGGGGTCGCCTTTCCTGCGGCAGGCGGTGAAGAGCGGCGACGGCTCGGATTCGGCCGAGGTCAAGCAGCTGGGCGCCGGCGGGTTCCTCTACTTCCGCGGCGCTTCGAGCGACACCGCGGCGATCTCGGTGGCAGCGGACGCCGTCATTTACGACGAGTACGACTTCGCCAATCAGGAGATCGCGGGCCAGTTCCAGTCGCGCCTCACCCACTCGCAGCACAAGATCCAGACCTTTCTCTCGACGCCGAGCGTTCCAGGCGGCCCGATCGACCTTGCCTTCCGCGACTCGCGCCGGCACTGGAACTTCGTCAAGTGCCACCACTGCGGCCACCGCTTCTGCCCGGACTACCTGGCGCACGTCAAGATCCCCGGCTACGACGACCTGAGCAAGCTCACCAAGGCCAAGCTCGCGCACGTGCGCTATCAGGAGGCGGTGCTGCTGTGCCCGCACTGCGGCAAGATGCCCAGCCTGCAGCCCGAGAACCGCGAGTGGGTGGTGGAGAACTCGCTGGAGAAGCACCTGGCCGCCGGCTATCAGGTGCAGCCCTTCGACGCGCCGAACATCATCGAGATCCCGTACCTCGTGCGCGCGAGCACCAGCTACGCGCGCTGGGCCGACTTCGTGAACTTCAACCTGGGCCTGCCGGCCGAGGACGCCGACTCGGGTCTGACCCCCGACGACGTCGACCGCATGCTCGTCGAGATGGAGTCGAGCCCTTTGACGACCCACGTGATCGGCTCGGACATGGGTCTCATCTGCCGCCTCTTCGTTGCCGGAGTGACGACCGAAGGCCAGATGATCATCGTGCACACCGAGCAGATCCCGATCGGCGACTTCCGCCGCCGCTACCCGGAGCTGGCGCGCCAGTACCGCGTGACCGCCAAGGTGCTTGACGCCCAGCCCTACGTGGAGACGCTGCTGCACCTGCAGGAGACCGACCGCAACCTCTTCGCCGCGTACTTCGTGACACGCAAGGGCCTGAACGTCTACGACACGACGAGCCGCGAGGAGAACGAGAAAGAGGGCAAGACCGCCCTGCGCCAGGTCTCGGTCAACAAGCACGCGGCGCTGGACGTGCTGCTCGAGGGGATTCGCAGCGGCAACATCCTCATCAAGAAGACGCCGGACGCGCCGGACATCAAGGCGCAGCTGATCGCCTCCAAGCGCGCGCAGAAGGTGACCGAGGACGGCAAGATCTCGCTGTGGATGAAGCCCTCGAACGGCGACGACCACTTCCACTACGCGCTGCTGTACACGTGGCTTGCTGCGCAGATCCGTGGCGCCGTTATCCGCGGCGCCGGCGTGCCGCCGCTGGTGACCAGCTTCAAGGTGAAGCAGCCGGCGCCGGCACCCGCCAGGGGCACCGGAATGCGCTAGTTACTACGCGGCTCGAAGACTGGTCCGTCGAGGAGCTTGGGGAGCATGAGCCCGATCAGGCTCTTTGCGAGATAGCTGTTGGACGCGTCGCAGATGAAGTCCTTGTCAGCTTCATCGATGTCGCCGCTCGGGTATGGCGAGGCACTGTGGGTCAGCTTGCCATCTTCCCACTGGTATGTTGGGAAGTATTGAGGTCTGTCACGGTTAATCAACATCTGTCGGGAAATTCCATCCGATCACTGGTCGGTTACAACTGCCGAAACCTCAAATCCCCTGGGCCGCTGACAGCAGCATGGTCGGTCAGTGCGGCGGCGGTCAAGAAGGTGCGATCACCATCAGGTCGCTGGTGTGATTGAGACAGCGGTCAAGCAAGCGCTCTCCCGGCCGAATTGCTTGAGAGCTGAAGTTTGTGAAGTTTGGACGTGGCGGCGCGTTCAACGGAGCGGTCGAGCGCAGGCCGCTCTAATTGTGATAATCAGCCGCTGCGGCAGGAAGTTCCATTTTCTGCTTGCGCGCTACGCGAGAGATCTCAGACTTTGAGATGGAAGCGATGTTGCTCATGCCGCGCATTTGGCCCTGAGAAGGTGCGAGTCGACACCGAATGGATGCCCGAGTAAGACTGGACCCAGTCACTCGAGATCGAGGGCCTGAACGGCAGCTATGGCAATCACCGGTCGTTCGGAGAACGTAACCTCGAGCGACGGGCGCACCTTCGTCCACTGTCGCTCGACCATGGCGGACCGAGTGACGGTTGGCGATCGACTACTTGCGATCGAAGTGATCTGCCGTAGCCGCAGCGAATCCCCGCGCCATTCACTTCTTACCCGACGACAGATCAAGGACGAACACGTCGATGAAGGGTCGGCGCCCCTCCGGGATGAGAGCAATGATCGACTCACGCATTTGCTCGGGCGACAACGGGGGCGCGACACCGAAGGGGGCCGGTTTCAATCGCCGGCCCGTGGCGGAGGGCACGTCGCCGAACCACAGGACGCAATAAATTCCACGACCCTCCGAGCGCCAATCGATCAGGTATTGCGCCGCTAATTGCGAATTGGCCGCATCCCAAACGTCGGGATGCCATTGGCCCTTGACCTCCATCGGCAGCTGCTTGGGGCCGCGCGCGAAAGCGAGGTCGGCCCGTTTCGATTGAGGCATGTCCGCCTCGGTCATGCGACTGACGCCATAGGAGTCGAAAAGCGGGCCTTGGATGAGAGCCGCAAGACGGTCGCGACAGCGGTTCTCGTCGCGAGGGATGTTCTGATCGGTCCAAAAATCTCGAACTTGGTCAAGGTCGTCGGCCAACAAGACCTTCTGCGCTTCGGCCAGCTCCTCCCCGACCACCGATCGCAGGTCATCAATGTTGGATGGCGCGCCGGAGGTCAAAATCGCGGAGAGCTCGGCTGGTAGGAGCGGCGCGAAGCTCTCTTCGGCTCGCTTCTGCGACTGCTCGGCGGCGAAGTGCCGGAACGCATCGGAGTAGGTGTCGCTCGGCATCGCTACGAGCTTGGCCATGAGCTGGGCGGCCTGATCCGACGTGTTGCCGGCGATTGCGGAGGCCAAGCCAACAAGAAAGTCCGTCGCGTCAAACGCGTTCTTGTCGCCACTGCTGGGACCTGAGATGGTGGTGTGGGGAAATGCGCTCCGGAACTCGGAAACGATCCAAGCGAAGACCCCGAGGCCGGCGTCGACAAGAGGGCCTCGCCGCTTCGTCTGCAGTCGGTCGCGCAAATGCCACAGGAATTGAGGATGGTCGCGGCCGACGTTCGCCAACTCGGGACGGACCTCTTCGAACCGATACGCGACGTCGATCGCCAGCCAAGCGAGCGCTTGGTCGTCGTCCCGGTAGATGCCCGCGTCGCGAGCCTTGGCCACCTCGACGATCGTGCAAACCCCCCCCGTGCGAGACAGCGCGTCCACAAGGTCCATTTCGGCGTCCACCAGCATCTCCGGGTAACCGAGAAGCCATTCGCGCGCGAGCGATGCCATGGCGTCGTTCCACAACGGCATGCGCTCGATCACCCCTAGCTCATGATGCGGCGAGAGGCGGGCATTGAAATACGGCTCGATCCAAGAGCGCAGCAGAGCGCGCTTGTCGGCGAGTTGCCGTGCGGCGGCCTGTTCGAGTGCGACGCGCAGATGATCGTTGTCGTCGTCTCTGGAAAGTCCACGCTGCTGCATGCAGATGAGAAGCGCCTTCTTCAGCGTGTCGGTGGATACTCCCGAGAACCCTTGGCCGATGCGATGTCTTCGGAGCAAGCCGGCAACAAGCGGGTAGGCGACGTGCCAAATCTTGCCCTGCACGTGGCTGTCCGCGATTTGCTGCAGGGTTGGCAGATCCGACTTGTGAAGCGTCGCCTCGAAGCCGGCGGCAAACTCTTTTGCGAGTTGCTCGTTGAAGACTGCGACTATCCGCTCCTCTGGCGGCATCTTCTCTTGGGTTCGCGCGGCGATCAGAACTCCCAGGTAAAACTTCGCGGGATTGCACGTCGCGTCAAGGTCGCCCGCCTTGATCTTCGGAACGATCGCTGTGAACTCGGCAATCGCTTGTTGATGGGCCGCCTCGTCGCGCGCGCGCCGGGCTGCGTCTTCCGCCTCCTGTCGAATCTTCCACGGAGGCTTTGACGGATGCGTGGCGCGGCGGATGGCCGCGCGTTCTTTGAGCCGGAAAGCGGGGAAGGTCCGAGCCGCCGCCAGCACTTCCCGGTTGTCCCTTCCGGTCCTGACGCCTAGCGAGACAAGGTCGCTCCAATCGGACCTCGCGCGCCGCGAGCGCGATCGCTTCGCAGCCACCTCGCGCAGGAAGTAGGCCACGTCCTCCGCATTGCGGGCAAGGCCAATGCCTCGCAAGTGCATATGGTGGTCTGCTTGCCACAGCGTTTTCGATTTGAGGGCGGTCCGCATCCCGTATCGCTGGATAGGGTGTCGCAACTCGTCGCGCCCATCGAACGCGTCACGGATTTGCTCCAGAGTTTCCCTGTCGGCGGAGGACTGCTCGTTGATCTGACCGAGCCAAGCCCAAACGGACGGCGCGTCCCTGAGCTCGATAGTGCCGCCTCGCAGCGCTCGCAAGAGCAGCAGCGCGAGGATCTCGGATAGGTCGCGCCGGGAGTCGTGGTCTTCGGTCGCCCTCGGCGGAACACGCGAAGAGATGCCGCGGAGCAGCGTCTTCGAGCGCGACGGGGTCAGCTCAGAGACGAGCGTTTCGAACCGACGGAACCTGATGGGTTGACGTTCGCTCGCGCGAGGGAACTGCGACACCTGCAGGCCGATCTCTGCCAGCAGCGTCGACGCGAGGAGATCGTCGGCCACGTCGTAGCCGAGCATCTCAATGAGTCGGCCGGCTAGACGCGCGGAGTCTTCGCTGGCTTGGTCCACCAGCGCCTGCGCGGCAGTCTGCCAGAATGGCCGACTGCGGTGCGCAAACACCGCTATCAAGGCCTCCTCGCGTTCGCCGTAGTAGCGCGCGTCATCGAGGACGAGTTTCTCGAGGATGGCTGAAAGGGACAAGGCGAGCGGCGTGTCCTTGATCGCTTCTAGCAGCAAGGTTCGAAGATGGAAGTTCGATCCCGCGTCGGCCAGGATCGCGTCAATCCGAGGCGCGAGAGAAGCCTGGGCAAGTCCTTTCGCCGAGCGGGCGTCCCAGTCTTGCGCGCGGAAATATGGGTCCGCGCGCGCTAAGCGCTCTAGGGCGTTGAGCAGGGCTGCGGCCTGAGCTGCGTCGAGAACGGCCGTCTCTCCGTAGCGAAGCAAGCCGAAGGGGTCGGCCGCGATGACGCGCGCCGAGAGGTAGGGACTATGGAACGCGAGCCAGGCATGCAGACCTCGCAAGCTCGACGGAACCGCACCGCCGCCGTGAGATTGGGCGAGAAGTCGACGCCTGCTGAGGCTGGTCGTCGCCTGAGCGGCAAGCCACCGAGCGCCCAGAAATTCCGCGATGACGCGGTGAATGGGCGCGGCGCGGCCCACCCCGACACTTTTAAAAAGCTTGGAAGCGACGACGGAGCGCGCGTCGGCGCCGCCGGGCAAATTCTCCAAGTCGCCGATCCAAACCTCACCCTCCTGACGTTCCGCGATTCCGCCCAGCCTGATTGCATCGACGCCGCCGAAGATCATCGCCGCCATGCACGCGCCAGCCGACGACAGGGCCTGCTCTTGACCGATCTGTGCCAATTGCGTGTTTTGGCCAGCGTCGTTCTCCTCACGCCAAATCAGCTCGCAGACGTGTCCGAAGAGCTCGGCTCGTGTGGCAGGCCGCGACTTCCCGCTGTCGGCGACGCGGCCGAGCAGGCTCAGGGTCAACGGATTTCGGTAGAGGTCCGAGAGGCCTTGCTCGTCCAACCCGTCCAAGACGGGGTCGACGGAGCTCGTGAATCTGCGCGACGACCAGAACGCGCGGGCCTCCTCGCGCGTGAATTCCTCGATCGAGACCACAAGCGGCTCGGCCCCGTAGATCTCCTTGAAGCTGCGGAGCGAACGCGATTGCCACTCCCGAGAGCGGCACGAGAGGACGAACCTAGGGCAGCCAGCATCTTCAAGCTGAGCGAGAACCCGGTCTAGCGCGTCGTTCTCGTCACGCGCGATCGCTTCGTCCAAGCCATCGATCAGCAACGGGCACCCTGAGGTCACATAGCTCCCCGGACTCTTGCTCAGCATGAATCTCGGAGCCGACACTGGCGCCACGCCGCCAGCTCGACCAAGCTCGCCAATGAGCTCGCTTTTGCCCATACCTGGCTCGCCGAGAACGACTACGGATCGCTCGAGGCCCAACAGGTTCGAGTCTAGGATCTCGCGTTCCGAAGCCTCGTCGAGGATGCGCAACTTGCGCCGGAAATAGGGAGTCTCGATGGGTTCGACGCCCTCGCCGCCGGACACATCAACGCTGTCGATATGTTGCGCGAGAGCGCTGCGTTCCGTAGCGCGCCGCTTACGAAATCGAGATCGATCTAGGATGGTCACGCGAGGCCTCATTGCACGCTCGCGCACTCAGGGTCAGTGGTTTGATTGCGAGCAAATCGATTTGAGGGTGCCCACCAGCTTACGCAAAGAGTCCACGTGGAAACGAGGATGAGTTTCAGGCGCTTGAGATGAGAGGTCGTCATGCCGGTTCAAGGCGAGCTGGCGCGGAGGGTTAATAGAACCACCCCGCGGCGAAGGCGAGACTGGAGCCTGAGTTTAATGACTCGCGATGGCTTGCATGCTAGAAGTAGGTGATCAGCGAGAAGCTACTGACGAGTTCCGCCACGAAGCTACTTGGCCAGCCCTAAAGAACCGGGTGCGACACCGGCCTTGATCACGTCCTCATGCAAAGGCAATTTGCTCTACGCAGCTTCCCCAAGAGCAGGTAATGGGCGTCCGAATAGCGCTGGTGACCCGACGTTCGACGATGAGCCCGGGTACTTCCGCTATCGGGCCCAAAGCGGCCGCTCGTTGCTGCTCTATTCGTCTACGCGCTACCTGAGCAAGCGCACGATGTGCCCGGAGTAGACCGCGACCACCTTCCACTAAAACGCTCCGCTCAGGTTCCGAAGCTGTAGCGCAATCCGACCCACGCAGTGCGCGGCGCGCCCGGCGACAGGAGAGTTGCGCGACTGACTGGGAAATCGCCATTCGCGTTCGCCGGAAGCGCTTGCGCGATATAGCTGCCGTTCGTGGTGAAGCCGTTGATTCCAAGCTGGCCGCCGGTCGTGTACTTGCGATCGAACAGGTTGCTGACCTGGACGAAGAACTTCAGTCCCGGCTTGGGCTTGTAGTCGACGCCGAGGTTGAACACTGCGTATCCCCCATTGCGCCCCGAGCCGGTGTAATAGATTCCGTCGGGCGAGTCCAGGCCGTTCTCGTTGCCGCGCAGGGTCGTGCCGCTCACCGCGTTCATGTCGGCGCCGATACGCCAGTGCGCGTCAGGCTCCCAGTCCGCGAAGAGCTTCAGGCTGCGCAGCGGCAGCTGCGGGATGCGATTGCCGGGCCTGATCTGGATGGTCCCCTCGGTGCCGGGGAAGCCGGCGGCGGCGGAGGAATTGCTGCTGTTGCCCGAGCCGTCGATCGTCTCCAGGCTTTGGTAGGTTGCATCCAGCAGGCTCAGATTGCCGCCGAAGGTCCAGCTGGCGGCGGGTTTGACCTGCAGACCCATCTCGACCCCTTGACGCCGTGTCTTGCCGAAGTTCTTGAAGTAGCCAAAGCCGCTCGAGTTGTCCGAAACGAAAAGGATGTCGTCGCGGTTGTCGGAGCGGAACACTCCGAGGTTCCAGGCCACGGTGCCGACCACTGTGCCGCGCAGGCCGGCCTCGAAGGTGGTGGTGACGACCTGCTTGAGCGGCGGGTCACCCGCAAAGGAATTCGGCAGCTTGCAGGGGCTCGCCGGGTCGGCGCAACCCAGCTCGATCGCCGTGGGCGCCCGGCTGCCCTGGTTTGCACCTGCATAGAGGGTGACCACCTCGTTCGCCGCGAAGGTCAGCCCGGCGGCAGGATTGAAGCGTGCGAAGGTGTATGAGCCGTCCAGCGAACCAGGTCCTCCTCCAGGCGTGATGCCGTCGACATTCGTCAGCGAGGTGTGGTTGTAGCGTCCGGACAGCGTCAGGTGCGTCCGCGTGTTGAGCTCCATCGTATCGGTGGCATAGATGCTGCCAGTGCTCGATCGGCTCGATAGATGGACCCGCGCGTCGAACGCGTTCTCGGAGTCTTGGCTGCCGTCGGCGAAGGCGCCGGGGCCGAACACCGGCGTGATGGTGCGATCGGGATTGAGGTAGCCGAACTGCGTGCCTTGCGTGAAGGTCACGCGGCTGGCGTCGTAGGCAGCGCCGACGACGAACTGATGCCCGACCTGGCCGGTCTGCGCCTGCGCCGACAACTGGCCCGCGAGGCCATAGTTGGTCTGGCGCGCTTCCGTCTGGTTGACCAGGCCGTTGCACTGCTCGTTCGGCGCTGCGTTCAGCAGCGCGTTCGCGATGCAGCGCCACTTGGGAAAGGGCGTGTTCGACGAGTTCTCCCCGCTGGTCGGGAATCCCGTGTAACCGGCGGCCGCCAGTGCCGCCTGCTCGGCCGCGCTGAGTTGGTAGACCGGCTGGCTGAAGGAATCGTCATTGACGTCGCCGTTGAAGGTCCTGGCGTTGATGTTGCGGTAGTAGGCGTTGCCCGAGAAGGTGAGCGAATCGCTCAAGACCTGCACCGCGGCCAGGTTGAGAAAGGCGGACCGGTTTCGCGTGTTGTCGGGGATGGAGCGCACACTGCCCCAGTCACGCTGCAGCGCGCCCTGTTCCTGCACGCCGTTGCCGGTGAGGTCGTTGTCGGCGAGCGCCAGCGTCAGCGACACGTCGCCGTCGCGTGTCTTCCGTCCGACCTTGGTGAACAACTGGCTCAGGTCGGAAGACGATGCTGTGCGCCAGCCATCTTCGGTGAACCGGTTGCCGGTGACGTACCAATGCATGCCGTTGTCGGCGTTGTAGCCGCCGGTCTCGAACTCCGCGGCCGCGCGGCCGTATGAGCCGCCCAGCACCTGAACCGAGGTGCCGGGATAGTGGATGCCGTCCTTGGTCTGGATCGACAGGGCGCCCCCCAGGGTGTTGAGGCCGAACAAAGGATTGCTGCCCGGCATCAGCGCAATCGACGCGATGGCCGTGCGTGAAAACAGATCCCAACTGACGACGTCGCCGAAGGGCTGGTTCAGCCGCACACCATCGAGGAACACCGAGAGTCCTTGAGGAGTGCCCAGCAGGGGAGACGCCGTGAATCCGCGGTAGTTGATGTCGGGCTGGAAGGCGTTGCCCTGGGTCTCGTTGACGGTCACGCCGCCGATCGCGCGGTTGAGAAAGTTCGAGAGGTCGAGCGAATGGAAGCGCTCCATGTCTGCGTCCGTCGCGGTCTGCACATTCGACGGTATCTGGTCGCGCGGCACGTCGATGCCGGGCAGCGGCGTGACTGCGATGACGTTGATGGTGGGCAGATCGGGCACGGCCCGGACGGCCGGTGCGGGCTCACCGCTGGTCTCGTCCTGTGCGTGGGCCGTCAGGCCGTGGCACAGCAGCAGGACCGCCGTGGCCACAGGCGCTGACGAGAAAACAAACGCGCGTGCGTTGCCGGACATGGTGTCTCCTCGGCGTTTGAATTGTTATCGCGCAGGATGCTCAACGAACGATCTTCTCGAGGTTAGCTGCGCGGTCAAGGCCCTTGGCTTCGGCGAAACCCTTGACGCCGCGAAAGACCGTCCCATCCAGATCGGCCTCTGTGAAGTCGGCCCCGGTCACGTCGGCGCCTGTGAGGTCGGCGCCTCCAAGCTTGACGCGAAAGAAGTTCGCGCCGCGCAGATTGCCGTCCGTGAGATTGCAGAAAGTCATCAACGACCGGTTGAAGTCGGCACCAGCCAGCGTGGCGCCGGCCAGGTTGGCGCTGGCCAGATCGGTTCGCATCTGTCCCATTCCCTGGTTCTTGATGTTGACGCCGACGACGGCATTGCTGAAGTTGGCTCCGGAGAGGTCGGCCCCCGGCAGGTCCGCGATCATCCGTACCCCGGTCATGTTGGCGCCCTTGAAGATGGGCATCTTCTTGACCTCGCCACCCAGGATGACGACCGAAAGCAGGCTCGCGCGCGTCAGGTTGGCGCCGGTGAAATCCGTGCCCATCAGCCAGGCGCCGTTCAGGTTGGCGCCTTCCAATGCTGCGCCGCGGAAGTCGGACTGAACGAGCTTGCTGCCGAAGAAGCTGGTGCCTCGCAAGTTGGCATTGCGAAAGTCGAGCTTGCTCAGGTCGAGGTCGGACAGGTCCTTGCCCGACAGGTCGGCCACCGCGGCTGGCGATGCGCTCGCGAGCGCGGCCCTGACTTGATCGACGGAAAGGTCAGCCGCCGAGGCATTCAGGACCCCGAGCACAGCCAGCAGCGTGGTCACGCTGGCGTTTGCGAAACGCTCGACACTGTTCATTCAGACTCCTCTCTCGCCGTCGCGGCTATCCGATGGTCGACGCACGCTGCAGTCCTCGGCGTCATAGCATTCAATGAGCATCACTTTGAAAGAGACCGACATGACCCAATGGCGCAAGAAGTCTGCTTCCGACGTGTTCACGCCCGAAGAAACCGTCGCGCGGCTCGCGGAGGAGCTGCCGAAGTGGTACTTCGAGGATGGATGGATTCGTCGCAAGTTCAAGACCAGCGGCTGGAAGGCAACGCTGATGGTTGTCAACACGGTAGGCCACTTGGCCGAGGCCGCCTGGCACCACCCCGATCTCACGGTGTCGTACGCCTTCGTCACGGTGAAGCTCATGAACCACGCGGCCAAGGGCATCACCGAGAAGGACTTCGAACTCGCCAGGAAGATCGAGGACGTCGTGATGTGGCAACCCGGCGCCGTGGAAGGCGCGGCGCTCGAAGGCACGCCCGACGACCCGCGCTTCAAGTACCTCAAGTACGACTGACCCGGCGCGCCAGGACGTTGCGTGGTGACACAGTGTCCTCAACTCGATACATGGCGGCACGCGCCCTCGGGAGAAGGGCCAGCGGAACGGAGCTTGCTTTGCAAGCCCTGAACAACCATTGACCTTCAATACCCCTCAAGCGCGATGGATCGCCCCCGAAACTTTCCCGAAGAGGGCTTTGTCGGCCGCCCAGAGATCGTCGCCCTGCGCGCGCCTGGGCGTTTGCATCTGGGCTTTCTCGACCCTGCCGCGTCACTGGGCCGTCGTTTTGGCAGCGTCGGCCTGATGATCAACGGCTTCGAAACGGAGGTCGAGATCAGCGCGTCGGCCTCCGACCAGATCACGGCCAGAGGACCGGCGGAGCATGCCGAGAACGAGCGCGCGGCCGCGTGCCTGAGCCTTCTGCGAACCCACAGTGGGCGCGCCGAACCGCTGCATCTGCGGATCGTGCAGGTCTTGCCCGCCCATGCGGGGTTCGGTTCCGGCACGCAGTTGGCGTTGGCGATCGGCAGGGCGTTCGCGCTCTGGCACAGCCTTGGCGTTCCCACAGCGACCTTGGCGCAATGGCTCGGGCGTGGGCTCCGCTCGGGCATCGGTATTGCAGGATTCGACCATGGCGGGCTGATCGTCGACGGCGGCCCAAGTGCGAACGGCGCGCCCGCGCCCGTGTTGTCGCGCATCCCGCTGCCCGAAGCCTGGCGAGTGCTGATCGTCCAGGACAGCGCACAGAAGGGCTTGTCGGGTGATGAAGAAAGAGAACGGATCGCCGGCTTGCCGCCATTGCCCCGAGCGCTCGCCGCCGACCTATGCCACCAGGTGCTGATGCGCGTACTGCCGGGAGCCGCAACCGCCGACTTCGCGTCGTTCGCGCAAGGCGTCCTGCACGTCCAGCAGGTGCTGGGCGAACACTTCGCGCCCGCGCAGGGCGGCCGCATCTTCGCAAGCGAAGCGGTGGGACGCCTGCTCGGATGGGCATTGCAGGCCGAGCACGTCGCTGCGATCGGCCAGAGCTCCTGGGGCCCGACCGGCTTCGCAATCCTGCCGTCGCAGGCGCGCGCGCAAGCAGCGCTCGATGCCATGCTGGCCGCCAACCTCATCGCGCCGTCGCTGACGCTGCGCATCGTTTCCGGCCGCAACAGCGGGGCCGCACTTCTCGATCGGCGCCTCGAAGTGCCCGAGCCCTGAACTCAACGCAGAGTCGTCTACATGGAACGTCCCTACATCCTCCACATGTTCACACCGGGCCGGCAGATGAGTCCGTTCGACATCAACATGGCGGCCGACGCGGGCTACCAGATCGTCGTGCCGTACTGCGGGGTCGAAACCGACGGCATTGCCGGGCTCACGCAGGACACGATCTTCTCGCGCAGTCCGAAGGGCTTGCTGCGAACCGGCATCTTCATCGGCGGACGCGACGTGCTCCAGGCGGCCGATATGCTCGATCGCGCAAAGGCATCCATGTTCAAGCCCTTCGTCGTGTCGCTGATGGCCGACCCCAGCGGCGCCTTCACGACCGCGGCGGCGATGGTGGCCTGCGTCGAGGCCGCGCTGCTTGCCGGCCAGCATGCCCAGGGCCTGGATGGCCGGCGCGTGGTGATCCTCGGCGGCACGGGGCCCGTGGGCCGCATTGCCGGTGTGATCGCGGCGCAAACGGGCGCGCAGGTCTTCCTGTCCAGTCGCGGTGGCACTGATGCGGCCGAAGCAGTCGCGGGCGAGACCGGCAAGCGTTTCGGGGTCAGCCTGCGGGGCGTGGCCGGCGGCGATCAGGCCGCTGTGCGCGCATCGATCGTCGATGCCGACGTGCTGCTTGCCTGCGCGCCGGCAGGTGTCCAGGTCGTTTCGGCCGAGATGTTGACCTTCGCGAAGCAACTCAAGGTCGCAGCCGATGTGAACGCCGTGCCGCCCGAGGGCATTGCCGGCGTCGCTGCGATGGACAACGCCAAGCCGCTGCCCGGCACCTCGGCCGTGGGCATCGGTGCACTGGCGATCGGCAACGTGAAATACCAGACGCAACAACGGCTACTAGTGCAGATGCATGAGGCCGAGGCGCCGACGGTGCTGAGCTTCACGGAGGCGTTTGCCACCGCACGCGCCTTCATCGCCGAAAAAGCGGCTTGATTGCTCTGGCACCCGACATGACAGCGTTTGCCGTGGTCTCCATTTCTGCGCGCATGTTGGCCGAAGCAGCCGTCGATGACGGTTTCGAGGTGGTGGCGCTGGATCTGTTCGGCGACGCGGACACCCGCCGAGCCTGCGCCGAGTGGCATTCGATCGGAGATCCGGCGAGCTTGAGCATCGACGGCGCACGGCTGCTGTCCACGCTGGAAGCGCTTGCGCAGCGTGCTCGCGTGGCCGGCTGGATCGCGGGCTCCGGCTTCGAGGGCCGGCCCGACTTGCTGGAAAGCGGCGCGGCGCTGTTGCCACTGATCGGAACGCGTGCAGACGCGATGCGGCGCTTGCGCGACCCACGGGCCTTCTTCGGCCTCCTCGATGCGCGAGGGATCGCGCATCCGCCGGTACGGTCGACCGCGCCCGATGACGCAGCCGGCTGGCTGGTCAAGGATGCGCATGGTTGCGGCGGCTGGCACATTCGCCGGGCGGCATCGTCCGACGTCCTGGGCGCCCATCAGTACTTCCAGCGCGAGATCGCAGGCAGGCCCATGTCGATGACATTCATGGCCAACGGCAGCGATGCCTCGGTGCTCGGCTTCAACCAGCTGATCGTGCGGCCTTTGGCGGGACGGCCTTTCGTGTATTGCGGCGCGGTGGGACCGGTGTCCTTGCCTGCCGGCGCCGCGGACTGCGTCACGGCCGCACTGCGTGCGCTGGTGCCCGCCTTCTCACCGCGCGGTCTGGGCAGCCTGGATTTCATGCTCGATGGTGAGGCCGTCGAGGTGCTCGAAGTCAACCCCCGTCCGCCGGCCAGCATGGCGCTCTACGGCCCCGGCATGGTGGCGGCGCACGTGCGTGCCTGCGTGCAGGGCGAGTTGCCGGAAGCTCGCGTGCAGACGCACGGTCTCATTCGCGGCACCGAGGTCGTCTTCGCACCGCGTCGGCTTTGGCTGGACGAGCCTGCCACGCGGCGCCTCGCCGCACGCCCCTGCTGCCACGATCTTCCGCTCGGCGCAACGAGCTTCGAAGCCGGCGATCCCCTGTGCAGCGTGAGTGCCAGCGGCACCGACGCGGCGCACGTGCGCGAGTTGCTGCAGCGCGGCCGCGATGCGGTGCATCGATCCCTGGAGGCTTGCGCATGACCGCCGCGACCGCGACAGCACCCCTGGCGGCATGCACGCTCAGCGTGAACGCGCTCGCCCGGCCGCTGGTCGAGCGCTTGCTCGCCGATGCCGATGCGCTCGGCGTGAGGGTGAGCCGCGACGAAGGTGGCCCCTACATCGTCGATGCAGGCATCGCCGTAGGTGGCAGTGTCGCAGCGGGCCTGCTGGTGGGTGAGATCTGCATGGGCGGCCTCGGCCACATCAGCTTGCGCCCTGATGGACTGGAAGGCTGGCCCACGTGGGTCGAGGTGCACAGCGCGCAACCGCTGCTGGCCTGCCTGGGCAGCCAGTACGCCGGCTGGAGCCTCGCGGCCAGCAAGGAAGAAACGGGAGGCAGGAAGTTCTTCTCGCTCGGTTCCGGTCCGGCGCGCGCCCTGGCGGTCAAGGAAACGCTTTTCAGTGAACTCGGCTACCAGGATCATGCGGATGCGGGCGTGCTCGTGATGGAAGTCGATCGGACGCCGCCGAAGGTCATCATCGACAAGCTGCTGCGCGACTGCCACTTGAGCGCAGAGAGGCTGACGCTGATCCTCACGCCGACGACCAGCCTTGCCGGCACCACCCAGGTGGTGACGCGCGTACTGGAGGTCGCGCTGCACAAGACGCACCAGTTGGGCTTTGACCTCGGCAACGTCGTGGGCGGCGCGGGCACGGCGCCATTGCCGGCCCCCAGCCCCGATGGGGTGGAAGCCATGGGACGCACCAACGATGCGATCCTCTACGGAGGGTGCGTGCATCTCACCGTGCGCGGCGACGATGCAGCCGCGCGCGAGCTTGCCAGGCTGTTGCCGTCGCGCAATTCGAGCGACCATGGTCGTTCGTTCGCCGACATCTTCAAGGCGGCCGAATACGACTTCTACAAGATCGACGGCGCATTGTTCGCACCGGCCGAAGTGTGGGTCAGCAACATCGACAGCGGGCACACCTGGCATGCCGGCGGCCTCGATATGCCCTTGCTGCTCGGCCTGTGGCGGCAGGAAGCGTGATGAACAGCGTCACCGGCCTCACGGTGGCCATCATGACCGACGAGACCGGCTGGCACACGCGCCGGCTTCAGGCGGCGTTGCGTGCGCGAGGCTGCGTCGGTCGCTGCGTCGATCTGGCGGATTGCCGGATCGACACCACTGCCGCCTGGCATGGCTTGGTCGTGCCGGGCTTCGGCCGCGATCTGCCTGACGCGGCGCTGGTGCGCGGCATCGCGAGCGGCACCTTCGAGCAGGTCACCAAGCGCCTCGGGGTGTTGCATGCACTGCGTGAACTGGGCGTACCCGTCTACAACGATGCCCGGGCAATCGAACGCAGCGTCGACAAGTCGATGACCAGCTTGCTGCTTCACGCCGTGCGCATCGCCTCGCCACCGACATGGGCGACAGAATCATTCGCTCACGCGCAGCGCATCGCCATCCGCGAAGGCGCGGCCGGCCATGCGCTGGTGCTCAAGCCCCTGTTCGGTTCGCAGGGCAAGGGCTTGCAGTTGGTGGGGCAGGTGGATGGCGCTCATCGCGCGCTGCCAGACATCGACACCCTCTACGGATCGCTCGCCTATCTGCAGCGCTTCGTTCCGCCGCAAACGACGCCAGGCTTCGATTGGCGGGTGCTGGTGGTCGGGGGCAGGGCGGTCACCGCAATGCGGCGGGTGAGCAGTCACTGGATTCACAACGTTGCGCAAGGCGCGCGCTGCGAACCGGCCGGCCTGACGCCCGAGCTCGCTGAACTGTCCGAAGGCGCTGCGCTGGCGCTGGGCATGGACTATGCCGGCGTGGACCTGATGCCGTCGAAACGTGGCATTCAGGTGATCGAAGTGAACGGCGTCGCTGCCTGGCAGGGCCTGCAGCGCGTGACCCGCTTCGACATCGCACGCGTCATCGTCGATGACTTGCTCGACCGCAAGCTCGCGAGTGCGCGGGCCGGCTCGCGCTCGGCGATGCCGCGCCAGGCATGAACACGATCGCCACGGATACACGCCAGAGCGCGACGGACCGCGCCAGAGAGTGCTTCCTGCGCGCCTGCGAGTTGGACGTGGCCGTGCGCAAGCCGGGCAACGTCAGCCGCGCATCGGCCGGGCACCGCATGACGGCCGAGTGCTTCATTGCCAGTGCACAGGCCGCAGCCGCACCGTTGTTCGAGCCCGGGGCATCGGTCGGCGAGCGTATCGAGGCCGCGGTGGATGCGACATGGGCGGTCGCCGGGTGCAACACCAACCTGGGCATCCTGCTGCTCTGCGCGCCGATTGCGCGGGCTGTCGACCTGCGGCCTGACGCCACGGAACCCGCCGCCTTGCGCGAGGCCATCGAATCGGTGCTGGGCGCGCTCGACCTGTCCGACGCACAGGCCGCCTTCCGCGCTATCGCACGAGCCAGCCCAGGCGGCCTCGGCACTGCGCCTGATGAAGACGTCAGGGATGCGCCGAGTGTCGGCTTGCGCGCGGCCATGGCGCTTGCGGCGCACCGGGACAGCATCGCGCGCCAGTACCGCGACGGCTACGGCATGTTGTTCGATCTGGCGTTGCCGACGCTCGGAAGCGGGTTCTCGCTGAACGCGACTTGGGTGAACGACGCGCCCGATGCCGCGACCGTGGCTTCGGTCCAACGGCTCTACCTGGCGCTGCTCGGCAGGGTTGCGGATTCACACATTGTTCGAATTCATGGCGAGGCCGTGGCACACATTGTCATGACTGCGGCGCAGGGGTGGCGGCTGCGCGCCTGCCGCGAAGGCGGGCTTGACGCCGATCCCGAATTCGCAGCCTGGGACGCCTCGCTCAAGGCAGACGGGATCAACCCCGGAACCACGGCTGATCTGACGGTCGCGGCGTTGCTGATTGCGGGCGTGACAGCCTCCCCATGACCCGGGTGGCACGGAACGTGATATCCGATGAATTGCGCCGGCCGGCAGGCCGGCGTCCCTTTGGCCCGGAACGCAATCCAGGAGACTAACAACCATGGCAAAAATTGATCGCATGATGGTCGGCGAGTCACTCGTCGGTGAGGGCAACGAAGTAGCCCACATCGATCTGATCATCGGGCCCCGTGGCAGCCCTGCCGAAACAGCGTACGCGAATGCCCTGACCAATCAGAAGGACGGTTTCACCTGCCTGATGGCCGTCGTTGCACCCAATCTGCTGACCAAGCCCGCAACCGTGCTCTTCAACAAGGTCACGATCAAGGGCGCCAAACAGGCCGTGCAGATGTTTGGGCCAGCTCAGCGAGCCGTCGCCATGGCCGTGGCCGACTGTGTCGAGGACGGCACCATTCCTCAGGCCGAAGCCGACAATGTGTTCGTCTGCGTTGGCGTCTTCATTCACTGGCTGGCCGATGACGACACGAAGATCCAGGACTACAACTACCAGGCCACGAAGGAAGCGATCCAGCGCGCTGTCGCCGGTTCTCCCTCGGCTGCCGAAGTGGTGAGCAAGAAGGGCAGTGCAGCCCACCCGTTCGCGGCGCATGCCTGACACACCCCCAGGCTCGCGCACTGCGTGTCGCTCTCCACCCCCTTGCAGGGGGCAACACCGGCGGCCCGGCTGAGCCGGTTCCGCGGTGTTTCTGGAAGGGGCTGGTTGCTCGCGATTTGTCGGTGCGCTATTTAGGCACCATGCCGGAGCCGATCAGACGCAGTACCGCGCCTGCGCCTGCGCGGGACGGGTGGTCTTCGGGTGGCGGCGGGCGGCGCTCGATCTGCACGCCGACGGAGGACACGTCGCTGAACTTGTTGGGCTTGACTACCTTGACGCGGACCCAGATTGCGCCGAACTCGTGGATCACGACGTCGGCGATCGCCTCGGCAAAGGCTTCCAGCAACTTGAACTCGTGCGCGGCCAGCAGGCGCCGCAGTCGCGCGCAGACGGCCGCGTAGTCGATGGTGTCCGCGATGTGGTCGGTGTCGCAGGCGCGCGCACGGGCCAGTCCCGCATGAACGTCGATCACCACCGGCTGCGCGCGGTGCAACTCGGTCTCGTGGATGCCGATGACCGTGTCACCGACAAAGCCTTCGATGAAGATCACGTCCATCGCACTCGAATCCGGCAGTGGGTTCGGCGAAACCCTGGCCGTGGAAGTCGCTGGATGATGCTCGGCGGTCATCGTGCTCCTTCGCGTGGTGGGTTCGCACGGTTGCAAAAGTATCTTTGCGCACTGTGAACTCAAGTTGCAAAATGCGGGCCATACATACAGTGCGTCCCAGGCAGCGCATTCGGCGCGTCGGTTGCACACGGAGACATCGATGGCGCTGACTCTTCGAAAGAGCGCGAAGCCGGCCGATCCTCATGCGGATCGTGTGCTGGGCGTCGTGCGCGGCGGCTTCCCGGACCAGACCACGGACGTGGTGATGCGCTCATGGATCCGCTGTCTGGACCAGTACCACCTCCGGCCCGACAAGCCGCACGACCCGAACGTGATCGGCCGCGTGCCGCTCCAGGAGCGGCGCACGCGCCATGCAACGGTGATCGAGTGCGCGCGCTACGAGATGACCACCCTCTATCAGCAGTTGGCGGATGGCGAAATCGCAGTGTTGCTGACCGACACCGACGGGGTGATCCTGCACATGGTGGCGTCGCCCGAATTCGCTGCCGAAGTCGGGCCGCTGGGTTTGCGTGCCGGTGGCGTCTGGAGCGAAACCGAGGCAGGCACCAACGGGATGGGGACTTGCCTGGCTGCGGCCGGTCCGGTGACCGTGTGCCGCGACGACCACTTCTACACGCAGTTCACACAGCTTACATGTTCGGCGGTGCCGGTGTTCGATCCCATGGGCAACATCGTCGCCGCGCTCGACGTCACGAGCCGCTCCAGCCTGATGCAGCAGCACCTGCTGGTCCTGTTGTCCATGACGGCACGGATGATCGAGAACCGCCTGATCGATCGCGAGTTCCGCGACGCCCATCCGCTGCATTTCCACAGCCGGCCGGAATTCGTCTACACACTGCACGAGGGCAAGCTCGCGGTGGACGACGACGGGCGCATTCTTGCCGCCAATCGCAGCGCGATGTTCCAGCTCGGTTTGCAGTCGATGGACCAGATCCGCTCGCGACGCATCGAAGACCTGTTCCAGACCTCGCTGGCCGACATGCTGCAGCGCAGCGCCTTGTCATCGTTTCACCCGGTCGTGACCTACGGAACCGACGCGGCGTTGCGTTTCTTCGCGGTGGCGCGACGCCCGGCCGCAGTCGCGGACGCAGTCGCAGGCTCGTTGGCGCCGTCATCGGTCGACTTCGCGGTGGCACACATTGCGCGCGCCAAGGCGCGGCCGAGCGACGTGCAGCGCACCGCGACGCCCGCTTGCACCTTCGAAGACCCTCGGCTCGCGGAGCAACTGGCGATCGGGCGGCGGGTGATTGCCCGCGGCACGCCGGTGCTGGTGTGCGGCGAAACCGGTTCGGGCAAGGAGGTGCTGGCGCACGCGCTACATGACGGCAGCCCACGCGCGGGAGGACCCTTCGTGGCGATCAATTGCGCGAGCCTGCCGGAGGCGCTCATCGAGTCCGAGCTCTTCGGCTATTGCGCCGGTGCGTTCACCGGTGCACAGCGCTCAGGACGGCGCGGCAAGGTCCTGCAGGCGCACGGCGGCACGCTGTTCCTGGATGAAATCGCGGACATGCCGCTCGAACTGCAATCGCGCCTCCTGCGCGTGCTCGATGAGCGTCGCGTCACGCCGCTGGGCACCGAAGAAAGCCATGCGGTCGACTTCCAGCTGATCAGCGCCAGCCATCGCCATCTGCCGTCCATGGTGCGAGAAGGCCGGTTTCGGGAAGACCTGTACTACCGGCTCGCCGGCGTCGAGGTGCAAATGCCCCCGTTGCGCGAGCGCAGCGACAAGCTCGAACTCATTCGAGCGCTGCTCGCTGCCGAAGGCGGCCCCGACGTATCGCTGAGCCCCGAGGCCGAGCGGCTGCTCATGGCGCACCCCTGGCCCGGCAACATCCGTCAGTTGAAGCATGTCCTGCGCACCGCTGCGGCCCTGGCCGATGGAAGGCCGATCACCCGCGTCCACCTTCCGGCGATGGCGGTCAACCTCCAATCGACGCGTGACAGTGAGCCGATGCCTGGAACGAGCGCCGAGCGGGCTGACATGTCTGTGTCTCTGTCGGCCGCGACATCGGCGGCCGCGCCGGGCTCGGCGCGCGACGGGCACGTCGACAACGCGCCCGGCAGCGCCAAGCTCAACCTGATCCAGGCCAACGAGCGGCAATTGCTGCTGCAGATGCTCGAGCAGTACCGCTGGAATGTGAGCAACGTAGCCAAGGCGCTGGATGTCAGCCGCAATACGCTCTACCGCAAGATCCACAAGCTCCAGATCGAGGTTTCCCATCCCGAGCATGAATCCTGACGAGTCCGACGACCCGGTGTCGGCCGACGATGGCGAGCCGCGTTCGCGCTTCGCCTGGTGCGTGACCGGCTCCGGCCACTTTCTCGACGAAGCGATGGCGCTGGCTGCGCGACTGCCGAACGTCGACCTGTTTCTCTCGGCTGCAGGCGAGGAAGTCCTGGAGATCTACCGGATGCACCTCGACGATCTGAAGTCGCGGTTTCGGATCTTTCGCGACAAGACGGCCAGCGGCGTGCCCGTGGGCATGCTGTACGAGGACATCTATCACACCGTCGTCGTTGCTCCGGCGACCAGCAACACGGTGGCCAAGTGCGCCTGCGGCATCAGCGATTCGCTGCCGACCAACATGTTCGCGCAGGCCGGCAAGCGCGGCATACCGGGCATCGTGTTTGCATGCGATACCGAACCGGTGGTCGTGACCCGTTCGCCGCACGATTGGGTCACGGTGCGGCCCAGGCGGATCGAACTGGACAACGTGGAGCACCTGCGTGGGATCGACTTCTGTCGGGTCGTCACCTCGCCGGCGGAGCTCGAAGCCGCACTCGATGTTCGACTCAAGGAAATCTCTCGCGCATGGAACACATCCTCTTCCTGACCGGGCACCTCGCGCAGCCGAGTCTGGAGCGGGTTCTGGCCGGCATCGATGCCGCCCCGTTCACTTGGGAAGTGCGAGACCTTGGCTTGCAGGTTGCGGGGTTGATGACGTCCGACATGATCCGCCGTCGGGTGCCTCTGCCCGAGGGTGTCGACCGCATCGTCGTGCCGGGGCGCTGTCGCGGCGACATGGATGCGCTGTCCCGCCATTTCGGCATTCCGGTGCAGCGGGGACCCGAGGAGGTGAAGGACCTGCCGCGGTTTTTCGATCGTGCCGCCAACGCGATCACGGTGGACGCATACGAGGTCGCGATCTTTGCCGAGATCGTCGACGCGCCGCGCCTGAGCGTGCCGGAGATCGTCGCGCGTGCCGGGCGCCTGAGGACCGACGGCGCCAACGTCATCGACCTGGGCTGCCTGCCGGAGACGCCGTTCGATCATCTCGAGGAATCCGTCCAGGCGCTGAAGGAGGTGGGCTTCCAGGTGAGCGTCGATTCCGTCGACACCGATGAACTGCTGCGCGGTGGGCGCGCGGGCGCCGACTACCTTCTCAGCCTGACGCTGGACACTTTGTGGGTCGCCGACGAAGTCGCGTCCACTCCGATCCTGATCCCTCGCGACCCCAGCGACGAGGCCTCGCTGCACCAGGCGGTCGAAGCCATGCAGCGGCGCGGCAGGGTGTTTCTCGCCGATTCGATCCTCGACCCGATCCCTTTCGGCTTGACGAAATCGATCGTGCGCTATCACCGCCTGCGCGAGCGATTTCCCACGGCGCCGATCATGATGGGCGTAGGCAACCTGACCGAACTGACGGAAGCGGACACCAGCGGCATCAACGCGTTGCTGTTCGGAATCTGCGCCGAGCTCGACGTGGCCGCCGTGTTGACCACGCAAGTCAGCAACCACGCCCGCCGCGCGGTGAAGGAGGCCGACTGGGCGCGCCGCATCATGCACGCCGCGCGGCAGCACGCCACGCTGCCCAAGGGCCTGAGCGATGCGCTGATGACGGTGCATGCCAAGCGTCCCTTTCTCGATACGCCCGAAGAGATCGCGGCCACCGCCGCGCAGGTGCGAGATCCGAACTTCCGCGTGCAGGTATCGGCGAGCGGCCTGCATGTCTACAACCGCGACGGATTGCGCCGGGGGCAGGGCGCCTTCGAGTTCTGGCCGCACCTCGGGCTCGAAGCCGATGCAGCGCACGCCTTCTACATGGGCGTGGAACTGGCGCACGCCGAGATCGCCCACAAGCTCGGAAAGCGCTACGTCCAGGACCAGCCACTGGACTGGGGGTGCGCCACGGAAGAGCCCTCCCAATGAACGACGTGATCTTCGAAACCGTCGTGACCACCGTCGCGCCCGACGGCAAGCCGCACGTTGCCCCGATGGGCGTGCGCTATCGCGGCGAGCGCGTCGTGCTGATGCCCTTCAAGCCATCGACCACCTATGACAACATCGCCGCGACGGGTTGTGCGGTGCTCAACATCGTGACTGACACGCGCGTCTTCGCCGGCTGCGTGACCGGCCGTAGAGATTGGCCGACCCAGCCGGCCGAGAAGATCGCCGGTGTGCGCCTGGACAGCGCCTTGAGCCACTTGGAATTGAGCCTCGCCGAGCGCATCGATGACGTACAGCGCCCGGCGCTGCACATGATGCGGGTTCACGAGGTCGTGCATTCGAGCTTCGCCGGCTTCAATCGCGCGCAGGCGGCCGTCATCGAGGGTGCGGTGCTGGTGAGCCGGCTGCACATGCTGCCGCCACAGAAGGTGGACAGCGAGATGGCCTATCTGCAGATCGCCATCGACAAGACGGCCGGGTCCCAGGAGCGTGAAGCCTGGGGGTGGCTCGTCGACGCAGTGCAACGGCATCGCGCCAAGGCCGCCAAAGCCGCCGAGGGCGCCGATGCCATCCAGGGACCATCGTCATGAAATTGCTCGTGAGTGTTCGCAGTGTCGAAGAAGCCTTGCTGGCAGCCGAGGGAAAAGCCGACTTCATCGATCTGAAGGAGCCCGGCCATGGCGCGTTGGGCGGCCTGCCGATCGCCACCATTCGCGACATCGTGGGTGCACTGCGCCGGCATCACAGTGGCCTGGCGATCAGCGCCACCATCGGCGACATGGCGATGCACGAGACGCACCGCATTGCGACGTGTGTCGATGCCGTCGGCGCGTGCGGCGTCGACTATGTGAAGGTCGGTATCGAGCGCGTGCCGCAAGCGCGCGTGGTGCTCGACGCGCTTGCCGCCAGTGCCTGGCCCATCGTGCCGGTCTTCATCGCGGACAAGGGCCTGGAGCTGGCCGATGTGGCGCACGCCTGCGCGTTGGGGTTTCCGGGCGTGATGGCCGACACCTTCGACAAAAGTGCCGGCAGCCTTTTCGACGCGGTGCCGATGGAGGATCTGCGCCGCTTCATTGCCGCCGTGGGCGCGACCGGGACGATGGTCGGCCTGGCCGGCGCGCTGCGCCCGATGCACGAACCGCTATTGCGTACGCTCGCGCCTGACTTTGCAGGCTTTCGCACGGCGGTGTGCGCGGGCGATCGAAGCTCGGCGCTCGACCCTCGGCGCCTGCAGTCACTGGTCGCGCTCATGCACGGGCATGAGCGCGCCGAAGCCGGCACGCCCCATCAATCGTCGAACCTGACGTGACCAAGGAGCAACGCACGTACGCGCGTCACTTCGTTGCAGTGAACGATGTCGATCGGAAAGGCCGAGCCGTCCGACAGCGGCCCGAAGGAACGATCGACCACGCCGGCCTCGCCCAACTGGGCCAGGCTCAACCTCGGGTCGATCTCGCACGCCTTCACCAGCACCAGTCGCTCGGCATTCAACCGATGCGCGAGATCGAGCGCGATGCTGTCGGACGTGAACTCCCAGTTCGTCTGGGCGGTCGACCGGTTGCGTTGCAGTTCGAGCGGCAGCCACAGCGCCGTCTGTCCCTTGTGCAGCACGCGGTGGATGTCCGACTTGGTTCGCGTGAGCTGCAATGCGGGATTCAGGCCGTGCATGAGGTAGGCGGTCTGCGCCATCGCGAGAATCGCCATGTTGTGTGCGCTGAGGTCGTTGAAGCGCCACTGCGCCTGGGCGCGCCTGACTTCGTCGCCAAAGGCACCGCCACCACAGACGACGATCACGCGTCCCCCGCCGCATTCGGCCAGCAGGTCGAGCCAGACCGGCAGCATCGGATTTGCGTTCAGGCTTCCGCCGATCTTCACGATCCACATACGGCGGGGTCCATGTCGTAGAGGGTTGCGACGGCGACGCACGGCGCGCACACCTGAGCCCACTCCTGTACCGCAGCGCGGTCGGTGTCAGCATTCGCTGAGGCGCGCGCAATATCGCGGCCGTACGCGAGATGATGAGGAACGCATCGGGATCCGGGCGTGCCCGCCCTTGCGCTCGCCACCACATCGGGCACCAGGAAGTCGCCGCAACCGGCGCTGACGATCACCGCACCGTCCGGAAGCGCGTGTGCCCCGATCACCCGCCGCATCTCGCTGCCTAGAACGCCGACCTGCAGCACCCGCCAGGACCGCGCAAAGTCGAGCCAATCGTCCGTCGAGCCATCGCGCCGATCGAGCCCGATCATGCGGGCCAGCCGCTGCCGAGTGGCATCCGGGTCCTTGCCGGCGTTGTCGGCGCCGGGGTACAGATCGCGGGCCGCTTTCAGTTCACCGGTCAGGCGGTACACATCCGCGCTGGTCGCGAAGAATTCGTTCATCACGTTGTGCGGCGTGCCGCGCCAGTCGATGCGCTGCGCCACTGCGCAAAGCGGCGTGCGCACGACGCCGTGGTAGACCAGTTCGCCACTCGCGAGGCGCTGCGCGTCGGTGCGGTTGCCGGTGAGGATGCGTCCATCCTTGAATGCGATCAGGTCGGTC
This sequence comes from Variovorax sp. 01N429, assembly GCF_056399425.1. Classification (NCBI taxonomy): domain Bacteria; kingdom Pseudomonadati; phylum Pseudomonadota; class Betaproteobacteria; order Burkholderiales; family Comamonadaceae; genus Variovorax; species Variovorax sp. 01N429. The sequence goes on along the minus strand of NZ_JBFTRG010000019.1, from coordinate 75,713 downwards.
GTCGTGCTGCCGATGTCCACCAGCAAGCCGGTCCCGATGTACAGCGCGGCATGGCGCGCCGTGGCGAGCCAGTTGGCCGAGGCGATGGCGTTCCACAGGTCCGGCACATCGGCATGGCGGCACCAGCCGGCGTCGCCGGCGAAGAAGTGAACGGAACCAGGCCCCAGTGCATGCGACAGTTGCGCCGCGATCTTTCGCACGCCATCTTCACGGTCTGTGAACAGGTCGACCATCTCGCCGGTCATGGTCACCGCGTGCTGCGCCGTTCCCAGGCCGTTCCATCGCTGGCGTGCCGAATGGAGCACGGCATCGAGGCGGTCCATGCCCAGCCATAGCGGGCAGGGCCATTGGGCCACGTCGAGCACTTGTCCGCCTTGCAGAAGGCACGCCTTGGCGTGTGCGCCGCCGATGTCCCAGCCGATCACGATTCGTTCAGCCATGGGCATGCGCCGCCTTCGATCGCGAGGTCCGCTCCGCCTCCCGAATTGCGATCACCTCGGCCGCGAGATTGCGTCCCGCGGAGCGCGAAAGGCCGACGTAGGCGCTGGTCACGCGCGGATTGATCTCGATGACCACCGGGCCGCGCTGTGGATGCCACACGAGGTCGATGCCGACGAAGCCGCGCAGACCGGGAACGGCCTGGTGAACGCGCCTGGACAAGGCGCTCAATCTCGCGCCGCGCGGATCGGTGAGCGGCACCGCATTCACGTCGACGCCGAGAAACGACAGGTGGCCCTGCGCGTCGACGTCCAGGTGTTGACGATTGATGCTCAGCAGTTCGCATCCCTTCGTGCCGCACAGCAGCGACAGGCTGAGCGGCATGCCCTCCACCCAAGGCTCGATCGCCATCGCGCGGCCGGCGCGAGAGCGCATCGACCAGTCTTGCATCGCCGCTTCCTGATCGTCGTGGAGCCATGTCTCGACGGCCCCGGCGCCATCGTCCGGCTTGACCACCCAGCGCCTGGCTTCGGGCTCGTGTTCGAAGGCCAACGGCGTGGCGATGCCGGATCCCGCGAGGGTCGTCAATGTCATGCGCTTGCGCGTCGCGAGTTCGATCGCCGAGGCATCGCAGCCCAGCCAGCGTTCCGCATCGACGCATTGCCGCAAGCCCGCCAGAAGCCCATCGGTTTCGGGTGCGACCACCCACGAGAGATCGTGCGCATGGGCCTGGCGCCTGACGAACTCGAATGCCGGTTCGCCGTTGCGCGGCGTCACGGGCCGGGCCGGCTCCGGCACGCGCGACGCCAGCGTGCAGGTCGCGACCGATAGATCGAGGTTTCCAAGGCGAAGCAAGTCGGCCATGATGGCGTTGCGCATGGACTGGCCCATCGCCAGCAGGTCGCCGGAGGCCATCTCCCCGCCGCCGCTCAGGTATTCATAGACAAAGATCCGCTTCATCGCTCCACCTGTCTCCTCCTCTTGGCTCGCTCCACATGAACCTCATTCCCGTCATCGACCTCATGCAGGGTCAAGTGGTGCGTGCCGTGCGCGGCAACCGCCAGTCGTATCGACCCATCGAGTCGCGGCTGTGCTGCAGCAGCGATCCGGTCACGGTGGCGAAGATTTTGTGCGAGCACTGCGCTACGCACCAGTTGTACGTGGCTGATCTCGATGCCCTGCTGGGAGGCCCGAGCCAGTCCGCAGTCTTGCGCACGCTTCTGCAAGCCATGCCGGGGCTCGAGCTTTGGCTCGATGCCGGCTTTGCCGGCGCAGGCGCGGCCGACGCGATGAAGGTCCAACTCGGCGCCGCGAGCCAACAGGTCGTTCCGGTCTTCGGCAGCGAGTCGCTGGCATCGCGCGAAGAACTCGAGCGCTGCTTCGCCGATGGGGGGGAGGGCGTGCTGTCGCTGGACCGCCGCGACGGCCAGCACCTGGATGTCGCGGGTTGCTGGGATGCACCCGCGCTGTGGCCTGGGCGCGTGATCGTGATGACGCTCGAACGCGTCGGCGCAGGCGCGGGTCCGGATCTGGAGACGTTGGTCGACGTGCGTCGCAAATCTCCCACGACCTTCGTCGTCGGCGCCGGCGGCATCCGCAACCAGAGCGACCTGAAGGCAGCCAGCGACGCCGGTGCCGGTGCCTGGCTGGTGGCCAGCGCGCTGCATGATGGCGGGTTGCCCCGCGTAGTCGGCTGACCCAAGCCAGAGTTGGTTCGCATCATGGGCGTTGCCGCATCACGTTTCGTGCCAACGCGATACGGTTGCCATGCGGGCCTGCGATGGTGCGCTCAGGTCAGAACTGAAACACGGCGCGCCACACAGTGTTTCACTTCTGACGGCCGTCCGTCCGCGCGGGGGCGGGCATTGTCGTGGTGCGCCGTGGCACATCGCTTGCGTGAAGCAGCGCGATGACCGAACCATTGCTGGCGACGAAAGGGGACGCGGTGCGCTGGACCTGTCCTTTCTGTCTGTTGCTTTGTGACAACCTGAGCGTTCGGCCCAGCGCATCCGGCACAACACTGGAACTGGCCGACGGCGAATGCGCGAGTGCGCGCATGGGTCTTGCGCAGTTTTCGGGCAAGCCCTCTGCGGCGAGGCCGCTGATCGATGGGCATGCTGTTGAACTGGCCCATGCAGTCGCTGCCGCTTCCAGCGTCCTGGCCGAGAGCCGTCAGCTACTCGTCGGCGGCCTGGGCACCGACGTCGCGGGCGCCCGGGCGATCTACCGTCTGGCCTGCAAGACGGGCGCAATCTGCGACCCCGCCGGCGGCGACGCGCTCATGCAGTCCGTGCGAGCGCTGCAGGATCGCGGCGGCTTTGCCACCACGCTGGCCGAGGTGCGCACGCGCGCCGATCTCGTCGTTTGCATCGGTGAACTGCCCGGCGGCGCAGCTGCAGAGTTCTTTGCGCGTTCTGGGCTGGGGGAGGAGAGCCTGGTGCCGCAGCGGCATGTGGTCTGCCTGGGGAATGGGGCGACCGATTCGGCGAGCCTCGCGGCATTGGCCCACCACCGCGGCATCACGACCGAATCCATCCCTCTGCATGGCGACCTGTTCTCGACGGTCGCACTGCTATCGGCGCTTGTGGCGCGGCGCGCCGTGCGCGACGTTCCTTTGCCGCTCGCAGCGTTGTCCGAGCGGTTGCGCGCCGCGCGCTACGCCGTGATCGTCGGCCAGACGGACCGCTTGCCGGCGCACGGTGCATTGATCATCGAAGGCGTCCATCGGATCGTCGCCATCTTGAATGCCACCACCCGCGCAGGCGCGATGTGGCTCGGCGGCGGCAATGGCGCACGCACGGTCAACGAGGTGTTCACCTGGTTGTCGGGATTGCCCTTGCGCTCGCGTGCGGGCCCGGGCGGGCTGGAGCACGAACCGCTGTGCTTCGACGCCATGCGCCTGCTGGCGGACGGGGCCGTGGACTGCCTGCTGTGGATTTCGAGCTTCGACGCCACCTGTACGCCGCCCGCGACGGCCCTGCCGCTTATCGTGCTGGGGCACCCCGATCTGGCTTCGTCGGCTGGGCGCGCCGGGAGCATCTTCATTCCGGTATCGACACCGGGCATCGGATCGCCCGGCCATCTCTTTCGGGCAGACGGCGGCGCGGTGCTGCCGCTGGTTCCGGTCTATCGCGACACCTTGCCGATGCTTTGCGATGTGCTCGGCAGCATCACGCAGCGCGTGTCGGCGTTGCACGCGGAGGCCAGCCGATGAGCAGCCTTCGCCTTCGCGGCGGCAGGATCATCGATCCGACGCAGCCCACGGACACGATCCGCGATCTGTGCGTGCAGGACGGACGCATCGCCGCGCTCGACGCGCGCGATCCAGTCGATGCCGAGATCGACGCGACCGGATGCGTCGTGATGGCAGGCGGCATCGACATGCACACGCACATTGGCGGCGGCAAGATCAACCTGGCGCGCCTGCTGATGCCCGAAGACCGTCGTGCCGAGGGCAATCCGATCGGGCTTCCCGACAATCCGCTCGAACTCGCGTCCTGCGGCGGCTGCGCGCCCGGCACGCTGGCCACCGGCTACCGCTACGTCGAGATGGGCTACACCGCAGCCTTCGAGCCGGCCATGATCGCGAGCAACGCACGCCAGGCGCACATGGAGATGGGCGACACGCCGATCCTCGACCATGGCGCCTACGTGATGCTCGGCAACGACGAGCTGTTCCTCGAACTGCTGGCCAAGGGCGGCGAGGCCGGCCACAACTTCGAGACGATCCGCGACTACATGGGCTGGACGATGCACGCCACCAAGGCCATGGGCGTCAAGGTGGTCAACCCCGCAGGCATCTCGGCCTTCAAGTTCAACCAGCGCAAGCTGGACGTCGACGAGCGCCATGTCCACTGGCAGGTGACGCCGCGCCAAGTCGTGCACACGCTGGCGCGCGCCCTGCGGGAACTCGGCGTACCGCACCCGCTGCACATCCATGGCAGCAACCTGGGCGTGGCGGGCAACATCGAATCGACCCTTCAGACCATCCAGGCGCTCGAAGGCTTGCCCGCGCACCTGACGCATGTGCAGTTCCACGCCTATGGCACCGAAGGACCCAGGAAGTTCTCATCGGCGGCACTGCAACTTGCGGAGGCGGTCAATGCCAACCCGAACATCAGCATTGATGTGGGACAGATCATGTTCGGCCAGACCGTCACCGCCTCGGCCGACTCGATGCGTCAACATGCCCAATCGGGACTCGCCAGCCCGCGCAAGTGGGCGGGCAGCGACATCGAATGCGAGGCCGGTTGCGGCGTCGTTCCGTTCAAGTACCGCGAGCAGAGCTACGTGAATGCATTGCAGTGGGTCATCGGCCTGGAAATCTTCCTGCTTGTCACGGACCCGTGGCGCGTGGTGCTGACCACGGACCATCCCAACGGCGGACCGTTCACCAGCTACCCGCACCTCATCCGCCTGCTCATGGATCGCAGCTTCCGCGAGGAGCAATTGACCAGGTTGCATCCGGACGTTGTCGCGAACTGCGCGCTGCGTTCGATCACGCGCGAGTTGACGCTGCGGGAGATCGCCATCATGACGCGAGCCGCACCGGCGAGGCTGCTGGGCCTGCGCGACCGCGGCCACCTGGGCGTGGGCGGAGCGGCAGACATCGCGGTCTACCGCGAGCAGATTGACCGCGAAGCCATGTTCTCCACGCCTGAGTGCGTCTTCAAGGATGGCGAACTGGTGGCGCGGGCAGGGCGCATCACCGCGGTGCCGGTTGGCGGCACGCACTTCGTCGAGCCGGATTACGACCGCGGTGTCGAGAAGACCTTGCGCCGGCATCTTGCGTCGCACGGTTCCGTGAGCTTCGACCACATTCCGATCGGGCACGACGAGCTGTGCCGTTGCTGCAATGGCGGGCGCCTTCTGCCGGCGGCGTGCTTCAAGAGCGTCTCATGAGCGCCGCGCCGGACCGCTCCAAGCAAGCTCGCACCGCAGTGCGAAGCACGGAGGTTGCCCAGTGAGCGATGCATTGATACGCAACGGCGTACAGATCGACGATGGCTTTGCCGAAGCCTTTCCGATGAAGGCCACGCGCATCGTCATCACCGCGCACAACGCCACCTGGGCGCGTCACGCGGCGGTGTCGGCGACCGGGTTTGCGACTTCGGTGATTGCCTGCGGGTGCGAGGCTGGCATCGAACGCGAACTCGGCTCCGAAGAGACGCCCGACGGACGGCCAGGCCTGAGCGTGCTGATCTTCTCGATGTCGGGCAAGGAGTTGGCCAAGCAGGTCGAGCGGCGTGTCGGCCAATGCGTACTGACCTGCCCGACGACGGCGGTCTACGCTGGCATCGCCGAAGGCGAGGCGATCGCGCTGGGACAGAACCTGCGCTTCTTTGGCGATGGCTGGCAGATCTCCAAGGTGATTGACGGCGTCCGCTACTGGCGGGTTCCGGTGATGGATGGCGAGTTCGTTGCGCAGGAAACCACGGCGGTGGTGAAGGGCGTGGGCGGCGGCAACCTGCTGCTGCTGTGCAGCGACACCGACAGCGCGCTGGCCGTCGCAGAGGCCGCCGTGCGAGCGATGAAGGCGCTTCGCAATGTGATCATGCCCTTCCCCGGGGGGGTGGTGCGCTCCGGCTCCAAGGTGGGCAGCAAATACGCCGCGCTCAACGCGTCGACCAACGATGCGTTCTGCCCCAGCCTGCATGGCCTGGTGGCGCACAGCGAACTGACGCCGCAAACGCGGTGCGTGATGGAGATCGTGATCGATGGCCTGACCGAAGCCGACGTCGGCGCGGCGATGCGCGTGGGCACGCAGGCCGGCATCGCATGGGGTGCTGCCAATGGATTGCTGCGCATCGCGGCCGGCAACTACGGCGGCAAGCTCGGTCCGTTCCACTTCCATCTGCACAGGCTGCTGGGGGAGGGCGGGCCATGACCGGCTGGCGGTTGACGCTCAAGGCATCGCCTGCGCTTCGGGTGGACCTGCGCGGCGTGACGCCGACCTCGCTGGCCCGGCTTTCGGCGGCCGAAGTCGAACGGCTGCAGTTGGGATACGGCAATGCAAGGCTTGCTCTGGCCGAGTTCTTTCGGATCGATTCGCATGACCATGGCGATTCGCTCATCTTCGAGGGCGACCTGTCGCGTTTCGATCGGGTGGGCTGGCAACTGGCGGCAGGCCGTATCCGCGTGGTCGGGAACGTCGGGCACTATGCCGGCGGCTGCATGAGCGCGGGCGAGCTTGTCGTCGAAGGCCGGGCCGGTTTGCTGGCCGCGTGCGAAATGGCAGGCGGCAGCTTCACGGTGCAGGGCGACGTGGATGATTTCGCGGCGAGCACCCTGCCAGGCAGCATGGACGGCATGCGTGGCGGCACCTTCGTCGTCAAGGGCCATGCCGGTGCCCGATTCGGGGATCGCATGCGGCGTGGCAGCGCCATCGTCCATGGGAATGCCGGCGACTTCCTCGCGTCTCGCCTGGTGGCCGGCACCGTCGCCATCGGCGGGCGTGCCGGGGCACATGTGGGCTGGGGCATGCGACGCGGCAGCGTCGTGTTCGCCCGCGAGCCCGAACCTTCGGACATTTCCTCGACCTTCGTTCCCGCGCTCGGCGGGGCGGAGGTCTTCTGGCAACTGCTGGCGCGTGATCTTGCGCGCCATGGCGGACCCTTCGCAGCGCTGGCCGCACGGCGCACCGAACGGCACCTGGGCGACTTGGCGGCGGACGGAAGAGGGGAGATCATCATTGCCCGATAAGGGTCCTCGCACCGTCTCCCGCGATCTCGCCTTGTTCGATCTGGATCTCACGCTGATCCCCTTCGACAGCGGCATGGCCTGGACGCAGTTCCTCATACGCAAAAGCATCCTGCCGGCCGAGGCCGAAGCGCGCTACCTGGCCTACTGTCACGAATACATCGCAGGCACGCTCGACATCCATGCGATGCACCGCGCGAACATGCAACCCCTGCTGCAGGTTCCGCGTGCGACGCTGGCGCACTGGCAACGTGAATTCGAAATCCAGACGGCTTCGCGCATACCGGCATCGACCCTGGCGCTCGTGAAGCGTCACCAGCGCAAGGGTGACCTGTGCGCCATCGTCACGGCGACGACGGAACTGATTTCCCGCCCGATCGCCCGCCTGTTCGGCATCGATCAACTGGTGGCCACGCGCCCCGCCACCGTGGATGGTGTGGAGGGTGCCCCTTTCACCGGAGAGATCGATGGCGAGCCCTGCTATCGGCAGCACAAGGTGACGCGCGTCAATGATTGGCTCGCCATGCAGCCATCGGGGTCACGGCACGGCCTGGCCGAATTCGGGCAGTCGTGGTTCTATTCGGACGCCATGGGCGATCTGCCATTGCTCAATGCCGTCTCGCACCCCGTGGTGGTTTGCCCGGACGAACGACTGCGTGCGCACGCCGAGGCATCCGGATGGCCGATCCTCGACCTGTGAGCGGTTCTTCTTTCAGGCCTGGATCAGTCCCCAGCGCAGCGCGACGAGCGTCAGCTCCGACTGGTTGCTCGCGCCCAGCTTCTGCTTGACGTGGTAGAGGTGCGTGCCGACCGTGCTCGGCGACAGGTTCAGTGTCTCGGCGATCTGCGCCACGCTTTGGCCATGAGCCAGTTGGATGAAGACCGAGAACTCGCGCTCGCTCAGCGTGTCGGCCGGACTGGCGGAGCCTTCGAGCTGTGTCAGCGCCAGGGCCTGTGCTGTCTGGGCATCGACGTAGCGTTCGCCGCGTGCCACCGCAGTCACTGCGGCGATCAGTGCATCGGGCGCGCTGCGTTTGGTCAGGTAGCCAAGCGCCCCGGCGCGCAGCACGCGCCGTGGATGGGCAGTGTCCTCATGGGCCGACAGGGCGAGCACGCGAGCCTTTGGGTCTTGCGCCAGAAGCCGCCGGACGGCCTCCAGGCCGCCCATGCCGGGCATCGAGAGATCCATCACCACCACGTCCGGCTTGACGCGCGGGTAATCGACGCAGGCTTGCTCGCCGCTTTCAGCCTCTCCCACCACTTCAACCTGTGCATCCGCCAGCAGCATGCGAAAACCCATGCGCACCAGCTTGTGGTCATCGACCAGCAACACGCGAATCATGCAGCCTCCTTGCGGGTGGACATCGGCAGGCGCACGTGCAGCCGCACGCCGCGAGGCACCGCGCGCTCTATTCTCACGGCGCCGCCCAGGCCCTCCACGCGTTCGGCAAGCCAACGCAGTCCGTAGTGGCCGGCGCGCCGGGGATCCTCGGGCGGCATGCCGTTGCCGTCGTCGACAAGGTCCAGCGTCACATCGCCGGCGTGCTGTTCCACGCTGAGCTGCAGATGGCGGGCCTGACCGTGGCGCAGCGCGTTGGTGATCCCCTCCTGCGCCGCCCGATACAAGGCAAGCGACACGTCGGCGCACGGCGCCGCATCGGCCAGTTCGACCTTCAGGGCGATCTGCACGTCGGCGTGGACGCGTTGAGTGCGCTCCGCCAGGTCGTTCAATGCTTCGGCCAGCCCGAAGTTGTCCAGCACCAGTGGCGTCAGGCGCGGGATGATGCCGTGCATCGCGTCGTACAAGCGCGAGGACTCGTCGGCAATCAGGCGCGCCGCCTGTTCGGCCTGCGGATCGAACGAGTGCACGCGCGTGGCGATCGACAGCGCCATGCTGCGCATCGCCGTCACCGACTGGCCGAGCTCGTCGTGCAGTTCACGCGCGATCATGCGGCGTTCGGCTTCGATGTGCTTGTCGATCCATTGCGTGAGATCCCGGCTGTCGGAGAGCTGCAGTTCGGCCCGCACCGCGCGGCGCTCTGTCTCGATGTGCCCCTGCAACTCACGGACCATGCGGTTGAAGGCCGCGCCGATCGCTGCGGCCTCGGTCCCGGCCAGTGGCGGGAGTGCCGAGTCGAAGCGCCCGGCCTGCAACTGGTTCAGCGCCTGCACGATCTGGCCGAAGGGCCGCACCGCCCGCCCGACCAGCCAGAACACCATGGCGTTGACCACGACCAGAAATCCGAGCACACCCGCGGCGAGGGTCACCACGTAGTCCCAGGCATCGACCTCGGCACGGGTGGCATTCGCGCGCACGACCAGCTTGCCGTCGGGGAACGCGATGGCTTGCACCGACGGCGGTGGCGCAATCAGCTCACCGAACCAATCGGGCGCGTCTCGTCCGGCCTTGTAGGTGGGCGGCGGTGAGCGGTACAACTCCTTGCCTTGCGCGTCGAACAGCGTGAGATCGTTCGAGCGAATCCGTCCGATGCTCTGGAGGAAGGCCAGCATCGCCGGCGTGCCCTGCGCTGCGTAGCGCACCGCGGTGCCCTGCAGCAGCAGTGCGGCGACGCGGTTGGCCGCCACCACTTCCTCGTTCACGGACTCGCGCATGCTGCGTATCTCCAGCGCGAGCACGGTTGCTGCGAAGAGAACAGTCAGCGCAAGGACGATCAGGTTGATCTTCAGCCGAAGGCTCATGAGCGGACGCGGGGCCCGGTTGGCACACACACGCGGGTCATGGTAGCGGCTCGCCGCGCTGTGCGCGTTCGATTCATGAAAATCATGAGCCCGCAATCATGATCCGGCGGCTGTGCCAATGGAGCGCCAGGGGAGACCATGGCTCACGGGAAGAGAACAATCCCCGCGGCGCCACATGGCGCCCGTGTCATCCTCATAGGAGACCTCTATGCAATGGACAACCCCTACTGCGACTGACTTGCGTCTCGGCTTCGAAATCACGATGTACATCGCCGCCCGCTGACCCGGGTCACGGCACGCTCGGCGCTCCGCAGGACTCGTCTTCGGAGTGCCGGCCTGGCCGCAACGGGTCGGGGCCTTCGACGCCACCGATGCGCATCACTGTCCTCGGTTCGGCTGCAGGTGGTGGCTTTCCGCAGTGGAACTGCAATTGCCGCAACTGCGCCGGCCTGCGCGCAGGCACGTTGAACGCCAAGGCACGCACCCAATCGTCGATCTTCGTGCGCCCTGATGGCGGCGTGGACGGCGTGCTGTTCAACGCATCCCCCGACATCCTCGAGCAGATCCGCAGCAAGCCTGCGCTGCAGCCTGCGCGTTCGGTTCGCGATACGGCCATCGCCGGCGTGGTGCTGATGGATGGTCAGATCGATCATGCGACCGGTCTTTTCATGCTGCGCGAACGCAATGGAGCGCTGCCGTTGTGGTGTACCGACCCGGTCGATGAGGACCTGAGGCAGGGAAACCCCGTGCTGCGCGTCCTGGGCCACTACTGTGGCGTGGAGCGGCATTGCATCGCGCTGGACGGCAGCCGGTTCGCCGTGGCCGGCGTTGCCGACCTGAGCTTCCGCGCGTTGCCGCTGTCGAGCAAGGCCGCGCCTTACTCTCCGCACCGGGACAGGCCGGTGGAGGGCGACAACATCGGCATGCTGATCTCCGACGATCGCAGCGGCAAGACCACGTTCTACGCGCCAGGGCTCGGGCAGATCACGCCGGCGGTCTTCGACGCCATGTCGCTCGCTGATTGCGTGCTGGTCGACGGCACGTTCTGGACCGATGACGAAATGCCCCGCCTCGGCCTCAGCGCCAAGACGGCCCGGGACATCGGCCACCTGCCGCAGTCGGGTCCGGGCGGCATGCTGGAGTGGATGGCCAGGCTGCCGAAGCGCACGCGGCGCATGCTCATCCATGTCAACAACACCAATCCGATCCTCGACGAAGACTCTCCCGAACGCGCGACGCTGACGCACGCCGGCATCGAGGTCTGCGAGGACAACATGCAGATCTGCATATGACTCAAAGCACCGATGCATGGTCGCGGGACGAGTTCGAGGCGAAGCTGCGCGAGCGCGGCCGTGCGTATCACATCCACCATCCGTTCAACATCATGCTCAACAGCGGTCGCGCGACGCGCGAGCAGGTGCGTGGCTGGGTGGCGAACCGCTTCTACTACCAGATCGCGATCCCGATCAAGGATGCGGCGGTGTTGTCCAACTGCCCCGTGCGCGAGGTCCGCAGGGGCTGGGTGCAGCGCATCCTGGATCACGACGGTTTCGAGTTGAACGGCGTGCGCGACGAAGGCGGCATCGAAGCCTGGCTGCGACTCGCCACCGCCGTGGGCCTCACGCGCGAAGAGGTGCTCGACCTGCGCCACGTGGCCCCGGCAATGCGCTTCGCGGTCGATGCCTACGTGAACTTCGCGCGGCGCGCGCCCTGGCAGGAGGCTGTCTGCTCGTCGCTCACCGAACTCTTTGCCCCCGAGATCCACAAGCAACGGCTGGCGAACTGGCCCGAACACTATCCCTGGATCGATCCGGAGGGGATGGCGTACTTTCGTGATCGGGTGAGCCAGGCGCGGCGCGACGTGGAACAGGGACTGGCGATCACGCTTGCCCATTTCACGACCCGGCCGTTGCAGGAACGGGCGCTGGAGGTGCTGCAGCTCAAGCTCGACATCCTGTGGGCCATGAACGATGCGATGGCGCAGAAATACGGAGTGGCTTCATGACGCCGCCGAGCACTTCCTCCCGGCCTCGCGTCGGTACGGGCTTCCGCCTGCAGTGGGAGCCGGCGCAGAACGCGCATGTGCTGCTCTACCCCGAGGGCATGGTGAAGCTCAATCAGAGCGGTGGCGAGATCATGAAACGCTGCGACGGCGAGCGCAGCGTGGCGGCCATCGTCGGCGAGCTGGAGCAGGCTTTCTCGACCGGCGATCTGAGTGACGATGTGCTGGCCTTCATCGAACTCGCCGGCAAGCAACGGTGGCTCGCATGGGACTGATGCAACACGCACCACCGGCGGCAACGCCCGGGCCTCCGCTGTGGTTGCTGGCGGAACTGACCTACCGATGCCCGCTGCATTGCGTCTTTTGCTACAACCCGATCGACTTCGCGCGCCAGGAGGAAGAGCTCACCACGGACGACTGGCTGCGGGTGTTGCGACAGGGGCGCGAACTGGGCGCGGTGCAACTCGGCCTGTCGGGCGGCGAGCCGCTCGTGCGCGACGACCTCGAGATCATCACGGCCGAAGCCCATCGGCTGGGCTACTACACCAATCTGCTGACCTCCGGCGTTGGCCTGACCGCGGCGCGCGCCGCGGCGCTGAAGGCAGCCGGACTCGATCATGTTCAGTTGTCCTTCCAGGATTCCACGAAGGAGATGAACGACTTTCTCTCGCACACGAAGACCTTCGAGCTGAAGAGCCGGGTCGCGAAAATCATCAAGGACCAGGGTTGGCCGATGGTGATGAACGTGGTGATCCATCGCATGAACATCGACCACGTCGATCGCATCATCGCCATGGCGGCCGAGCTCGGTGCCGAGTATCTGGAACTCGCGAATACCCAGTACTACTCATGGGCGTTCCTCAACCGCGACCAGTTGTTGCCGACGCATGAGCAGTTGAAGCAGGCCGAGCGCACGACCGACGCGTGGCGGGCGCGGATGGGCGAGCGCATGCGCATCTTCTTCGTCGCGCCGGACTACCACGAAGGCACGCCCAAGCGCTGTGTCAATGGCTGGGGCAGCACCTTCCTCAACGTCACGCCGGACGGCACAGCGCTGCCGTGCCACACCGCGAAGATGCTGCCGGGCCTGAGCTTTCCCAACGTGCGCGAGCACAACCTGCGCGAAATATGGTTCAACTCCGAGGGCTTCAACCGCTATCGCGGCACCGGCTGGATGAAGGAGCCGTGCGTGAGCTGCGAATTCCGCGAGCAGGACCTGGGTGGATGCCGCTGCCAGGCCTACATGCTGGCCAACGATCCGGCCGTTGCCGATCCCGCTTGCGTGAAGAGTCCGCACCACCATCGGGTGCTGGAAGCCGTCGAACGCGCCGGTACCTTGACCTCGGCGCAGGCCGTGGAGCACCCATTGGTGTTTCGAGAACCGGCCAACTCGCGCCGGCTCAGTGCCATCTCTTGATTTGAGAAGCGGCTTGGCGCCAAATGAGCGCCGCGTCCTGGCGCTGAGGTGCCAATTGAGTTCGCCCGCCAAAACAGGAGGTCGTCATGAAGCGTCGAGACTTCATCACCACCACGCTTGCAGCGCAAAATTTGCTGCTTGCTTCTTGCGCAAGCCCGACACCGCCCGACACCAGCCGCTCCACGAAAGCGCAAATCACGGTGCTCTACGACGCTTTCAGTAGAGATCCGGCGCTGCAGAAGGACTGGGGCTATGCCGCGTTCGTGGAGGTCGACGGGCGGCGCATCTTGTTCGACACCGGCAACAACGCCGACGTGTTGGCGAAGAACGCGGCGGTGATGGGCGTGGATCTCGCGAGGCTCGACTTTGTCGTGATGTCGCATCGGCACGGCGACCACATGGGAGGCATGGGCTACCTGCTCAGCGTCAATCCGAAGGTCAGGATCTACGCGCCCAAGGAAGGCTTCGGCGTCTATGGTGCCGACCTCCCGAGCACGTTCTTTCGCAAGGACGAGTCCTTGCCGGCCGAGCAGCGCTATTACGGCGGCAGGCCGCCTGACGTGATGCGCTTCGGAAGTGCTTGGCCGAAAGCAAATATCGAACTGGTCGACAAGCCCACGGTGATCGCGCCGGGAATCCACCTGATTTCACTGGTGTCCGACAAGCCCGGCACGCTCGAGTTGCGCGAACTCTCGTTGGCGGTGGAGGCACCCGACGGCATGGTGATCCTGGTAGGCTGCTCGCACACGGGCATCGACAGGATCGTCAAGGCGGCTGTGGCGATCCAGCCGAAGATCCAGTTCGTCGTCGGTGGTCTCCATCTCGTGGTCGCCAAGGATCCGGAGATCGAGACCACCATCACGACGCTGCGGGACACGTTCAAGGTCGCCTATGTGGCACCAGGCCATTGCACCGGCGAACCGACATTCACTGCGCTACAGAAGGCCTTCGGTGAACGTTGTCTCTACGCGGGGCTGGGAAGCACGATCGCGTTGGGCGCGCAGCCTCTTGCGGCCGACAAAAGCGGACTCGCCGTGCCGACGGCGCTGACTGACGACGATCTGAAGAGCTACCGGACGTTGCTCACCGCCGGCGGCGAACGCCGAAGCGGACTGTTCGCCGACCTGCAACGAATGCCGACGCCAGGCGGCGCCTATCTCGGACAGTGGCGACGCAGCATGGTGGGCTGCTGTTGAGGCGGGTCTCGCTCCTCATTGTTCCAATTGCGCGCGTTGCAGACGCACGAACAGGATCGACGCATTGCGCCGGTGAAGGCTCTCGTACTGGTCCCAGCGCGCGAATTCCGGTAGTGCCGCCGCATCGGGAACCTCACTGAGGGCGGTGCCGGCGCGCAGCAATTCCTGCACGCGCACCTGCAGTTGAGCAAAGTAGCGAAGCTGTGCGTCGATGTCCCCGATGGATGCCGGAGGCCCGTGGCCGGGCACGAGGACCTTGGCCTGCAGCGCTCTCAGGGCCTGCAGCGCGTTCGACCAGCCTTCGAGATCGCCGTCCTGTAGGTCGGGGATGCGCCCATGGTCGAGCAGGCCGCCGGCGAACAGCACGCCGGAAGCCGCATCGAGCACTGTGACGTCGCCCGGGCCGCTGGAGTGCCCGAAGTACATCAACCGGAGGGGCCGGTCGATCACATCGATGCTCTGCGTGGCCTCGAATTCCTGGTCCGGCGTGAACATCACGGTGCCGCGCATCTCCTCCTCGCCGAGCGTTTCCTTGAGCATCTTGAGGCAGCGTTCGCAGCGCGACGCCATCAGCGCCGCGGCTTGGCGATGCATGAGGATCGGGATTCCGTGCTCGCGATAGGCGGCTGCGCCGAAGAGGAAGTCTTTCTGCGCGTGGGTGATCAAGACCAGCCGCACAGGCTTGTCGGTCACGCTGCGAATGGCCGCCAGCAGCTGCTCGCCTTGACGATAGGAAGTGCCGGTGTCGATGGCCAGCACGCCGTTGCTGCCGACGATGAAGCCCGCATTGCCGACACGGCCCAGGTTGCGGGTGTCGACCCCGCCGGGCGCACCCTGCACCATGTAGACGCCGGCAGCGAGCGCCACTGGCTCTGCGACGGCGGGCGCCCGTGCCGCCCCGGACGCCGCACAGGCAGCGAGCAGCGTCGTGGCGGCTGCTGCGGTGATCCATGTGGCCAGCCACATGCGCATGCACCTTCCGGTCATTGCGCACGCCGGTACTTCAGCGTGCTCTGGAATCGCAAGTCGTGCGAGTCGATCACCTCGGCCTTGAGCTCGCCATCCCCGCGCGGCAAGAAATAGAAGCGGAAGTTCGGGTTCTCGCTGATCGAGAAGTCGACATCTGCCGACATCACCAGCACCCCCGCGTAGCTGACGTTGACCTGCCGCACGAAGTACGCCGGCGTGTAGAGGCGGGAGACTTGATCCAGCGCCAGGCCTGAGTTGTTGGGATGGCTGATCATGAGTTGCGCGAGCTGCGGCTGGTTGTCCTCTGCATGGCCCTCGACGCTCAGTCTCATGCGGCCGAGGGTCGCGAGCGCCGCCTGCGCGTCCTTGCCGGGCGGCGCCGAACAGCCGCCCGAGGCCTTGACGAAGGCCGTCGCCATGTGCAGCCGGCCGTCGTTGGTTTCGGCAATCGCGCGCACGTGGGTGTACTCGTCGACGCGCACGCGCGTCTCGATATCCGCCCGCCCGCTTTGCGGCGTGAACTGGAAGATCGCCGAGATGGGCGAAGGGTTGTTGTCGATGATCAGATAGACCTTGTCGATGTAGCGCGTGGGCGTCTGCAGCAGCCGGGTGTGGATAGCAACCGGGACGATGGCGGCATCTTCGGCCCGCGCGGGCACGACCAGCGAGATCACATCGTCGCTGGCAGCGGCGATCGGCCGGGACTGGAACAGGCTGGCGCGCACCTTCTGCCACACGGGATTGGCCTCTGGGTTGTCGGCTGCCTCGATCTCCGCCCAGGCTCCGGTGCAGAACAGGCCGACAGCGAGCAGCGCGAAGCTCGCTGCCGCGCGCATCAGGAAGCATCGGACGACCCAGCTTTTCATGGTCTCGACTTCTGCGGGCTGGAAGGCGATCGAGGCGGCGGCTCGGCGGTGGTGGGTGGAATATCTTCCCATTCCAGTTCCGCATAGGCGGCAGTGACGTTTCGACGATGAAAGCGTTCGCCAAGCAGCCAGTGCGAGCCGGCGGGAACCTTGATGCTGTCGACCGCCTGCTGAATCGTCCGATGGTCGTGGATGGCAGAGCGCGTGTCGCGCGCGAGGGCCTCCAGATAGCTCGCCTGCGTGGCCAGCACGGCCGACTCGTCGGTGCTGACGCTCCCATGGCCGGGCACGACGGTGTCGGCCGGTATGCGCGCGAGATCCGCCATGACCGCCAGCCAGCCGCGAAGGCTGCCGTCGATCACGGGCAGGTGCTGCACGAACAGCAAGTCGGAGGTGAAGAGCGTGCGTGTGCGCTGGTCGTAGACCGTGAGGTCGTTGTCGGTGTGCGCCGTGGGCCAGGCACGCAGCGTGACGACGCGATCGCCAAGATCCAGGTCGAGCGATGTTTCCACCGCCGTGTCCGGGTAGACGATCGAGGCGTGGGTCAGGTGGAGGCCAAAGTCGCGTTCCAGCGCGTTCAGGTAGTAGGTCTCGCGCGCAGCCAGCGCGGGGGTGAAGCGCGCATGGGCCACGAAGTGCGGAGCCGTCGAGCCCGCGTTGACGAAAGCCGCATTGCCGAGCACATGGTCGGGGTGGGCATGCGTGTTGATCACCCAGCATATGGGCAGCGGTGTGGTGCGTTCGATCGAGGCGAGCAGCGCCCGGCCGACCGCCGGCGTGCCCCCGGTGTCGATCACTGCGACGCAACGCCGGCCGACGATGAAGCCGAGGTTGGCCACGTCGCCGCCGTTGCCCGGCCCCCAGTCGTCCAGCATGCCGGCATGCACGAACACGCCAGGCTTCACTTCGGTGATTGCCAGCACGGCCCCGGAGTCCGGCGCCGGCGCGGCTGCGCAGCAAGCGCCCAGCACCATCCCGGCAAGCAGGAGCGGCATCGAACGCGGGATGCCCGGCATGATGCAACTACTTCGGGCCGGCGGTGATGAAGCAGCCTTTCTCGGCCTTGGCCTGGAGCTCGCGCAAACGCTTGATCTCGGGCTCGTACGACGGTACGTCGCGAATCGCGCCGCCACGTTCGCCGCCGATGGACATGGCCTTGGTGATCGTGCTCATCGTCACGTAGTCCTTGTACTTCACGCTGCTCGCGATGGCGTCGAGCGCGCATGAGCACTTGGACGTCATCTCGTAAGTCGGCCCGGGGTGCGCACGCATGCACTCCTGCACGTATTGCACCCGGTCCAGCGTCGGAAAGTCGTTGACTGGAGTGGGGGCCGCGGCCATCGACAAGGTGCACCAGCCCAGCAGGGCGATTGTCGTGATTGATCGTTTCATGGGAGTTCCGTCAGGGTTGGCGCCCGGCGCCTTCGAGAAGCATCTCCTCGACCATCAATGGTGCTGCTTCGGCGGATTGCGCGTCAACCCTTGTGCGAATGCCGTAGAGGCCGCCCGGCACGGCGTCCGACAGCAGGAAGACGTAGGACTTGTTGGCCAGTTTCTCGAAGCGCGGACGGTTCGGATCGTCGAGGTAGGGAGAGACGCTGATCTCTCGCACCGCCACTGGCTGCCCGCGATAGGGCAGGTTGACGTTGCGCACCGTGGCGCCCTGGTACACCGCCATGCGGATGCGCTTGCGAAAGTAGCTCGGCTGGCCCTTGGTCAGGCGTTGCATCTCGCGAATATCGCGTTCGAGGAAGTACAGGATCGCCGGGTTGCCTCGGGCGCTTTCCACCTCTGGCTGTTGCACAGCGCGGGCGCCGCTGAAGAACTCCGCGCGAACGGCGCAGCACTTGCCGTCGGGCTCCGCAATCAGCAGAAGGTTGACCTTGTCGTCGAAGGGCTCTTCCAGCGTTCCGGTCTTGCGGAAGACGTAGTGCAGGGTGAGCGGCGGCCGCAGCTTGCCGAGATGGTCGTCCATGAAAATCGCCTGCTCGGCGACCGAGTAATCGGTCGCCGCGAAGGCCAGCCACGGCATCCCCAGGATCAATGCGAGCGCCAGTCTCAGCACGGGGTTTGCGTTCATCGGGAGAGGGAAGCGCTATTGCTTCGGAGGAACGTAAGAGTAAGAGGCGTCGACGACCGGTACGCCGTAGTCCTTCAGGATTGCCTGGATCTGCGATCGGTTGGATTCGATCAGGCCTTCGACCTGCTGTTTCCATTCGCGCTCTCCGTAGCGCACGCCCATGGCGATCTGATAGTCGAACTGCACACCGGGCTCGGACTTCAGCGGGACCACCGCGAGCTCGGGCGTCTTCACGCGCTGGGCGTAGTAGCCGGCAATCGGCCCCCAGACAATCGCGACGTCGATCTTGCCCGCCGCGAGGTCCTTTTCGATGATTTCGCCGGGGTATTGATCCGGGTCCGCGTTCATCACGGGGTAGGGAACGCCCTGGTCGACGAGCTTGTGTTTGGCGAGCCAGGCCGATGCGGGCGAACGGTCGTAGATGCCGATGCGCATCTTGCTCAGCTTCGCCGGATCGACCTTCAGGAAGTCCTCGCCCGATGCCACCTGGTCCAGGCCCTTGCCCTTCGGAAAAACCAGCGCGTACGTCGATCGGTAGTAGGGCTTGGTGGCGGACACCTGGTCATATTCCGCGGGCACGCCGATCACGATGTCGCAAGGATATTCCTGGCCTGGAAGCTTGAACTTCAATGTGTTCCGGATGAAGGCCAGGCGCTGCGGAAACGAGTAATAGACCACCGGGAGACCTAGCGACTTTCCGAACACTTCGGCGATCTTGTTCTCGATGCCCTCGCCCTTGACGTTTGAAAAGGGCAGGTTGTTCGGGTCCTGGCAGACGCGCAATGCGGTGCGTGCCGCCGGCGGATCCTGCGCGGCAGCGCCGGCCGTCAGCGCTGCCAGCCCGATGGCGATGGCGATGGCCGCGAGCATGCGTTGATGAGAGCCTGCGTGGGTCATTTGATCTCTTCGACCTTCGCGCGCGTGATTGCGCCGTCGGACCTGCCTTTGAGATAGGCGTAGAGCTGGTTGATGTTGTCCATGACCATCGGACTGTTGCCGAAGCTCTGCATCCCTTTTTCCAGCCGGCCGTTGGTCACGGTCTTGATGAAGTCCTCCTTCGACAGAGTCTTCAGGCTGATCACCAGCGACGGCCCGACCAGTCCTTCCTGGTTCGCGCCGTGGCAACGGTCGCAAGCGGCCGCTCGCCAGGCGCGGAAGCCCTTCATCGTCTCGCTGTCCACCTTGTAACCATCGACCACCTTGTACAGGGGCGGCTTGTCGTCGGAATGAGCAGCGCCCGCCAAGATCAGCAGTGCGCCGGCGATAAGCAAAGCCTTCCTTGAACTCATGTTGCGAGATCCTTGTTTTCGTCTGAATGAAGAGATGGCAACCGGTCGGCTGCCATCTCCGGATCTGGCCCTACGGGCCCCTCTCACGTTCAGTTGCCGCCGGGGTTGCCGCCGGGCAGGGCGAACACGGTCAGGGAGCCTCCGAGTTCGGTGTACTGGTTGAGCTCCCTGTAGCCACCTACGGCGCCCAGGCCATCCTGGTCTTTCTCGAGGCCTGCGGCCATGCCGATGCCGGCCCAGCCACCGATGCCGGAGAACACGCCAATGAACTGCTTGCCCTTGTGCTCGTACGTGAACACGTTGCCGATGATGCCGGAGGGGGTCTTGAACTTGAACAGTTCCTTGTTGATGTTCTTCTTGTCCACGCACTTGAGGTAGCCCTCGAGCGTGCCGTAGCAGGAGATGCCGCCAGCCGTGTTGAGCGGACCGCTCCAGACCGAGAACTTCTCCGGATGGCTCTGCACGATCTTGCCGGTGCTGGCGTTCCAGGTGATGTAGTTGCCCATGCCACCGTGGCTGTTCGGAGCCGGATACATGGAGAGCGTGGCACCGACGTACGGTTGGCCTGCTGTGTACTCGACCTTGAACGGCTCATAGTCCATGCACACGTGGTTCGTCGGCACGTAGAAGAGCTTGGTCTCCGGGTCGAAGGCGGCCGGCTGCTGGTCCTTGGAGCCAAGCGCTGCCGGGCAGATGCCCTTGCTGTTGACGTCCGGTCCGTTCTGCGCGGTGGAGTACTTGGACACCACTTGCGGGCGGCCTGTCTTCATGTCGACCTTCGTGGCCCAGTTCACTTGCGGGTCGTACTTTTCGGCCACCAGCAATGCGCCGGTCACGCGGTCCAGCGTGTAGCCGAAGCCGTTGCGGTCGAAGTGCACGAGCGCCTTGGTGGGCTTGCCCTTGACGTCGATGTCGGCCAGGATCATTTCGTTGATGCCGTCGAAGTCCCACTCGTCGAAAGGCGTCATCTGGTAGGCCCACTTGGCCATGCCGGTGTCGACGTCACGCGCGAAGATGGTCATGGACCACTTGTTGTCGCCGGGGCGTTGCGAGGGGTTCCAGGTCGACGGATTGCCGGTGCCGTAGTACACCGTATTGAGGGCCTTGTCGTAGCTGTACCAACCCCACGTGGTCCCGCCGCCGAGCTTCCACTGATCGCCTTGCCAGGTCTTCAGCGACGAGTCCTTGCCGACGGGTGCCATCTTGCCGTCGGTCCAGGTCATGGTCTTGTCGGGGTCCATGAGCATTTCGGCATCGGGCCCGGTGCTGTAGGCCTTCCAGACTTGCTTGCCGCTGTTGATGTCGTAGGCCGCCAGGAAGCCCCGTACCCCCCACTCGCCGCCGCTGATGCCCGTGATGACCTTGTCCTTGAAGACGTGAGGCGCGTTGGTGTTGACGGCGCCCAGCTTCGGGTCGCCGTTCTTCACGGTCCAGACGACCTTGCCGGTCTTGGCGTCGAGCGCGACGAGATTGCTGTCGGCCTGCTGAAGGAAGACCTTGCCCTCGGCATACGCCAGCCCGCGGTTCACCGTGTCGCAGCACATCTGCGGGATCACCGCCGGGTCCTGCTTGGGCTCGTACTTCCATACGATCTTCTGCGAATCGAGATCGATCGCGAAGACCTTGTTCGGGAACGGCGAGTGCAGGAACATCATGTTGTCGATGACCAGCGGCGAACCTTCATGCCCGCGCAGCACGCCGGTGGAGAAGGTCCACGCGACCTGCATCTTGCCGACATTGCCGGCGTTGATCTGCTTGAGCTTGCTGTAGCGCTGGTTGTACATGTCCCCAGCCTGCATCGCCCAGTTCTTCGAGTTGGCGATGTTTTTCTCGACATCGGCGTTCGCCAATGCCAAGGCTGGCAACGCGAGGAGCGCCGGCGCCAAACAACGCCAAAGGCGCCCGTGGAAATGCCCGGAAATTCGCATCGAAGTCTCCTTGTTCTGAGCCACCAGAGTCGCCCGAACGGAACCTCCGACAGGGCGACTGCCGCACGACGCAATGAAGTCGGCGACGGCGCTAAATGCAAGATGCGCGCCCGCTCGAACGAGCCTGATGAGCGCGTCCAGCCGAGTGCCTCCGCGCTTGCCGCGGGCCGCTCTGGAGGGGCCATTCCTTAGGGGCAAACCCTATTCGTGCATGCATCCGACAGGCCCGTTGCAACCTTGCCGAGGCTGTTTGCGGAACGACGCAGTGGTAGTGGCGAGAAACCGAAGTATCAGCGGGGGGAACCAGGAGGGGCCGCTGCGTCGAAACTGTGGCAACCACTTTCGACACAGAGTGTTTCACCGTCAGGCGAAGCATCCCGAACCCTGTGCCATGCAGGGGCGCGACCCGCTTGCGCCGATGGGCGCGTGTATTGCATGCTCGAAGTTATTCATGCCATACACGCTCCCATCGACGACCATGTTGCGGACCACGGGCCTGACCAAGCGCTACGGCACTCGGGCGGCGTTGAAGAGTCTTTCGCTCGCGATCGGGTCAGGTCAGTTCGTGGCCCTGCTGGGGCCCAACGGCGCTGGAAAGTCGACGCTGTTCCAAGTGCTCACCGGGCTTTTCGCGGCGGACGAAGGCGAGGTCGAAGTCGCTGGTCATTCGCTGCGCCGGTCCGCGACCGCGGCGTTGCGCCACATCGGCGTGGTGTTTCAGCAGATATCGCTCGATCTGGATCTCAGCATTCGCCGGAACCTGCTGTTCCAGGCTGACCTGCACGGCCTGCCGCGGCGGCTCGCAGCGTCACGCATCGAGGTGGGCTGCGCGCAGCTCGGCATCGACGCCGACCTCGATCGCAAGGTGCGTGAACTGTCCGGCGGCAACCGGCGCAAGGTGGAACTCGTGCGTGCATTGCTGCATCGACCCTCCGTGCTGCTGATGGACGAAGCCACCGTGGGCCTGGACCCGAAGTCACGCCAGGACCTGATGCGCGCGCTCCATGCGAACGTGCAGGAGCGCGGAGTCTGCGTCCTGTGGGCAACGCACAGGGTGGAGGAGGCCGAAGGCGCCGATCGCGTATTGGTGCTGCACAAAGGGGAACTGCTGGCCGATGGCACGCCGTCCGAGGTGACCCAGGCGCTTGGAGAGCCGTCGCTGGAAGCGGGCTTCATCGCCCGCACGAGTTGACAGGTTGAATGCGACGCTGAACCAGATCAGGAGAAACACCGACATGAATGCAGTTGCCCACGTCCTGAAGCGCGCAGCGTGTTCGGTTGCGGCCCTGTGGTGCGTGTGCCTCTGCACGGCGGCACTGGCGCAAGGCACCGCCTATGTGTCGAGCGAAAAGGACCAGGCACTCACGCTGATCGATCTGACGACCCTCAGCGTCAAGGGCACCATCCCTACCTGCAAGCGTGGGCGACACATCCAGCTCACGGCGGATCACCTCATCATGCTGGCCTGCAGCGATTCGAACGCCGCCGATGTGATCGACCCCGCGACGGGAAAGTCGGTGCGCCGCATTCCGCTGAGCGACGACCCCGAGGCCTTCGATGTGTCGCCGGACGGCAAGACCCTTTATGTGTCCAACGAGGACGAAGGCGCGGTCAGCTTCATCGATGCGGCCAACGGCAAGGTGCTCAAGTCGATCAAGGTCGGCAAGGAACCCGAAGGCGTGAAGATCAGCGCCGACGGCAAGACGCTGTACGTGACCTCCGAGGTCGCCAGCCTCGTGCACGTGATCGATGTCGCCAGCGGCACCATCGTCAAGAATGTGAAAGTTGGCAAGCGGCCGCGCCGCATGGCCTTCACCCCCGACGGCAAGGAACTGTGGGTCACCAACGAGCTCGATGCCAGCGTCAGCATCATCGACACGGCCACCCGCAATGTGGTGGGCGGCCTCAAGTTCGAAATCAAGGGTGCGCGCAGCGAGGACATCACGCCGGTGGGCATCCAGATTGCGCACGACGGCAAGCGCGCTTATGTGGCACTGGGGCGCGCCAACCACGTCGCGTTCGTCGATGTGCCGCAGCGCAAGGTCACGAATCTCGTGCTGGTCGGCAAGCGCGCGTGGAATGTCACGCTCGACAAGGCCGAAGCCCGGCTGTATGTGGTCAACGGCCTGAGCGACGACGTCACCGTGGTCGATGTCGCAGCAGCCAGGCCGATCAAGAGCATCCCCGTCGGCCGCGTGCCGTACGGGCTGGTGGTGGTCGAATGAAGTGGATCGCCTGCTCCGTCGGCGTGTCGCTGCTGCTGGCGGCGCCGGCGTCCATGGGACAGGCGAAAGGTGCCATCACCCCGCTGAAGGCAACGTTGATCTCGCCGAGTCCGGACGCGCGGCTCGAACGGTCGCGCGTCGAACGACATTTTCTGGGCCACCCCGACGGTCCTGCGAGTGACGGCCTGGAGGTTGCGTTGGACGAAGGTCAGTTCGAGATCGAGGCGGTCGATGCGGCGGTCGCGCTGGCGAAGCAGCCCGCAGCCTCGCTGGAGGCGGCACGCACCGTCGCGCAGGCGGCCGAAAAATCAGGCGCTGCGGTGATCGTGACGGATCTTCCTGCGGATTGGACGCTGGCCGTGGTTGACGCGGTGAAGTTGCCGGTGATCAACGTCGGCGACGCCGCCGATCGTTTGCGCGAGCAGGACTGCCGTGCGCGCCTGTTCCATATTCTCCCGAGCGAGCGCATGCGTGCCGACGCCCTGGCGCAAACGCTCGTGTCGCGCAAATGGAGCAAGTTGCTCCTGCTCGTGGGCCCGAGCGAGCAGGACCAGTTGCGGGCCGCCGCGGCGCAGGCTTCGATCAAGCGCTATGGCTTGCAGGTGGTCGCGACCAAGCCTTTCAAGCTCTCCGGTGACCCGCGCGAGCGCGACCTGGCCAATCCGCTCCTGCTGACAGCGGGCAGCACCTATGACGCCGTCTGGGTGGTCGACAGCGACGGTGAATTCGCGCGCGGCCTGCCCTACCGGATCGTGTTGCCGCGCCCGGTGGTGGGCGATGCAGGGCTGGTGGCGCTGGCTTGGCATGCGCAGTTCGAGCGCTACGGTGCGCCGCAGGTGTCGCGCCGGTTCGCGAAGGCGGTTGGCCGGCCCATGACCGACGTTGACTGGTCGGCCTGGATGGCGGGCAAGGCGCTCGTCGCAGCCGCCATCGCTGCTCCGAACGGACCTGCCAGCGCCTGGGCGCAGGCGCTCGCCAAGACGCCCCTCGATGGCTCCAAGGGCACGAACCTGACCTTCCGTCCGTGGGATGGGCAGTTGCGCCAGACCGTGCTGCTCACCGACGGACAGGGCGTGATTTCGCAGGCGCCGGTGGATGGCATGCTGCATCCGACCAACGTGCTGGACACACTGGGCGCGGACGCCCCGGAGAAGCGATGCAAGACGACGCAATGATTCCGGTCGAAGGCGCCGAGGCAGCGCGTGCGCCGCACCGCGGCATCGCCCATGCGCTGCAGGCCATGCAGGCGATCGTCATGCGCGAACTGCTCAAGTTCTCGCAGCAGACCGGCCGGTTGGTCTCGGCGCTGGTCCGGCCGCTGCTGTGGCTGGCGGTGTTCGCAGCGGGTTTTCGCAACGTGTTCGGCGTCGCGATCGTCGAGCCGTACGACACCTATATCCCCTACGACGTCTACATTGCGCCGGGACTGGTGGGCATGGTGCTGTTGTTCAACGGGATGCAGTCGTCTCTCGCGATGGTCTACGACCGCGAGATGGGCCTGATGCGGCTGCTGCTCACGGCGCCGTTGCCGCGAGCATGGCTGCTGTTCTGCAAGCTCTGCGCAACGGCGCTGCTGTCGGTCTTGCAGGCCTTGGTCTTCATCGTCGTCGCGACCCTGATCGGCACCGATCTGCCACTCTTCTCGCTGGGCGGGCTGCATGCCTTGCTGGCGCTGGTCTGCGGGGCACTGATGCTGGGTGCGCTCGGCCTGCTGCTGTCGGTGCACATCAAGCAACTCGAGAACTTCGCCGGCACGATGAATTTCGTGATCTTCCCGATGTACTTCATTTCGACTGCGCTCTATCCGCTGTGGAAGCTGCAGGAGTCGGGCGCTGAATGGGTCTATCAGCTCGCTCGCTTCAACCCGTTCACGCATGCCGTCGAATGGATCCGGTTCGCGTTGTATGGCAAGGACCCCGGCGAGGCACCCTGGATCGTGCTGGGTTGCCTGGCGGTGTTTCTCGTGTTCGCCTGCTGGGGCTACGACCCGCAGCGCGGTTTCGGCGGATTGACCAAGCGCGGCGGAGGCCCCACATGAGCGCCGCGCCGGACCGCTCCAAGCAAGCTCGCACCGCAGTGCGAAGCACGGAGGTTGCTGAATGAATACCGGCCGCCGCCGCTGGCTGCGCAGTGCGGGCGCGCTCGCGTTGGCTGCGCAGCCCATGGCGCGTGCGTTGGCCGCTGACGCCTTTCCGTCCCGGCCGATCACGATGTGGGTCCCGTGGGCCGCGGGTGGCGCGACCGATCTGTCGCTGCGGCTCCTGGCCGAACTTGCTGCGCAGTCGCTCGGCCAGCCGGTGGTGGTCGCCAACCGCGCCGGGGCCGGCGGCACGATGGCGATGCCAATCCTGCTGCAGGCCGAGCCCAACGGCTACACCATCGCGCAGATGCCGCAACCGGTCTTTCGCATGCCCTTCATGCAACAGGTCATCTGGGACCCCGTGCGTGACGTCACGCCGATCATCCAGATTTCGGGCGTCACTTTCGGCGTGCTGGTGCGCGCTTCCAGCCCGATGCGGTCGCTGCAACAGTTGTTCGACTTCGCCCGCGCGCGGCCGGGCGAGTTGAGCATCGCCACCAACGGCATCGGCACCACGCCGCACCTCGTGCTTGAAGCGCTCTTCACCGATCGTGGTCTGAGCTACATCCATGTGCCCTACAAGGGGACGGCCGAGCTGACCCTGGCAGTGGCATCGGGCCAGGTGATGGCGGGCGTCAATTCCTCGGGCTTCGCACCGGAGGTCGATGCGGGCCATCTGCGATTACTCGCAACCATGGGGCCGAAGCGCTCGCCACGCTGGCCGCAGGTGCCGACCCTGCGCGAACTGGGCTTCGATATCGTGGCGATGTCGCCCTACGGATTGGCCGGCCCCCGCGGGTTGCAGCCGGACGTGCTGGCCATCCTGCATGACGGCTTCAAGAAGGCGCTTTTCGACCCACGCTTTGCCGAGGACCTGGCAAAGTACGACCAGGAGATCGCCTACCTCGGCCCGGACGACTACGCGCAGTCCTGTCGCGAAGAGTACGCCAAGGAACGTGCGATCGCCGAGCGCATGAAGGCCCCGCGCGGCCCGGGTGGCTGAGTACAACCGTGGAGGACCTCGAATGGACCGAGACGATGGGGTGATGAGCGACTGGCGCCAGCGGGCGCTGATGCTCGAAGCCGAGGTCGCCAAGGCGGTGATCGGCCAGGCGCGGGCGATCCGCCTCATCAACACGGCCATCTTCGCGCGCGGCCACGTGCTGCTGCAGGGCGACGTCGGTGTCGGCAAGACAACGCTCCTGCGGGCCTTCGCGCAGGTACTGGGCGGCAATTTCGCGCGGATCGAAGGGACCATCGACCTGATGCCCAACGACCTGATCTACTACACCTACATCAGCGCCGAGGGCAGGCCCGCTGTCGAGCACGGGCCATTGATCACGCATGGCGAGAGCCTCGCGATCTTCTTCTTCAACGAGATCAACCGGGCGCGGCCGCAGGTGCATTCGCTGCTGCTGCGCGTGATGGCCGAGCGCAGCGTGGCGGCGTTCAATCGCGAATTCCGCTTTCCGCACCTCCTGGTCTTTGCCGACCGCAACCGGGTCGAGCGCGAAGAGACCTTCGAGATCTCGGCCGCTGCGCGGGACCGCTTCATGCTGGAAGTGACCGTCGATGCACCCGCTTCCGATGCCGAACGACGTCAGTTGATGAGCGATCCGCGCTTTCACGACACGGACCGCCTGGTTGGCGGGCTGGCCAGCGGGCTGGTTGCCTACCAGGAGCTGAATCAGGTCTCGGAGTTGATCCAGCGCTGCGTGCAAGCCTCGGAGACATTGCAAATCTATGCGCTTGATCTGTGGCGTGCGACGGCGGCGCCCGCCGACTACGGCGTGCGCGTGCCGGACCTGGACGCCGCGCGGTTGATGCTCGCGGGCGCCAGTCCACGCGGCATGAGCCTGCTGCTGCGCGCCGCCCGCGTTGCGGCCTGGCTCGACGGGCGCGACTACGTCACGCCCGAGGACGTGCAGGCGGTCTTCCTTGAGGCCGTCGCGCATCGGCTGTGCTTTCAGCCGGTGTATGAAATGCGGCGCCAGGAGATCTCCGGGCGCCTGATCAGCGGCATCCTCTCAAGCGTGGCTGCACCGTAGATGAACTCGCCCCCAGTCTTCGCGCACTTCGTGTCGCTTCGCCAACCCCCTACCGGGGGCAATACCGGTGGCCCGGCGAAGCCGGTTCCACGGTATTCCTGGGCTTGGGCGTGAAAGGGGGCTTGATGATGGAGCGGTCGAAGGTGCAGGAACTTCATTACCGGGTCGGGGTGCCGGTGTTGGGACACTTTCCGGGGCATCACCGGAGTTCGCGTGGTGAGAGCGGCTTCGAGTTTCGTGGGCATGCGGCGCTGCTCGACGCACCGGATCCGCGTCGGCTCGATCTGCACGCGAGTCTGCGCGACCCGTTCGGCAACTGGATCGTCCGGGTCTTCAGTCAGCGCAAGGCGATACCTGTCGTGATGGTGGCGGACCTCTCGGCGTCCATGGGGTTTGTCGGCACGCACCGCAAGCTCGATGTGCTGGCGGACTTCGTCGACAGTCTGGCCTGGTCGGCTTGGCGCACAGGTGACAGCTTCGGCTTCGTCGGTTGCGACGATGCGGTGCGCGAGGATGTGCTGCTGCCACCCACGCGCTCGCGCGGCATGGGGGGCACGCTGGCGGGGACGCTTCGCAGGCTGCAGCTTCAAGGCAGTTCAGCCCATGGCCTATCGATGGCGCATCGCCATCTCGGCCGGCAGCGTTCGCTGGTGTTTCTCGTCTCGGATTTTCATCTGCCGCTGCCGGAGGTCGATACCGTCATGGTCTCCATGGCTCACCACGATCTCGTGCCAGTGGTGCTGTGGGATCCGCTCGAATTCGGTCTGACGCCGCGACGCGGCCTGGCGCAGGTGACCGACCCGGAATCCGGCGTCACGAAGTTGCTGTGGTGGCGTCCGGCGTTGCGCGAGAAGTGGCTGGCGGCCCACCAGCAGCGCCGCGATGCGCTGTTGGGGATCTTTCGATCGCACCGGCTCAAGCCGCTGTTCATCGATGGTGCCTTCGATGCTGACGCGGTCACGCGGCATTTCCACTCGTGAGCGCGATCCATGTCGATCTGGCGAATGCATCTGGCCCCACGCGGACTTTGCGCCGCGATGCTGGGCTGGCTTGCGTCGGCGGCCTGCGCCGTGGTGCTGCCGGGGCAGCTCAATGCCACCTTGAGCGAGCCGCGCGCCTTCGGCTACCAGATCGGGGACATCGTGTCGCGCACGGTCACGGTCGATGCCTCCGACGGCCTGGTGCTTGATGAGTCCAGCGTGCCGCAAGCCGGTGCGCGCGGCAACGCGCTCGAGTTGCGAAGCGTGGAGCAGCGCAGCAGCGTCGAGACCGGGGGACGGCGCCATGAACTGACGCTGGCCTACCAGGTGTTCCTTTCGCCGCCAGAGTCGCGCACCCTGGAGATGCCGGGTTTCACCTTGCGCTTCCAGGGTCAGCCGCGAGCGCAGGAGGTCCACGTCGAGGCCTGGCCGGTGACCGTGTCGCCGTTGGTGCCGGTGGACGTCTCGCCCCGGCGCGGCCTTGGTGAGCTGCAGCCTGATACACCCCCGCCGCTGATCGATACACGCTTCGCGCGTTGGCGCCTCATCGTCTATGGGATTGTCTCGCTGGTGCTGCTGGCCTACCTCGCCCATGTGTACATCGGCTTGCCGTGGTGGACGCGCGCGCATCGGCCGTTCACATTGGCATGGCGCGCGATGCATGGCCTGACGCCGGCGAGTTCCGATTCGCAACGGCGCGACGCTTTCAGGCATCTTCATGAGGCCTTGAACCGGACGATGGGGGAGGTCGTCTTCGAAGAGCGCGTCGATCGCTTCGTCCGTGCGCGGCCGCACTTCGCGCATCTGCGCGACGACCTTGTCAGGTTCTTCCGGCAGTCGCGTCAAGAGTTCTTCGGCAGCGAGACTCATGAGGGGAATCAAGTCCCGGCGCATGCAGATCGAAGCTGGCTGCTTGAGTTCTGCCGCCGTTGCCGCGACGCCGAGAGGGGTTCCCCATGAGCTTCGACCACGCCTGGCTGCTGTGGCTGTTGCCCCTGTCCGTGCTGCCGCTGCTGGCGCGGTCGAGCGGCGCGCTCGACAACGCCTGGGCCGCGCTCATGCCGCGGGACCGGAGCTCCGAACTGTTGGAGTGGGCGCTGCGCATCGTCGGCGTGCTGGCGCTCGCCGCCCTCACCATCGGCATGGCCGGCCCCTACTGGCCGGAGTACGACGTGGAGCGCATTGGCAAAGGCGCCGAGATCGTGCTGGTGCTCGATCGCAGCCGCAGCATGGATCAGGGTTTCGGCGGCGCGCGGCCTCCGCCCTGGGCGAAGGGCACCGGCCCGGCAGCGATCGACTACTACATGACTCAGATCAGGACGCGCGAGTCCAAGGGCAAGGTCGCGCGGCAGTTGTTGTCCGAGTTCATCGCCAAGCGGCAGGAGGACCGGTTCGGGATGATCGTCTTCAGCACGCTGCCTATCCGGGTGCTGGATTTCACGCAGAAGAACGAAGCCATCCAGGCTGCCATCGTGGCGGGCGACGTCGGCCGCGGGCTTTCGGAAACCAACATCGGCCTGGCGATGCAAGCGGCGCTGTCGTCTTTCATCGATCGGCCCTATACCGGCTCGCGCATCGTGATGCTGGTGTCCGACGGTGGCGATCGGCTCGACCCGCCAGCCCGTGAGCGCATTGCCTATCTGGCGCGCAAGCACCGTGTCGCGATCTACTGGATCTACCTTCGCTCCGCCAACAGTCCGGGCCTGGTCCTTGAAAAAGGCGAAGCGCCGGAGAACGTCGACGCGGTCCCGGAGTACGCACTGCATCGATTCTTCGAATCCCTTGGCAACTCGTACCGCGCCTACGAGGCCAGCGATCCCGAAGCCTTGAAGAAGGCCATCGAGGCAGTGAATCTTCTCGAAAACCTGCCAATCACCTATTTGGACACCGTGCCCCGGCGCGACCTGTCCGGACTGGTGCTCGGAGTCGCGTTCTGCTGCGTCCTGCTGCTGGCCGCAGCGAATTTGGCGGAGATCCGGCGATGGGCATGAACCGGCAGCGATGCACACGCGCGGTGCTGGGCCTCCTCGCGCTGGTCGCGGCCGCGGCGGCGATCGACGGCGCGCGTACCTGGCGCTTGCATCAGTGGAATGAATTGATCGTGTCGAGGCCGCTGCCGGCCGAAACCAGGGACATCCCGCCGCAGGTGCAATTCGCGCAGGCCTATGCACAGGCAGCCAGCGGTGCCGACGAAGCGGCCCTGCGTCTGTATCGCAGCCTCGAGAACGATTCGCCGCTTGGCCGGGCGGCGCGCTACAACAGCGCGAACCTGCTGATACGCCAAGCGGTGGTGGTGCAAGCCGGCACCGAACCCGGCAAGGCCATTGCGCTGATCGAGTTGGCCAAGGAGATCTACCGGGACGTGTTGCGCGTCGATCCTGGGCACTGGGACGCGCGCTACAACCTGGAGCGTGCCCAGCGGCTGCTCCCCGATCCCGACGAGATGGACGCCGCACCGCCCGAGAACCGGCGCGACTCCGAGCGTGCCGCCACCACGGTGCGGGGCCATTCGCCCGGCCTGCCATGAAGGCGTGGCAACGTTGGCGCGCCCCGTGGCGGCACAGCACCGACCGTTGGCTGCTCATGCTGGCGGCGCTGGCGCTGGCTGCAAGCCTGCTCGATCCGGCGGTGGTGATGGAGCGCCCGCTGTTCGATCATGTGATCGTGATCGACGTCACCCAGAGCATGAACGTCACGGATGCGGACATCGACGGCCGGCCGGCCTCACGGCTCGATTTCGTCAAGCACGCCTTGCGTCAATCGCTTCTGCAACTGCCGTGCGGCTCCAAGGTGGGCTGGGCGATCTTCACCGAGTACCGTGCGTTGCTGCTGATCGCACCCATCGACGTATGTGCAAATCTGAGGGAGCTGCGTTCGACCTTGGCGCAGATCGACTCGCGCATGGCGTGGTCCGGCAACAGCGAGATTGCCAAGGGGCTGCACAGTGCGATCGGCGTTGCGAAGCAGTTGCCGGACAAGCCGTCGCTGGTGTTCGTCACCGACGGGCAGGAGGCGCCGCCGCTGAACGCGCGCTACCGCCCGGCCTTCGACGACAAGCCTGGGGAGGTGCCGGGGCTCATCGTTGGCGTCGGTGACCTGCTGCCATCGCCGATCCCGAAGTCGGATCCCGAAGGTCGGCCCCTGGGCTTCTGGCGCGCCGATGAAGTGGCGCAGGGCGACCCGCGCAGCCAGGGGCGCGGCGCGAGCGTGCGTGGCGAAGCGCTGGTGGACGAGCAGTCGGCGCCGCCTGCGTCCACGCTCGGCGCCACGCCGGGACTCGAACACCTGTCGTCATTGCGGGAAGGCTATCTGCGCCTGCTCGCGAGCGAACAGGGCATGGTGTTCATTCGCCTGCAATCGCGCGAAAGACTGGCAGAAGCGTTGATGTCGCCTGCGTTGGCTAGGCCGACGCCGGTGCGTACCGGTGGGCGCACCTTTCTGGCGGGGCTGGCGTTCTGTCTGATGCTGGCGCGCTATGCCGCGCCGTGGCTGCGAAAGACGATGGTGTCGAAGAAATAGAACTCGGCGTCCAATGCCCACCGGATGTTCGAAGACTGGCGGAAGCCGTGCTGCTCGCCGGCGAAGAGCAGGTACTGCGCGGTGATCCCCTTCTGGCGCAGCGCCGTGACCATCAATTCGGTCTGCCCGGGCGGGACGATCTTGTCCTCGGCGCCCTGAAAGAACGCGACGGATGCCGACAGGCGTTCGGCATTGCGCACCGGCGAACGCTCGAGGTAGGCCTTGCGATCCGCGTACGGCGCGATCAGCCAATCCAGATAGCGCGACTCGAACTTGTGCGTGTCCCGGGCGAGTGCCTCCGGATCGCTGACCCCATAGTGACTTCCACCCGCCTTGAACATGCTGCGAACCGTCGGATCTGCGCAGGTGAGGCAGGTCAGGGTCGTGAATCCGCCGGCACTGCTGCCGCTGACCACGGTTCGCGTTGCATCCACCCATTTTTTGTCAATGACGTACCGGGCGGCGGAAGCGCAGTCGGCCGCATCCACGATGCCCCACATTCCATGCAGGCGTTCGCGGAATGCGCGTCCGTATCCGGTGCTTCCGCCGTAGTCGACGTCGACGACTGCGATCCCTCGGCTGGTCCAGAACTGCGTGCGCAAGTCGAGCGTGCGCGAGGCCGACGAAGTGGGTCCGCCGTGGCACTTGACCAGGAGCGGCGGCAATTCGCCGTCGGGCGCGACATGGTCGGCGTTCTTCGGCGGGTAGAACAGTCCGAACGCCGTCTGTCCGCCGGTTGTCGGAAACTCGATCGGCAAGGGGATGGAGAAATGCCTGTTTGTCGAGGGATCGTCTGCGACGGTGGTGGATTTCCGGATCGTGCTCACCGTGCCGCTTTGCGCGTCGAGCAGAACGATCGAGCCGGGAATGGTCGGTCCGCCAGCCTTGAAGGCCACCTTCTCGCCTCGGGCCCTCACAGAAGAAAACTCGGTGAAAGGCAGCTTCACTTCCGTCAGCTTGCCGCTTGCGAGATCCAGCAGAGCAAGCTTGCCGAGTCCTCCTTCGGTGTACGTGCACACGGCTTGGTTCGCCGACAGGAAGGCGTATGTCGACATCCCGAAGGTCCATTGGGCCCGACCGAATTCCGCCGCCATCGGGCAGACATTGACGCAGGCCCCGTGAGCTTCCGCTCGATAAATGTTCCACCAGCCCGAGCGGTCGGACACGAAGTAGAGCGTGCCATCCGGCGACCATTCCGGCTGGAACACCGATTCGGCTGGGCCGCCTGCAATCCGGGTCGGGTTCTCCACACCAGAACCGGTGAACTCCGCCACCCATAGCTCCGTGCCGACCCATGGCATGCGGGGGTGGCTCCATGACAGCCAGGCCAAGCGCCGGCGATCCGGACTGAGCCGCGGCGATGCGTAGAAGTCATCTCCCTCGACCCAAACTGTGCCGGCGCCGCCTGAGCGCAGGTCCACGCCCACGATTGTGTTGACGGCCTCCTTGCCCGGATTTCGATGATCCTCGCGAACACCGATCCACAGATGGCTCGGGCGGTCAATCTGCCCGTCTGCGTATCGAAGTCCGGCGTCTGGATGGCCTGAGGTGGGGGCGGGGGTCAGAGGTACAGGGCTGCTGTCGTTGCCGCCGAGGCGATAAAGACGCTGGTCCTTGAAGTTGCTGAAGTAGCTGACCTCTCCGGCAACCACGACCCCGGCACCGCCGTACTCGTGCACCCGCGTGCGCGTGGAAAAAGGCCGGGGCGTGACATCGATCGTCGTCCCGTCGGTATTGCGTCGAACCAAGACGCGGCGGCCGGCCTCTTGCGGGCGGCCTTCGACCCAGTAGACATCGGTGCCGTCGAGCAGCACATCGACGAGTTCGACCGTGGCAGTCGCCACGAGCTCGGACGTGATCGAAGATTTCCAGGTGCCGAAGGGCGCTGTTGTCGGGCGGGGCATGGGAGACCTCGGGTTTGCCTCGCACTGTATAGCCGTAAGGGGGCACCCACATGGCAAGGCGCCCAGTGCGTACAGGTGTTGACCGATAGGGGGAGCCAAAAGGTGATCTGGACTTCCTCAAGGAGACACACCATGAACACAGCACACACATCGCTATCCGTGGCCGTCGCAGCCATCCTGGCGCTGGGATGCAGTTGCGCGACAGCTCAAACGGCCGCTGCGCCTGCTGGCAGCGGCGCTGCTGGTGGCAACGCTCCCACGAGAAGCGAAGGCACCAGTCCGCAGAACCCTTCCGTGAACGGCTACAAGGACTCCAAGCCCGACAACTCGGCTGGGAACAAGCAGCGCCCGCAGCAGGACACCACCGCCGCAGGTGCTTTGCCCAGCGACCCGACGAGCAAAGACTCGATGACCAAGGACAACCGGCCCAGACACCCCGCCGCGGACATGCAGAAGCCTGCTGATCCGAAGTGAACGGCGCAAGTGCTGACCGCAGATCAGGCAGAGGCCGATGCCAACAGAGACCCGGTAGACGAGCGTCTCCGCATGAAAGGCTAGGCGCAGATGAGCACCTTGCAAGCGCGGAACTGCTTGAGAGGCATCAAAGGTCAAGGCAAACTCGTCTGCCTCGGCCTCCATCTTCTTGCGGCTACCCCCGCAGCCGGCGACCTCCGCCTGCGAGCAAAGAAACTCTTCCTGCAACGCTCGGCGCACCAGAAAGTGACCCAGCTCATGCGCGTGGGTGAAGCGAATACGACCAGGCGACTTCAAGCTTTCGTTGTACAGAAGCGCCCACCGGCCATCTTCTATTTCAAACTTCAAACAGCCCGCCCTCGAAAGACCTCAGATTTGCCGCCTGAGCTTCGGGAATCTCCGCCCTGAGGCGAAGCTGACTGCCGACAGCCTTCGCTGGCTCGACCACGTCCACTCGAAATGGCGTCGTCTCACCGAAAGCTGCATCGAGGAGATGCGTCTGCCGGATTGCTTCCTTCGCAGGGGCAACTACTTCATCGGTGGATGCCATCGTCAGCCGCCTTTCTTCAGTGCCTCTAGGATCGCACGGAGTCTTTCCCTATCCCCGGGCTCGAGCTTGGTGTAGTTCCGAAAGAACTGTCGGTCCTTCAGGTCCTCTTCCGAATCTTCAATGCTGTCGTCCATGAAGAAGGCGACTTCGATATCCACTAGCCATGCGCCGACCGCGACTCACATCGGCTCGTGGTCTCGCGCTTGGCCGGTTCGCTGCAGGTGCCTAGCGTTGACATATCGGATCTATCTGAGGTGGAAGCCGAGGTCCCGGGACGGCAGAAACTTGTGTGCGGATAACCCGATCCTTTGCGACGTCGACTGTCTGGAGGGTTTTCAGATCCTTCGGACCAACTTAAGCAAGCTGGTTGGCCTGGTTCTGCCCCAGGCGCAGTAGCGCCATACGACGAAACTCACTGGGAGTGTCTCCGGTCTGCTTGCGAAAGAGCCGCCCAAAATAAGCTTCGTCGGCAAAGCCAAGAATGGCTGCAATCTGCTTGATGCTCGATGTCGAATAGGCCAATTCGCGCTGTGCCTCGTGAATGATTCTGGCGTTCAGCACATCAAGGCTGGACATGCCTAGCGTGTCTTGGCAAAGCCGATTGAGCTGGCCCGCGGTGATGCCGAGTTGCTGCGCGTACTGCGAGATCGGCAGGCGCTTGCGAAAGTTGGTGTCGACGAGCGCGCGAAATTTTTCGATCTGCGTCGACTTGCGCGAACGTGCGCGGCTGTCGCGGGTCTCGCCCGGACGCGGCGCGGCATAGGTGCTCAGGCGCTCGATCTGCACGAACAGCGCGACGAGCAAGGCGGTGCCCGCGGCGATGTGGCCCGCGGCATGCACACGCGACTCTCGTTCGACCGCTTCGAACAGCGGCATCAACGCCTGCGCGTGACGGGGCGACAGGGTCGTGTCGACAACAGCGGGTGTCCGGATGGTCGTCAGTAGCTCGGGCGAGGCGACCGCTGCGAGCGATTCCAGCGGGCGCTGCGCGGCGGTAACCACGGGCCCGTCGATGTCAGCGCTGAAATCGAAGCTGTGCACCGATCTGGCCGGCACGACGATCAGACTGCCGGGGCGAACCGCCCAGCGCATGTCGTCGATGAAGGTCTCGCCGCCACCGTGCTGCACATACAGCAGTTGAAAAAGTCCGCTGTGCACATGCGGCGCGATCTTGTAGTCATGCAGGCAGGAACGCTCGTGGATCTGCTCGTAGTGAACCTGGTTTTCCCAGGCCGGCTGCGCGTCCACGCCGTACAGCGCGTAGTTGGGAATGGTCGAGGACGGGTTTTCCCTTATCAAGGCATTCATGCATGAATTGTCCGAGTAATGGCCGCTTTTGTCGATTGAGCGGACAACGCGTCAAACCTACGATCCGGGGCAAATCATTCGGAGACACCTCGACGAACAAGCCGCATGCGGTGCTGCGGTCTCTTGCCTTGCATTTCGCGCGGCCGGAATTGTCGGGTGCTCCATGGAGCCCCATTCATGCAGTTTCCTCTTTCCGACGGTTGGTTGGGCTTGGCTCGCCGGGTCTGCGTTGTCACCGGTGCGGCCAGCGGCATCGGCGCCGCCATTGCGACAGAACTGGCCCGCGCAGGCGCCCACGTCGCGCTATTGGACCGCGACGGAGATGCCGTCGACGGTCTCGCGCGAACCTTGACTGCCGCCGGCGGCACCGCCGTCGGCCTGGCGTGCGACGTGGCGGACGAAGCTGCGGTGCAAGCTGCGGCGCAACGGGTGCACGACACGCTGGGACCGTGCGCCGGCTTGGTCAACAACGCCGGCGTGCTGCGCTCCTCGCCTCTTGAAACGGTCTCGCTGGACGCATGGAACCAGGTGCTGGCGGTCAACCTGACCGGCTACCTGCTGTGCGCCCGAAGCTTCGCGCCGCAGATGCGCGCGCAGGGCGGTGGCAGCATCGTGCACACCGCCTCCATTTCCGGCTTGAACCCGCAGACCGGGAGCGGCGCCTACAGCGCCAGCAAGGCCGGCGTGCTGTTGCTGTCGCGGCAGATGGCCGCCGAGTGGGGGCCGCAGGGCATCCGCAGCAACGCCGTCTGCCCCGGAATGATTCGCACGGCGCTGTCCGCCAAGTTCTATGAGGAGCCCGGTTTCGAGCAAAGGCGCGCGGAAGTGACGGCGAGCCGCCGCATCGGCGAACCCATCGACATCGCCAACCCCGTGCTGTTCCTGCTGAGCGATCGCGCGAGCTACATGAACGGCGCCGAGATGCTGGTCGACGGCGGCATGGACACCATGCTGATGGATCTGGTTCCGCGCCCGGGCTTCAACCAGAGCGCGGCAACGACCGAGGGAGTTTCCGCATGAACACGAGCGCCAACGAGATCCACTGCGATCTGCTGATCATCGGCGCAGGCGCTGGTGGGCTGTCCACCGCCATCACCGCCAGTAAGCACGGCCTGGACGTGATCGTGGTCGAGAAAGAGCCGGTCTTCGGCGGCACGATGGCTTTCTCCGGCGGTGTGCTGTGGGTGCCGGGCAATGCGGTGTCGGCGCGCGCCGGCGCGAAGGACGGCATCGACGCCGCGCGCACCTTCATGCGCCATGAAGCCGGCGCGCATTTCGATGCCGAGCAGGCCGAGGCTTTCCTTGAAGAGGGACCCGGAATGGTCGACTTCTTCGAGCGCGAGACCACGGTCAAGTTCGTGCCGACGCTCTATCCCGACTACCACCCGACGGCGCCGGGCGGCGTGGATGTGGGGCGCTCGATCCTCGCTGCGCCCTACGATATTCGCGAACTCGGCGAAGACATGGCCAGGCTGCGCCCGCCGCTCAAGACCATCACCTTCATCGGGATGATGTTCAACTCTTCCAACGCAGACCTGAAGCACTTCTTCCGCGCGACGAAGTCGCTGACCTCGGCCGTGTACGTCGCCCGGCGGCTGCTCAACCATGTCAAGGAACTGATCCTTTACCGCCGCGGCACCAACGTGACCAGCGGCAATGCGCTCGCGGCGCGGCTGGCCAGGTCGGCACTCGACCTGAAGATCCCGATCTGGACCTCGACGCCGGGCAAGGCGCTGATCCAGGAGAAAGGCGGCGTGGTCGGCGCCGTGGTGCAAAAGGACGCCAAGGATGTCCGCATCCTGGCCCGCAAAGGCGTGGTGCTGGCTGCGGGCGGCTTCTCGCACGATGTGCAGCGGCTCAAAAAGGCCTACCCCCATGTGGCAAGAGGAGGCGAACACGTGTCGCCCGTCCCCACGGGCAACACGGGCGACGGAGCATGCCTGGCCGAATCGGCCGGCGGCACCGTGCCGATCCGCTACCGGCAGGCGGCGGCCTGGATGCCGGTGTCGCGCGTGCCCCTGGGCGGCGGCAAGTTCGGCGTGTTCCCGCATCTGCTGGACCGCTACAAGCCCGGCGTCATCGGCGTGACGAGGAACGGCAAGCGCTTCACCAACGAATCCGACTCGTACCACGATGTCGGCGCCGCGATGATCGAGGCCTGCAAGGACCAGAAGGAGACGGCGGCCTGGCTCATCTGCGATGCGGCCACCATCGGGAAGTACGGCCTGGGCTACGCCAAGCCTTCGCCCATGCCGCTGGGCGGCCTGGTGCGCAACGGATACCTGAACAAGGGCCGCACGCTGGCAGAACTCGCGGCCAGCGCGGGCATCGACGCGGCCGGGCTGGAGGCCACCGTGCGTGACTACAACGTGCATGCGGTTCGCGGCGAAGACCCTGCCTTCGGCCGCGGCGGCAACGCCTTCAACCGCTACCTCGCGGACCCCGAGCACAAGCCCAATCCGGCGGTCGGCCCGATCGGGCAGGGCCCGTACTACGCGCTCAAGCTCTGGATGGGAGATCTTGGGACCTTCGACGGGATCCGCACCAGCGTGGCAGGCGAGGTGCTGCGCGAGGATGGCGAGGTGATCCCGGGGCTGTTCGCGGTGGGCAACGACCGCGCCAGCGTCATGGGGGGCAACTACCCGGGCGCCGGCATAACCCTGGGACCCATCATGACCTTCGGCTACATCACGGGACGCTATGTCGCGGGCGCCTGGACGCCGGCGTTGCGCACGGAGATCCCGGCCGTTGCCGGCCTGCGGGCGACGAGCGAAGCGAAGGTGGTGCGGCATGCGCGCTGAATCCATCCTCGACGCGCATGCGCTGCCCCTGGTGGACCATCGCATCTACACGATCGCGCTTCGCAAGATGCCCGAGTTCCTGGAAGTGTTCGATCGCCTCGCCATGCCCGTCCTGCTGGAGACGCTGGGCAACCCGGTGGGCATGTATGTGAGCCAGGTCGGCCCGCAGAATCAGTTCGTGCACCTCTGGGCCTATGCGAGCCTGGGCGACTACGAGGCGCGCTGCGGCGCGCGCGACGCCCATCCGGACTTCCCGGCCTACCTGCAGGCATCGGGACATCTCCTCACTGCCCAGGAAACGCGGTTGATCAGGCGCGTTGCCATGCCCAGCGTCCGGGCGAAAGAACGCTGAGCGCCCGATGGAACCCATGAAGACAACGCAAGACCCGCGAAGGGGTCATGAATCGGTCGCGGTTGTGACGGGCGCTGCCGACGGCATCGGTTGGGCCGCCGCGCAGCGGCTGGCGGAGGAACACGCGCATGTCGTGCTCATCGACCTGCGGGAAGAAGTGGCGCGCGATCGCGCCGCGCAGCTGGGGGCCGCGCATCTGGGCCTGCGTGCCGACGTGACATCGGCCGACGATGTGGCCTCGGCGCTGGCTGCCGTGACGTCGCGCTTCGGCCGCGTCGATGTGCTGGTGAACAACGCGGGCATCGGCGAGCAGGCCGCGCCCACCGTGGAGCAGAAGGTCGAGCTTTTCGACCGGGTGCTGTCGGTCCACTTGCGCGGA
This sequence comes from Variovorax sp. 01N429, assembly GCF_056399425.1. NCBI lineage: Bacteria > Pseudomonadati > Pseudomonadota > Betaproteobacteria > Burkholderiales > Comamonadaceae > Variovorax > Variovorax sp. 01N429. The sequence goes on along the minus strand of NZ_JBFTRG010000019.1, from coordinate 35,509 downwards.
ACTTTCCTGATGAGCCGCGAGGCCGGGCGCACCATGCTGGCGCACGGCAGCGGCTCCATCGTCAACCTCGGGTCGATCGCCGCGTTCGGCGGCATCCCCTCGCGCAACGCCTACGGCGCGGCCAAGGCGGGCATCCTGGCCATGACGCGGGCGATGGCCTGCGAATGGGCGCGTCGAGGCGTGCGTGTCAACGCGGTCGCGCCGGGCTATGTCCGCACCGCGCTGGTGGAAGAACTGGAGCGCAAGGGAGCGCTCGACATCCAGGCGATCAACGCGCGCACACCCATGGGACGCCTCGCGGCGCCGGGCGAGGTCGCCGAAGCGATCGCGTTCCTCGCCTCGGCGCGGGCCAGCTTCATCACCGGCACCACGCTGCACGTCGACGGCGGCTGGCTGGCGCTGGGAGCACCCGAGTCGGCGCTCGCTGGCTGACCCGAATCACAAGAAGAGGAGAGACATGAAATGCTGACGATCAACATCTTCAACGGCCTGGTCTACGGCGCGTTGCTGACCGTGATGTGTTCCGGGCTGGCGCTGATCTACGGATTGCGCCGGGTGGTGAACTTCGCCCACGGCTCGCTCTACATGCTGGGCGCCTACCTGGGCTACAGCATCGCTACCTATAGCAACTTCTGGGTCGCGCTGGTCGCCGCGCCGGCGCTGATGGCGCTGCTGGGCGTGTGCCTGGACCGGTTCGGTTTTCGTCTGCTGCAGGACCGGGATCCGCTCACCGTTGTGCTCGTCACGTTCGGCCTGCTCATGATCATCGAGGACGCCGTGCAGACCCTTTGGGGCAAGGACAACCTGTCGGTGCCGGCGCCCGCGCTGCTGAGTACCTCGGTCGACCTGTTCGGCACGCCCGTGCCGGCCTACCGTATCGGCGTCATGGCCGTCGGGCTGCTGGTGGCGCTCGGCCTGACGCTGTGGATGCGCCATTCGCGTGCCGGGCTGTTCGTGCGCGCGGCCAGCACTGATCCCGCGACGACGGCCATGCAGGGCGTGAACACCGATGCGCTCTCTGCCACCGTGGTCGGCGTCGGCACGGCGCTGGCCGGGCTGGCCGGTGTCGTGGCCGCGCCGTTTCTCGCGCTGTCGCCCTCGATGAGCAGCGACGTGCTGATCGACTCCTTCGTGGTCGTCGTCATCGGTGGCCTCGGCAGCCTGTCCGGTGCATTCGCAACCGCGCTGGTGCTGGGGCTGATCCAGTCGATCGGTGCTGTCTACCTTCCCGACGCTTCGGCGATCCTGCCTTTCGCTCTGATGATCGCCGTCCTGCTGTGGAAGCCCGCGGGCCTGGCGGGCAGCCGCACCTGAGGAGCGCATTGCCATGACGATCTCCCTTTCCCGCATCGCGGCGTACGCCGCAGCCGCGCTGCTCGTGGGCGGCGCGGCTGCAGCGTACGCCGGTTCGGCCACTCTCCTGTCCCTGTTCACGCAGGCCGTCATCTTCGCCGTGTTCGCCCTGGGCGTCGGCCTTCTGTTGCGCCAGAGCGGACTGGTCAGCTTCGGCCATGCGGCCTTCTTCGGCTGTGCCGGCTACAGCGTGGCCGTGCTGTTGGAAACCCGTGTTGTGCCGGCGGAGGCCGCGATCGTGCTCACGCTGCTCGGCATTACCGCTGTGGCCTTCCTGCTCGGGCTGGTGTTCGTTCGCGTGCCCGGCATCGCATTCGGCATGCTGACGCTGGCGGTGGGCCAGATGCTGTTCCTCACGGCCGCCCGCTCGCGCGGCCTGACGGGCGGCGCCGACGGCATGAACATCAATTGGCCGAACACCTTGTTCGGTGTCTCGACCTCGGCGCTGACCGAGCCGCATGCGATGTTCGCGCTGTGCTGGTCCGTCCTGGTGCTGACCCTGACCGCGCTCACCCTGCTGCTGCGAGGGCGCTTCGGCGCCATCACCGAGGCCGTGCGCGACAACGAGGAGCGCGCCCGGTTCATCGGCATCCGCACCTTGCTGCCCAGGGCGGCGGTGTTCGCCTTGTCGGGCGGGGTCACCGCGCTGGCCGGCGTGCTCGCGGCGTTGAACACCGGCTTCGTCTCGCCGGAGAACCTGCACTGGAGCGTGTCCGGCGTCGCCTTGATGATGGTCGTGGTGGGCGGGCAGGGCGCGTTGTGGGGGCCGCCGCTCGGCGCGATCGTCTACTTCGTGCTCAAGGATCTCCTGGGCGGCTACGCCGACCACTGGATGGCCATCTTCGGCGCCGCGCTGATCGCCACCATCGTGTTCTCGCCACGCGGGCTTGTCGGTGCCCTGCAGCGCCTGGTGCGGCGACGGACCGGGACCTCCGCCGCCGCGTCCGCCGCTTCGCGCGGAACGGCATTTCGTTGAGGGCAAGACATTCATGACGGAACTGATACTGCAAGCCCGCGACGTGGCCATCCACTATGGCGGCGTGAAAGCGGTCGACGGCGTCGAACTGACGCTGGAGCCGGGGCAGATCCGGGGCCTCATTGGCCCCAACGGCGCCGGAAAGTCGACAGTGATCGACGCCATCACCGGACGCCGGCGGCTGACGCGCGGCAGCATCGCGCTGCAAGGCGAAGACATCACGACGCAGGGCGTCGAACAGCGGCGCCGACGCGGGTTGTCGCGATCGTTCCAGCGCACCAGCATCTTCGGCCAGATGCCGGTGCGCAAGCAGGTGGTGCTGGCGTCGCAGCAAATGGGAATCGCCGGAGCGGCGCAGGATGCGGACGAAATCCTTTCCGAGCTGGACCTGCTCCCGCTGGGCGCCACTCTCGCCGCCGACCTGGGCTACGGCCAGCAGCGCCGGCTGGATCTGGCGCTGGCGCTGGTGGGTCGGCCGGTGGTGCTGCTGCTGGACGAACCCATGGCGGGGCTTTCGGTGCAGGAATCCCGCGACCTCGCGCATCACCTCCAGGCGCTTACCGAACGGCGCGGGGTTTCGGTGCTGCTCGTGGAGCACGACATGGACGTGGTGTTCGGCATCTCCGACGCGGTCACGGTCTTTGAACTCGGCCGCGTCATCGCGAGCGGCACACCTGCCGAAGTGCGCGCCGATCCGCGCGTACGTCAAGCCTACCTGGGGAGCGCGGCATGAAGAGCCTGCTTCAATTCGAACGCGTCAACGCCTGCTACGCCGCGGCGCACATCCTCCATGACCTGAACCTGGAGATCGGCGCCGGCGAGCGAGTCGCATTGATTGGACGCAACGGCGTGGGAAAGACCACGGTGGTCAACACGCTCCTCGGCGTGGCCAGCCTGCGCGGCGGTACGGTGAGAGTGGCGGGCAAGACGTTCCTGCGTCCCAAGGCATACGAAGCCGCGCAACTTGGCGTTGCTGTGGTGCCGCAAGGCCGTCGCATCGTCGCCAACCTGACCGTCGAGGAGAACCTGCGGCTCGGTGCTGCCGTGCGTCGAAAGGGGCCGTGGACCACGGACGCCATCTACAAGCTCTTTCCGATTCTGCTGGAGCGCGCGCACACACCGGGCACCGCCTTGTCGGGCGGCCAGCAACAGATGCTGGCCATCGGCCGCGCGCTGATGTCGAACCCGGCGCTGGTGCTGCTGGACGAACCCACGGAGGGGCTCGCGCCCGTGATCGTCGATCAGCTCGCCGAGATCTTCGGCCAGGTGGCGGACCAGGGCACCGCGCTCTTGCTAATCGAACAGAACATGAGCCTGGTCGTGCGCGTCGCGCACCGGTACCTGGCCATGGCCAAAGGCTCGGTCATCGCTGAAGGGCGCGTGGCGCCCGAAGGCATCGAAGAACTGCATAGACACGTGATGGTCTGACCCGCGCAGCCGCCGCGCATCCCGCATTCCGTATCCACCGTACGCCCCCATCCGGGCTCATTTTTCAAAGGAGACATTCGTAGTGTTCAGAAGAATTCCCCCTCGAGGTGCCTTGACGGCACTGGCCGTCTGCGCCGCCTTGCCCTTGTCTGCGCTCGCGCAGGACAAGCCTCCCATCAAGATCGGCCTGGTTTCCTCCCAGTCGGGTGTGTTCGCTCAGCAGGGCGCCGAAGTGATCCGCGGCGTGCAGTACGCCATCGAAGAGGCCAACGCGAAGGGCATCGACGGCCGCAAGGTTGAAGTACAGCTCGGCGACGACGAGAGCACGCCCGACGCGGGCCGCCGCGTGGCGGAGAAGATGGCGCGCGACGGCTACAACCTGCTGATCGGCGCGATCCCTTCGTCCATCTCGCTGACCATCGCGCAGAACCTGCAACGCTGGGATGCGGCCTATTTCGTCGTGGCGAGCAAGTCCGACAAGCTGACCGGCGACAGCTGCAAGCCGCGCAGCTTCCGGACCAACCACTCCGATGCCATGGACCTGGCCATGATCAAGGAATGGGCGCCGACCTTCAAGGAGAAGAAGTTCGCCGTGCTTGCCGCCGACTACGTGTGGGGGCGTGATTCCGGCGAGTCGTTCACCAAGGCCGTCAAGTCGCACGGCAAGGACGTCGTCCTGGCGCTTTACCCGCCGATGGGCACCAAAGACTTTTCTCCCTACATCGCCCAGCTCAAGGCTTCCGATGCCGAAGCGATCTGGGTGGCGGAGGTCGGCCGCGATGCCATTGCCTTCGCCAAGCAGGCGCAGGAGTTCGGCTTGACACCGGGCAAGCGCCTGATCGGTCATGCGCTGATCATGAACTTTATGATCGACGGCAGCGGCACCGCGCTGGAAAACGTTCAAGGCAATACGTCCTACACCGCGGACATCGATACCCCGAAGAACAAGGCATTCGTTGCCGGATGGCAGGCCAAGTACAAGCGCGTGCCCACCGACAATGAAGCCCAGGCCTACAACGGCGCCCAGGTGATCTTCGCGGGTGTGGCCAAGGCCGGGAGCGTGAAGCCGGCGGATGTGAGCAAGGCGCTGCGCGGCACCACGATCGACACCATCTATGGTTCGGTGCGGATGCGTTCCGAGGACAACCAGCTCGTCCTGCCCAACTACGTGGCGCGCGTGAAGAAGGTGGACGGCGCGCTGCGGCCCGTCGTGGAACAGCGATATGACCCGGCGCTGGTGCCCGCTGCGTCGCTTGACTGCAAGATGTAGGCTTCGTTGCCAATGCCGCCAATGCGGCTGACAAGATGCCATTGGGCGTCATAGCTCCGCGTCACTCTGAAGCAGGGGCGCGGCAGCGCCGTCAAGCTTGAAACCGCTCTTGATGCAGCGTTCAGCGCTTTCGCATCATTTGGGACGTTGCCGGGCGCCAAGTCACTCGAGCGGCGGAGCGGCTGGAGATCAGTCAGTCGTCAATGAGAGTTGCTCTCGCCAAGCTTCGCGACCTGCTCGACGAGTTGCACCGCCATGACGACGGTGTGCGTCACGCACGAAATGGGTTTCGCCCGAGCCATAGCTGACCGCGGCATCTTCGTGGCCGACGGGGCGCCATCTCCAAGTCCGCTTCGCCGCGGGAATTTTTCAGTAGCCCTCGCGCCGAGCGGGCACAAAAATTTTCGCCCAGATTCTTCACCATTGAACGGCCGGGTCTCGGCATGCGTCATGGAAGCTGTCCCCCTGCCGCCCATGTTCTGCGACCAAGCCACCGCAATGGGGCGTTTACGTGCCGTTGGTTGTCGTCAGTTGGCTTCGGCCAGCTGTCATTGGTGGATGCTTAGGAAGAGCGAAAGTGTCGACAAACGGCACCATCACATCGGTGGCCCAGTGAAGCGCATGCGCAGAGCAAGCGCTGTCCGGCCCGGCTGCGACTCCAGCATCAGTTCGCCGCCGAGCCGGCGCGCTCGCGCGTGCATGCTGCGAAGGCCGGCGCCGCTTCCCCGTCGCGCCGCGTCAAGCGTGAAGCCTTTGCCATCGTCGCGCACGCCCACGCAGAGTTCTGCACCCGATCTGGAAAGCGACACATCGGCTCGCTTGGCGTCGCTGTGCTTGAGCACGTTGGTCAGCGCTTCCTGCAGAAATCGCAAGATCTCGAGGTTCTGCGAAGGTGCGAGCACCAGAGTCTCGACCCCCGACAACTGCCACCGGCAATCGATGCCGTTGGCATCCAGCAGTTCGGTGAGTCGATGGCGCAGCGGCACAAGCAGGTCTCCCAGCGCGGGGGTGCCGTCGTCGTGACTACTGGCATCGATGATCAGTCGCAAATCATCGCGCAGGCTCGTGAGCATTGCCAGCAACTGGGGTGCCGAGAGATTCTCCGGTGTGCGCTCCAGTGTCGCGATGCTGCCAATCAGCATGCCGCCCAGTCCGTCGTGCAGGTCGCTGACCAGGTTCACGCGTTCGCCGATACGCGCGTGCGCCAGTTCCAATGCGTGCCGCTGAGCCAGCGTGGCGGCCAATTCGGCCTTGGCGGCGTTCACTTCCTCGATCAGTTCGGTGTTGAAGTTCTCGATGCGCCTGAGGCTGTTCACGAAGCGGCCGGCCTGGATCAGCGCCATGCCGAGCAGCAGCGCATACGAGGACATGGTGCCGTAGTAAATATTGCTGTCGATCACCTGCGTGTACGCCAGCAGGTCGTGCGTGGCGGCCGAAGCGGAAACCGCCATGAACGGAGTCAGCGCGACGAGGGCGCGCTCGCGCGTTCTCCAGGCCTGCACGATTGCTGTGCAGCCCACGGCGATCGTGATCAGGCCACCGACAAGCGTCCAGACGGCGCGGTGCGTCGCCAATGACGGCGGGCCGATCAACCACAGGTCGGCCCAGCCCACGGCCACAAGAAGCAGCGCCGCGATCTCGAGCCGCCGCATCCGGCGCCCGCAAAAGCGCAGCGTGAAGACCATGAAGGAAATGGCGAACGCCAGCAACAGAGAGGTGTTGAGCGCCTGCCACGCGTCGTTGGACGCAAACGGCCATGGGCTGGTCGCGACCTGGTTGAAGCCGAACAGGAGCCACAGCACCGACATCAGCGCGAACCAACCATACGCTGTCTCGCGTCGGCGCATCAGCCACAGCGCACCGAAAAAGGCCGAGACTGCGGCGCTGATCGCCAGGCCGAGCACCTGCAGGTCGCGACGCAGCATGCGCTCGCGCTCGTACTGCGCCTGCATGACGGCGGGCGGGCCGAGGCTGACGGGGCCCAGCCCCGCCTGGTAGGCGGACAGACCGGACACGCGGACCAGCAGCGTATTGGTGCCCTGTTGCAGCAGCGGCGGCGCCAGGAGCCAGTAGCGCGGCGTGTTCCAGGCGCGAGTGAGCGGCTCGACGAGGCTGTTGTCGCGCCAGATCGACATGCCGTTGAGAGACACGACGCCGGCCATGTTGAGGTAGACCAGCAGCAGCCCGGTCTCCTGCACCGGGGCCGGCTGGTCCCAGGTCAGGCGATACCAGACCACACCGTCAAAGCCGGGCCAGCGCGAGGCCCAAGTGTCTGGAAGGGTGACCGGGGTCCAACCGTCGGTTGGGGGTGTCGCATCGAGCCAGCCCGAGCCGCGTGCCGCCTCGACGTGCAGTGCCGGCGCGGGCTGCGCGCGCACTGTGCCGGTTGCGCACAGGGCGATGCAGACGATGCAGGCGCCGATCAGCGCAGCAAGCCATGCCTTCGCGCTTGATAGACGGCTTCGGTGCGCGAGTTGACGGCGAGCTTGCGATAGATGTTTTTGGTGTGGCATTCCACGGTCAACCTGGAGATCGACAGTGTCTCGGCCATGTCGCGGTTGCTGAGGCCTTGGGAGACAAGTTCGAGGATCTTGCGCTCGCGGGGGGTGAGGACCGCGGCGGGAGGCACTGCGAGGGGTTGCGGTTGTGGCGATCCCGGACTGGCCGTGAGCCATGAAAGGATGCGCCGTGCAATGGAGGGATCGATCGGTGCGCCGCCCTGTTCGATATTGCGCAGTGCGATGCTGAGTTCAAGGTCGTCGCGCTCTTTCAGCAGATAGCCGATGGCGCCCGCGCGCAAAGCCGAAAAAATCACTTCGTCAGTGCGCCAGGCGGAGATCACCACCGCTGAAACGTCGGGATGGTGAGCCCGCAGCCATGCAATCAGTTCGACGCCGCTGCCGTCGGGCAGGCCAATGTCGACGAGGGCGATGCTGAACGATTGCTTCCTGAACAGTTCTTGCGCCGCGGCGACGCTGTCTGCGACAGCAATCTGCCGGTCGTCGCCGCCGAGATTGGAAAGAAGCAGGCGCAGGCGGTCCCGCATCAGCGGGTCGTCCTCCACGATCAGGGCCGGACTCAATGCGACCGGTTGGGCATCTTCGAGTGGGGCTGTGGCATGGGATTGCATGGAGGAACGGCGGGGCGACGCTTTTACCTATTCTCGGGGATTGAGGGAGCCTGTGACTATTGGTTACGCTTGTGTGGTTACCGGTCGACAGAGATGCAACGCCGATGTCCCGCCGGAGCGCCAACCGGAACTGATCATCGATGCATCCCCCCATTCCCCTCATTCCTCCGATTTCGAACGCACGACGCGTCGCGCTGAAGCTGACGGCCTCAGTGCTCGCAGTTCCCCTGGTGTCCGGCTGCGGGGGCTCCAGCGCTGAAGCCGCCGCAGTCACTGCGGCGAGCCCAGTCTCGGTGACGGAGGCGATCAATAGCTTCGGGGCGATGGCGCCCGACACCACGCATTGCCTCGTCCATGTGGACGCGCCCGGCGGGGCGTGGAGGGGCGGTTGGCAGCCAGATCGCCAGCTGTTTGTCGGCAGCGCCGTCAAGACCTTCGTGCTCGCGCAATCGATCATCGATACCGCCAATCAATTCAACGGCCTGACAGAAGACACGCAGCAGGTGGTCAGCGACGCTGTGCGCTCGCCCGGGAGTCCCGTGCTCCAGCACATGAACGGGACGATGCCTCTTCGAAGCGTTCTCGAGGCGATGATCTCGCACAGCGACAACACCGCGACGGACATCGCATTTGCAGCGGTGCAAGCGCCCAGAGTGCGCCAGCTGATCACGCGGGCGGGCTTGGCGAACACGCAGATTCCGGGTTCGACGCGACTGTTCTTCTCGTACCTGTCAGGTGCGCCCTACGGTACGGATCTGGGTTGGAATGGCCTGAATGCGATCCCGGATCCAAATCCGAATGCACGGCCGGCGGTCAACGACACCGAATCGATGCGCAGCACAGCGACGGACATGGTGAACTGGTATCGACAGACGCTGGGCAGCCCGTATTTTCCGAACAGCGGAGCGTTGACCGAATACAAGCGGATCCTGGCCATGGCAGATGCCATTTCAGTCATCGTGCCCGCCGACATTGCGGCCTATGGCAAGGGCGGCAGCATCGACTGGGAAGGTTTCCACGCGCTGAGCTTTCCGGGCCGCATGGTGGTCGACGGTGTGCCTGTTTCGTTCTGCTTCACGTACAACTGGACGGGCGCCGAAGGGAGCACCGGAGCACCGTTCCAGCTGTTTGCCCAGCGCTCGAGTGCCGTCTTGCAAGCGGTCGTGCAGGCGTTGCGCACGCGATGAATTTCGGTCGCACGGTCGTGTGGACAGATGTCGTGCTGGTTGGAGCGGCGATGCTGGTGTTTTCGGGACCGGTATCCGCGCAATCGGGCGCCATCTTCTGGGACCGGCGGGGCGCGAATGGCACCTGTTGCCGCGATAGCAATGGCTCCGACGGCGCCCCCGCGACGGACAACTTCATCCTCACGCAGTCGGGCCTGAACATCAGTGCAACCGGCAGCGCCGGCGTCACGGTCGACGTGAGCGGCGGCAATGGCGGCGACGGCGCTGAGGTCAGCACCAGCCAAAACCATTGGGGCGGCAACGGTGGCTACGGCCGCATCATCGACTACACGGTCCAGAGCAGCTCCATCCTCAGCACCGCCGGCGCCGGGCTTGTCGGCGTTTCGAAGGGCGGCGATGGAGGCAAGTGGGGGGACGGAAAAGACCACGGCAATGGGGCCGATGGACATGCCGTCCTGCTGACGCTCACGGGCTCGACGATCTTCGCGGCCGGCTACGGCATCTCGGCAATGTCGATGGGCGGCACCGGGCAAGAGAGCGCGATCGCAACGTTCGGCGCCGAACGGAATGCAGGCAACGGCGGCAACGCTGGTGAGGTCCGCGTGACGCTGAACGGGAATTCCGCGCTCTCGGTCGGTGCCTCCGCCCGGACCGGTGCCTACCCGAACGAGCTTGGCGCGGGTATCGGCGCTCAATCGATCGGGGGACAGGGCGGACCCGGCGTCCACACCGGCGATTTCGGCGGCCACAGCTACACGGGCCGGGGCGGCGCGGCGGGGAACATCACCGTCACCACGCAAGACGGGACGAGCATCAGCACCCGTGGCGACAGGACGCTGGGAATCCTGGCCCGCTCGACCGGCGGCGATGCCCTGACCGTTCCCTCCGGCGACCCGGTGGACGTGGCGGCCGCGAATGGTGGCGACGCAGGCCTTGTCACCGTCACCAACGGCGCATGGATCTCGACCAGCGGGACGATGTCGCCCGGCATCCTGGCGGCGAGCACCGGCGGTAATGGCTCGAACGGTGGCCCTGGCTCCTGGGGCTCTGGCCACAACGGCGGCGCCGGCGGCACGCCGCAGGGGGTCGTCGTCGCGAACACGGGGTCGATCTCGACGACTGGGGTCAATTCGAACGGCATCACAGCCATCGTCAAAGGTGGCAGCGGCGGCATCGGCGGGGCGAGCGGCATTTCGGGCTACGGCGGCGACGGCGGCGCCGGCGCGAGCACCAGGGCGACGGCCATCCAGATCAACAACAGCGGTTCGATCACGACATCGGGACAAAACTCGACAGGAATTCTTGCCCACGCAGTCGGCGGGGGCGGCGGGGCGAGCGCGGCCAGCAACGGCGCCTTCTTTGTCGGCGGCGGCAACGGCGGCAATGCGGGCACGGGTGGCGTCCTGGACATCGCGAACAGCGGCGGCATCACCACCGGTGGTGACCATAGCGATGCGATCCTGCTGCAAAGCATCGGCGGCGGCGGTGGTGCAGGCGGGGATGCCGACAGCACCGGCGTCATCACCGCCATGGCCATCGGCGGTCGCGGCGGGGCGGCCGGCGGCGGCGGCAACATCTCGCTTAAAGCGTCAGGACGGATCGTGACCACGGGCGCAGGTTCATCCGGCCTGACATTGCAGAGCATTGGCGGGGGTGGTGGCGAAGGAGGCTCGGCAAGCGCGGTTTCCGTCGGAGTGCTGACCGGCGTCGCCATGAGCATCGGCGGCAGTGGCGGCGGTGGCGGCCAGGCGGGTGGGCTGGCCATCACGCTCGACCAGAACGGGGGCATCAGCACGGCGGGCGCGCTTGGCAATGCGGTGGTGGCGCAGGCGATCGGCGGCGGCGGAGGCAACGGTGCTTTCGCGGATTCGACGCAGGCCACGATCGCGCCCGACCTCGGCCCGGAAATTCCTTCCGGTGCAGCCAGCATCCAGCACACGGTCGGCGGTTCGGGTGGCACCGGCGGCATGGGCGGCACGATCGGGATCAACACCAGCGGCCAATTGGCGACCACGGGCGCCCGGGCCTTTGGCATCCTGGCGCAGAGCATCGGCGGTGGCGGCGGCAATGGCGGCACGGCGGCGGCACCGCTTCGGCCGACGGTGGTCGGCGCATCCGACATCTCCATCAGCGCCGGCATCACCGTCGGCGGCAATGGTGGTGCCGGCGGCCAGGGAACGACGGTCAACATCGGCAACCACAAGTCCGGTGCTATCAGCACCACAGGCGACCAGTCGATCGGCGTTCTGGCGCAGAGCATCGGTGGCGGCGGCGGCAGCGGCGGTCTCGTGCAGGAGGAGAACTCGCACTCCTTCTCGCCGACCATGGGATCGCCGCAGGCCTTCCTGGGCGCCGTGAATCAGGTCGCGAGCTGGTTGGAGACCGCCCCCACCGGCCTCAAGCTGGCGTCCTTCACGTACGCCCTCGACGCGAGAGTCGGCGGAGATGGCGCCGGGGGCGGCAATGGCGGCGACATCACAGTCACGAACGACGGCCGTGTGGTCACCAGCGGCGCCAGCGCCCCGGCCATCGTCGCGCAGAGTATTGCGGGTGGCGGCGGCCAAGGTGGCGCGATCAATTCCTCCGGCGTGTCGAGCTTGCTGTCGAGCATCGACAGCATGGTCGCTGCGGCCTCTGGCGCTGTCAGCGGCGCCTTTTCGCTGTCGCCGAACATCGGTCTCAACATGGCGATCGGCGGGCTCGGTGGTTTCGGCGGCAATGGTGGAAGCGTCACGATCAACAACACGGGCACGGTCGCCACGAGCGCTTTCGCCTCGCCAGCCGTGCTGGCCCAGAGCATCGGCGGCGGTGGCGGAACCGGCACGATGGCCGACCAGAGCCTCGAAGCCGTGGTGAAGCAGCAGGGTGGCGCGTCTGCCGAGCAGATCCTCGACAGGATCACAACGATCCTCGATCTGTTGGGAAGCAAGGGACTGTCCATGGCAAGGAGCGTCGCTGTCAATGTCGGCGGCAGCAACGGCGCGGACGGCAACGGCGGCCCCGTGCTCGTCGATGCCTCTGCCGGCACGAGCAGCATCTCGACCCGGGGCGGCGCTTCTCCTGCCGTGCTGGCGCAAAGCGTCGGCGGGGGCGGCGGAACGGCCGATGTCTCGACCGACGCGATCGGCGCCGGGGGATTCTCCGCGCTGGCCGGCGGCGCGGAGAATCCGTTGTCGATTGCGCTTGGGGCGACCCGAACCTTCACGCCAATGTTCCAAGGCGACATGAATGGCGGCACGGTCACAGTGCTGACCGGCGGCGCCATTCGCACGCAAGGCAATGATTCGATCGGCGTCCTGGCGCAAAGCGTCAGCGGCGGCGGCGGGGTTGCCTTGGTCAACGTCGACAGCAGTGCCGCAACGAGTCTGGGCGCCGATCGGCAAAGGCAATCGCCGAGCATCTCGCTCGGCGGGAAACTGAGCAGGGAGGATTACTTCACCGCAACACCGCATATCCAGGGCGGGGACGTTACGGTGAAAGGGAAGGGCGACATCACGACCACCGGCACGCTGTCTCACGCGATCGTGGCGCAAAGCGTGGGCGGTGGCGGCGGCATCGCGAGTCTCGCAGTCAGCCCTCAGGCAGGCGCCTTGCTGGCCGCGCCGAATGTCAGTCTCGGCGTCACGAGCGGTCAGTTCGGCGCGCCGACCAGCGGCGGCGCCGTGAAGGTCACCTTCGATGGCGCGGCTTCGACCAGCGGCAACCTGGCTTTCGGCGTGCTGGCGCAAAGCATCGGCAATGGCGGCGGATACGTGGCGCTGACCAGCGCCGGCCAGGCATACGCGGGTCCCACGACATTGACCTTCGGCGGGAGCGGCGATTCATCGGGCTCTGGTGGTGCTGCGTCGGTCGTGCTCAATGGCGCGGTTCGAACAGCCGGGCAGGACTCGCACGGCATCGTGGCACAGAGCGTTGGCGGCGGCGGTGGCATCGCGGGGCTCACAACACAGCCGGGCACCCTGACGCTGCATGGCACGAGCGCGAACGAGCTCGAGTACAGCAATGGCGGACAAGTCACGGTCAAGGTCGCGGCAGGCGGCCACCTTGAAACCGCGGGCCGTGGTGCGATCGGCATCCTCGCGCAGAGCGTGGGCGGTGGCGGCGGCATCGCGGGAGACGCGGCCTCAGTCAACTATGGGCTGGGCATGGTGCAGCGCTCAGACGTGACCAGCAGCGTCGGGAGCGGTGGCAGCGTCGCGGTGAATGTCGGTTGTGCGCCGGGCGAGACTTGCGCCGGCCTGGCAAGCGTTGTCGCCACCAGTGGCGCCAACGCCCCCGCGATTCTTGCGATGAGCCTGGGCGGCGGCGCTGTTTTCAGGGACGGCGGTGTTTTCCTGAACACCCCGCCCCATCTGAACCCTTCTTCGCCCATCAATGCCGGCGCGGCCGTGGAGGTCAATCTTCACGCCGGTGCGACGGTTTCCGCGATGGGGGCCGGCTCCCCGGCCATTGCGGCGATCAGCATGGGCAGCAGGGCCGGCGGCGACGCCTTGCTCGGGAGCGCCGTCGACATCTCCATCGACAAGGGCGCGAACGTGATGGCGGATCGCAGTTCAGGCATCGGCATCCTGGCCATCACCACGGATGTCACCACCATCAACAACGCCGGAACCGTTTCTGGCCGAACAGCCATCGCGACCGACCGGCAAACCGTGGTCAACAACGATGGGCTGATCGCAGGCAATGTCGACATCGGACGAGGATCAGGCATTGGCAGCAACTTCAACAATCGCGCAGGGGCCACCTTCCAGAGCGGGGACAACCTCTATATCACGTGGGGCGCACTGAACAACGCTGGCACGCTCAGCCCCGGTGGCCCCGGCGTTTTCACGACCACCCGGCTGACCTACGGCAAGTTCAACCAGACCTCGTCGGGCACCTTGGCCGCCGATCTCGACTTCGCCAACAGAAAGAGCGATCGTCTCTCGAGCAGCGAGGCCTCCTACTTCGGAGGCACCGTCACGCCGCTCACGCAGAACCCGGTGCGCGATACCGCGCTGACGATCATCCATTCGGATCCGGTGATCCCCGCCCATTCTGTCGAGTTGAGCGTGGCCGATCGTTCTCCGGTCTTCGCCTATCCATTGCGAATCAGTGAGGACAAGCACGACGTGCTGATTTCGGTCAACGCCAATTTCAGGCCGCAGGGCATCGCTCTCAACAGTGACCAGGCCGCCGTTGCCGGCCATCTGCAGGCGCTGTGGGATACCGGCAGTGTGAAGGCGGCGCCGCTGTTCGGCACTCTCACGGGCATCAAGGACTCGACCGCCTACGTGCATGCGCTCGGCACCATCGCCTCCGACGTCTCCCTCGCTCGGGCAAGCGGCCGCGGCCAGGAGAACTATGCATTTCTCAATCGGTTGATGAGCTGTCCCTCCTTTGTCGATGGCAGCACCCGACTTGCCGAGGGCGAATGCACGTGGGGGCGCGTGCTCGGCGCGAGCGCCGACCGTTCGACCACGAGCGAGGACGTCGGATATCGCAGAAACCAGGCCATCTACCAGATCGGAACGCAGAAGAAGATTGCCCCCGACTGGTTCTTCGGCGGTTCCCTCAACTACACCCGGACCCACACCACGTCGAGCGACCAGACCGTGACGGCGTCGAGCGACGGCGCGCAAGGCGGCATCACACTGAAGCGTCAAGCCGGCCCCTGGCAGTTTGCCGGAGCGCTGTTCGCGGGCTACGAAAGCTCGACCCAGAAGCGCAGCATCGTTCTGCCCGGCTTCTTCGCCAGCGCAACCGGCAAGCCGGAGGCCTACTTCGGGGGCGCTCGCGCCCGCGTTTCCGATCAGATCGACTTCGACACCTGGTACCTGAAGCCTTATGTCGATCTCGACGCCACCTATGAGCGCAGCTCTGCCTATCGCGAAACGGGAGCCGGGCTTTTCGATCTCGCCTATCGCTCGACCGGCAGTACCACGTGGATGGCGACGCCAAGCGTCGAGATCGGGGGTCGCGTCGACCTGGACGACGCCACATTGCGGCCCTATCTGGCGTTCGGCGTCAGCTCAGTGTTGAGCGGCGATGCCAAGGTGAGCGTGAGCCTGGCGGAGTTCCCGATGCAGCCGTTCCAGATCACGAGCAACATGCCAAAGGTCTACGGCGACGTGACCGCCGGCCTCGAACTCTTGAAGAATTCGGGTTGGGAGTTCAAGGCCGAATACCGCCTGCGCGCCGCCAAAGGCTACGTCGACCAGAGCGCGATGCTCCGGCTGGCAAGGCATTTCTGACGGCTTCATCACGCCGTCGCCGGGTCAGGCCTCAGCGCCTCATCGATGCCCGCGAGAGCCCAGCCATTGCCTGCCGCAACCGCCGTCGCGCGAACGGCCCTCAGCCGTGCGGTGGCCGCCGCGTCAGCGCCCGATACGGCCGCCCCGACGATGGCCCGCGCCCGCTCGACCATCAACGCGACCCAGGGCAAAATCTCGACCTGGAACATCCGCTCCAGCGAAGCTGCGTGTTGCAGCGCGCACTGCCAATCGCCGGCTGCAAGGCAGGCCTCCATCGCGTCGCGATAGAACCAGAGGTGGTTGTGGGCGAGCCCGGTGTCCTGCAGCAGGGCTTCACCAGCGGCAAGATGCGCAACCCGCTCTTCGGCGGATTCCGCCATGCGCGCAAACCGCCCCATGAGCGCGGCACCGATGAATCCGAGACCGGTCTGGCGTGCCAGCTCGAGCGCCAATTCCAGGTCTTTGCGCGCCTGCGCGCGATTGCCCTTTCGCAGATGGTGCTCGGCAGAGAAGTACAGCACGGTCGCTTCGTAGCGCCTCGATCCCGCAAGTCGCGCGAGTTCAAGCGCTTTCGTGACCGACACGCCAGCCTCTTCGAAGAGGCCAGCTTCGGTGAGCACCTGAGTGAGCGTGGCCTGCGCGAAGACCCGCACGGGCACGACTCCGAAGCGCTGCGCGTCGTCGCAGACCGAATGGGCATGAGCCACGGCGTCGTGCAGTTCATTGGCATACCAGAGGCAGTGAGCGATCATGCAGCGGTTGGGCCCGGTGATGCGGATCTGCTCCTCCCCGCACAGCGCGACACAGCGCTTGAAGTAGTCGAGCGCACTGGCCATGCGGCCTTCGGCGTAGCGCGCATCACCGAGGCCGCTCAGTGCCCGCGCCTGGCCCTGTGGTTCGCTGCATTGCTCGGCCAGCGCGAGCGCGATCACGTGCTGAGCGTCGCACTCGGCCGTTCGGCCCTGGGCGAAATAGAGGTTACCCCTCGTGTGATGGATGCGAGAGCGTTCGACGGTCAGCGCGAGCCGTTCGGCGATCGGCTGGGCCTCGCCGAGTGCCTGCATCGCCGGAGCGAATTCGCCAGTGACACGATGGCCGTCGGCGATGCCCATCCAGGCACGGCAGCGCAGGGCGTCGTCGCGGGCGAGTTCGAGCGCACGCTGGAAGGCGGCGACCGACTCGGTCGAGCGTCCGAGCTCGCGCAACATCTCGCCGCAAAGCAACGCGAGTTCGCAGCCGACCGTGGCGTTGCCTCGCGCCGGATCGGCCGCCAGCGAGTCGCCGCGCTCGGCCAGGCGCAGCGCACTTTCGAAGCGCAGCCGCCCGGCTTCACGAGTCGCTGCACGCAGGTAGGCCGCTGCGGCCTCCGTGTCCTCTGCGCGGTCGAGATGCTCCGCCTTCAATACCGGATCGTCGTCGCCGAACCATCGTGCGGCGGCCTGGTGCAATTCGCGTCTCCGGCTCTTGAGCGTCGACGCATAGACGGCTTCCTGGATCAGTGCGTGTGCAAACAGAAAATCCGCACCGTCGGGCCGCACGATGTCGGCCGCCACCAATATGTCGCAGCTCGCATTCGGCGCGCTTGCGACACCGCGCAGGTTGGCAAGCGAGAAGCGCTTGCCGATCACCGCGGCGGCCTGGAGGTTGGCGCGATCGGGCGCGGCGAGGCGGTCCATACGCTCGAGCACCAGACTCTGGATGGTCGGCGGCACAGCGGGCGCGAGCCCCGGTGTCTCGCCGGCCCGCGCGGTTCGCAACAACTGCTCGAGAAACAGTGGATTGCCTTCAGCGCGTTCGATGCACATCAGTGCAAAGCGGCTCGACGCTTCCACCAGCCCGCCGGCGAGCAAGCGCGCTTCCTGCGGGCGCAGGGGCGCAAGATCGATGGTCATGAAAGCGCTGCCGTGGATCGACGCCCGCCATGCCTTGTCGATCGGATCACCCTCGATGCGCGAGGTCAGCAGCAGGACCATCGGTGCCCGCGCAGCCGCACGGGCTGCCGCCGCCACCAGTCGCAGCAACTCCGGCGAGGCCCAGTGGATGTCCTCGATCAACACCAGTTGCGATCGAGTCGCAGCGGCCCGCTGCAACAGGGAACGCAACGCCTCGCTCGCGCGCTGCAGCCGGGTGGCGTTGTCCATGGCCTCGAAAATCGCCTCCAGCGGCTTCGGCTGCGGCAGATCGAGCCACTCATTGACGAACAGAATCTCGTCGTCAGTCACCAGGCCGCGCGCAGCGGCATCCAGCACCGCTGCGTGGCGTTGCGCTTCGTCGTCGCATGCGCTGACCTGCAGCAGGGTTTTCAGCAGCGACGAGACGGCGTCCTGGCCTTTGGCGACGCCGAAATCCAGAACCTGCCCTGAGGGGGTGTCGAATCCGAGGTCGCGAGCGCGCGCTTGGTACTCTTCGACCAATCTTGATTTGCCGATCCCTGCATCGCCGCGAACAAGCACCGTCACTCCGACGCCGGTGTCGCGCACTGCGTTGAGCGCCCCGACCAGTTGCCCCAGTTCGGCTTGCCGGCCCACAAAGGGCATGCGTTCGCCACGGGCCAGGCGCAAGCCGAGCAAGCGCCAGGTCTCTACCGGCACTGCGAAGCCCTTGACCATTTGGCTGCCTGCGGACTGCACTTCGACGCTGGCGGCGACTTCGCGGTACAGCGCGTCAGAAATCAGGATCTCGCCTGGCTGGGCCAATGCATCGAGCCGGGCGGCCAGATTGACCGAGTCGCCGGTGACCGAGTATTTGGCCTTGCCGCCGCCGCTGATCACCGCGGCCACGACCTCGCCCTTGGTAATGCCGATGTGCAGCCGCAGCGGCACGCCTTTGCAATCCGGAACCCCCGCAGCCGCGCGATGCATCGCAAGCGCGGCGTGCAATGCGCGTTGCGCATCGTTGCCATGGGCCACCGGCGCGCCGAAGACCGCCATGACGGCGTCACCCGCCCGGTCGATCACCCGGCCGCCGTGAGATTCGACCACTTTGTCCATCGCATCGAAAAAGCGCCCGAGCATCTCCTGGATTTGCTCCGGATCACTGCCGGCGCACAGTGTGGTGTATCCGGTGATGTCGGCGAATAACACGGCCGCCTGTCGCCGATCCGCGGTCGTCGCGTCGGGCGGCGGCCGGGCATCGCGTGCGAGTTCGCGAGGCGCTTCTGCTTCTGTTACCGAGGGGGCCGGCGCGAAGACTCGCGCCGGCGTGCCGCATTGGCTGCAGAACTTCGCCTGTGCCGCAAGCTCGTAGCCGCAGGTCGCGCACTGTCGTGCGAGTGCGCTGCCGCATTCTTCGCAGAATTTGGCCCCTTGCAAATGAGGATGGCGACACCGCGGGCACTGCATCCGGCAAGTTTCATCCCTGTCGCGCACTGTGTCGAGGGCCGCGTCGCGCCCGCTGTACGGAACAACCGGTTCACCTCGAGGGGCGCCTCGCCGAGTTCGGCGGAGGCGCTTCCTCAGTGAATGCTTCAGTGGCCTGGATAGTGGCCGGCCGCGATGTCTTCCAGCAGCATCGCATGCGACGGCTTCCAGCCCAGCAGTTCGCGAGTCTTCATGCTGGACGCGGGGGCGTCGGCGCCGAAGAACATGCCGATCCATCCAAAATGCGCGGCTGCGCGATCGGCGGAAATGGACTCCACAGGCACATTCAGAAACTGCCCGAGGGCCGCAGCGATGTCGCGCGTAGCGATCCCTTCTTCGGCAACGGCGTGCAGCACGGTGCCTGGAGTCGCCTTGTCGACCGCCAGTTGCACGAGCTTGCCGGCATCCAGCCGGTGGACCGCAGGCCAGCGGTTCCGGCCCTCGCCGATGTACGCGGAAACTCCCTTCGCGCGTGCGATCTTCGCCAAAGTGGCGACGAACCCGTGGTCACCTCCAGCGCCGTGAACTGTCGGGGCGAAGCGCACGACGATGGGGCGGAGGTCCCGTTCTGCCAAGCCGAGCGTATACGCGGCGTTCGCGAGGCGCGGATGCGCCGCAGGGTCAGGCATGTCGCCTTCGGTGCCCACGCGCCCGGGCGCCAGGCTCAATGTTCCCGAGGCGATCATCAGAGGGGCACCATTGCCTTGCAGGACGTCGGCAAAGGCGGCAATAGCGGCACGGTCGGTTTGCGCCGCCGCGGCCATCTGCGAGAAGTCATGGTTGTAGGCGAGGTGCACCACGCCCTCGGCGCGCGCGGCTGCGGCGCGCAGGCTGTCCGGGTCTTCGAGGGTGCCGCGCACTGCCTCGGCGCCGAGTCTCTTGATCTTGGCCGCGGCCTCATCGTTGCGGGCGAGGCCCAAGACCTGATGTCCGGCGGCAATGAGTTCTGTGACGGCGGCCGAGCCGATCCAGCCCGAGGCTCCGGTGACGAGAATTCGCATGGATGCTTCCTTGATGTCATTGAGTGACATCAGTATAGGCCTATGATGTCACTTTGTGTCAACACCATGGGGATGTAATGGGTCGATGGGAGCCCGATGCGGAAGGCCGTTTTCGCCTGGCGGCCTTGGAGTTGTTCGCGGAGGTGGGTTATGAGCAGACGACCGTCGCGGCCATCGCCGAGCGGGCCGGCCTCACCTCGCGGACGTTCTTCCGCTACTTTTCGGACAAGCGCGAGGTGCTCTTCAGCGGGCCGCAGTTGCTGCAGGAATCGATGGTCAGCGCGCTCGCCGGTGCTCCGGCGGACGCAACGGCCATGGACGCCATTGCCTTCGCGCTGCAAGCGCCCGGCGACTTTTTCGACGAGGATCGCCGTGGGTACGCCCGCCTGCGCGCATCAGTGATCGCGGCCCACGGAGATCTCTACGAACGCGAGTTGATCAAGCTGGCGAATCTATCCGCGGCACTGGCGGAGGCCCTGCGGGCGAGGGGAGTCGGTGAGCCCGACGCGAGCCTCGTCGCCGAGGCGGGTATCGCTGTCTTCCGCGTGGCTTTTGCGCGGTGGGTCGGAGCGACTGAGCGACGTAGCTACAGCGACATCGTCGGCGATTCGCTGGCGCGTCTGAAGGCACTCGCGAGTGCTCAGTGAAGCCAAAATCGGTCGTCGTTGGTAGCGGGCTGAAGAAGACCGAAGCTCCAGATCTCGTCAAGCGGCCTATTCGACCGCTGCCGCTTCGATGTGCCGCTCGAATCTCTCCAGCAGCAGATGCATCGCCTTTCGAGCACTGGCAAATTCATCGCACTCCGCGCGCGCGGCCATGTCCGCCTCATAAGCTGCATGCGTTTCGAACGCGCATTCCCATCGAACGTCCGGGCCTGGCCCTTCCAGCTTTGTGAATATCCGCCCGGCCGGCAAGCCCAGGCGTGTCCTGATCGCACTGGCATGCAGGCGTTGCGACAGAACGTCTTCAATCTTTCCCGGCAAAGCGTAGTAGTTCGTGATCTCGACAATCATGTTGCGCTCCTGAATGCATTTGCGCGGTCTCAAGGCCTTCGCGTATTGACAAGAATTCTACTTGATCACAAACTGTGATCACAGTATTCTTCGCAACGTCGGCAGATGGTCTGTTCGACATGCGTAAGTTGATACGTGAGGAGCAGGCAGATGCCAACCATTCAAACCATAGAGACATTGCTCGTCCAACTCCCGACGCGGCGCGAGCACAAATGGACCGGCCTGACGGAATCCATTGGCCGTTACTTGCTCATCAAGATGACCGACAGCGACGGCCGAGTGGGGTGGGGAGAGGCTCCGGCCCTGAAGGACTGGGGCGGCGAGTTCGGCCGCTACTTCGGGGAGTCGACTGCGATTGCCAAACTGGTCATCGAGAAGTACCTCGCGCCATCATTGATCGGCATCGAACTCGGCAACTTCGCAGAGATGCACTCCCGCATGGATGC
Organism: Variovorax sp. 01N429; assembly: GCF_056399425.1. Lineage (NCBI taxonomy): Bacteria > Pseudomonadati > Pseudomonadota > Betaproteobacteria > Burkholderiales > Comamonadaceae > Variovorax > Variovorax sp. 01N429. Next base: position 14,113 of record NZ_JBFTRG010000019.1, on the reverse strand, counting down.
CGTGATCCGCGGCTATCCCTACGCCAAGGCCGCAGTCGACTTCGCTGCTTACGACATCACAGGCCGCTGGCTCGACTTGCCGGTGCACATGCTGCTGGGTGGCAAAGTGCGGTCCCATATCCCTGTCACGCACTCCATCGGACTGATTTCAATCGCTGAAGCGGAAAAGGAAGTGGCGCAGGTCGCCGCGGAGGGCATCAAGACGATCAAGATCAAGATCGGTGTCGATGCGAAGCGAGACATCGACATGGTCCGCACTGTTCGTGCCGCAGTTGGCGATGAAGTCGAACTCTGCGTGGATGCCAACGAAGGCTATCGCACACCCGGAGAGGCGATCTCGACGGTGCGCGCGATGGAAAAGTATCGGCTCAAGTACGTCGAGCAACCCGTGATGGGCATCGAGCGCATTGCCGAAGTGGCTCGTGCCATCGACGCACCCGTCATGGCGGACGAGTCCGCATGGAACGCCCACGACGTCATCCAGATCAGCGAACACCGTGCCGCGCAGATCGTGTCGATCTACACGACGAAGCCCGGCGGTCTCTACAAGGCGATGGAAGTGGCCGCTGTTTGCAGGGCCGCCGGCATTGTCTGCAACGTCAACGGATCCGTTGAGACCGGCGTCGGCAATCTCGCAAATATCCATTTGGCCGCCGCGGCGCCGGCGGCCACTTTGTCGTGCGTCGTCCCCGTGTCAACGCCGGCCGAATGGCAGCAGGGGCAGGTGGGCGGCATCTATTACCGCGACGACCTGATCGTCGCTCCCATGAAGCTCGTCGACGGCGCCATCGAGGTTCCTGGTGGGCCCGGCATGGGCATCGATGTCGACCTCGGAAAGATCGACAAGTACCAGGTACGCGACTGATCGCGACCGGCCACTCTTTCAACACCAGGAAAGCTAAAGATGCGCAAATCAATCATCGAGCGGCAAGTCAAGGCAATGGCCGAGGGCGGACTCGACGCCATGGTGTCGTGCTCGCCCGAAAACTATGCCTATGTCACTGGCTTTGTCGTCCCGTCGCAACCGTTGATTCGGCACCGGCACGCGATGGCCATCATCAGCGCCGATGGCACGGCCGAGTTGTTCTCGGTCGATATGGAAGCCAGCACGGTGAAGCGGCGCGCGCCGAATGTGCCGACACGCATCTGGGCTGAGTTCACGGACGACGCGATGCTGGTTCTCGCGGACCAATTGAAGAAGCTCGGCCTGGGTCGGTCGCGCATCGGCATCGAGATGGACTACTTGCCGGCAGGAGATCTCGCACGCCTTGAGAAGGCACTGCCAGAGGCTCGTTTCGAACCCTGCGAACACATCCTGGCGCGTCTGCGCCAGATCAAGACACCCGAAGAGGTTGCCCTTCTGCGGCGTCTGTCGCGCATCGCCGATCAGGCCATCACCGACGCGCTTGCATCGGTCAAGGCAGGCGACTCGGAGATGGACATCGCGGGCCATCTGACGCGCAATGTCTATGCATTGGGCGCGGAGCACTTCAAGCTCATGATCATTGCCACGGGCGAACGCAGCGTGCTGCCGAACGTGGGCCCGAGCGAACGCAGGCTCAAGCCGCGTGACGTCTGCCGCGTCGAGATTTTCTCGGTGATCGACGGCTACCAGGCCGGAGTGTGCCGCACCGCTGTTGTGCAGGAAGCCCCTCCCCAGGCGGAACGGATCTGGCAGCACCTTGTCGACTGCAAGTACCAGATCATGGAACTGGTCAAGCCAGGCGCAAGCTGCCGCGCCATCTACGATGCTTTCATCGCGAAGCTCGCAGAACTGGACTTGCCGCCGATTTCTTTCGTCGGGCACGGCATCGGCCTGCATCTGCACGAAGATCCGTACCTCGGAAAGACCCCGATCCTCGGCAAGCCCGGAAGCGATGCTGCGATCGAGGAAGGCATGGTTCTGGGCTTCGAGCCACTGTGCTACGAAACGGGCTTCGGATTCGGCATGCAGAACAAGGACATGCTGCTCGTTACGGCCAATGGCTGCGAACTGCTGTCCGACTATGCCGACACCGACAAGCTGTTGGTTGTCAAAGGCTGAACATCAATACTGGAAAGAGCACCCATGCGCACGCTGATCGAGCACCTTGAATTCGCGTTCCTGGTCGACGCCAAGGACACTGTCCTTCGCGATGCCAGCATCGTCATCGAGAACGACCGCATCGTCGACATTGGCGCGGCAGAGCAGGTCGCCGCGAGACACAAAGGCGGCAAGTTCGACCGCGTCATGGATGGCACGATGCTCGGCATATGCCCGGGCTTCGTCGACAGCCACGTTCATTTGTCCGAGACACTGTCGCGGGCCGTGTTTCCGGACAACCTGAATACGCGGGCATGGGTCTTTCACTGGGCGAAGCCTTTCTACGCGCACATCACCGAGGAAGACGAGTATTGGGGCGCGTTGCTCGGCATCACCGAGATGCTTCGCAACGGGACGACTTGCTTTATCGACATGGGGTCGCAGTACGACCCTGGGATCACCGTCCGAGCCATGGAAAAGACCGGCATCCGCGGCGTCACGGGACGACACGCCGCGGACAACCCACCGGCCGAATTGCCGCGCGGATGGACCGAGGAGATGGCGCGTCATCATTTCTTCCCAAGCGCCGAGGCTGCCCTCGCCGAGCTGGAGGCTTGCGTCCGCAAATACGACGGTGCCCTCGGCGGCCGCGTCCGCTGCTGGGTCAACATCGAGGGCAAGGAGCCTTGCACGCTGGAGCTGCACGTCGGAGCCCAGAAGCTCGCGCAACGCCTGGGCGTGGGTACGACCTACCACCTCGCCACGTCGATCGAGGAGGCAAAGGTCTGCGAGGGCAAATACGGCATGTGGCCGATCACGCGGATCGATCGCGCAGGTGGCATCGGCTCCAACCTGGTGATTGCCCATGGCGCCGCAGTCAGCGACGAAGAGGTGTCCCTCCTGGCTCGTCGCGGCGCCAAAGTGGCCTTCTGTCCCTGCTCATCGTTCAAGCTCGGCAAGGGCGCGACCGCGATCGGGAAGTACCCGGAGATGGTCGCCGCAGGCGTCACGGTCGGCCTGGGCACCGATGGCGTGTCCGCCGCCGGAAACATGAACCTGATGCGTCAGATGCTGCTCGTTGCCGGCATGTTCAAGGACGCACGCATGAAGCCGGACATCTTCACGGCGCGGCAGGCCCTCAGGGCTGCCACCATCGATGGCGCGAAGGCGGCCATGTGGGACCATGACATCGGTTCACTCGAAGTTGGGAAGAAGGCGGACTTCATTCTGTTCGACCTCGATCACATCGAGTGGACGCCATTTCACGACCCGCTACAGGCGCTGGTGTTCTCGGCATCCACTGCTTCAATCTCGCAGACCTGGGTTGACGGGCAGGCGCTCTACAGCCATGGCAAGGTGCATGGCGTCGATGAGGTCCAGCTGCGCCGCAAGGCCAGGGAACTCGCGGCAGCGGCGGTGAAGCGGGCAGGACTGCACGAAGAGGGCGTGGAGACCACGACGACCCTGTACGACAGCGGCAACTGATCGACAAAGCCCTGAGATATCGCACCAGTCAGACGAGGCTCGATTCGTAGACCGAACGAATTGAGTTCTCGATGGCTCGGGCAGTCAAGTCGCGTGCGATGAAGACAAGCCATCCGGGCGAGGCTGTGCCTTCGGGCCACGTCGGCAGCCGGTCCAATGGATAAAGGACATGCTGCACGCCCTGTACCACCACTGGCCTTTCGTCGTCCGTCACGCCGAGCAGGCCTTTCACGCGCAGGATCGAATCGCCCCTGTTCGCGAGCAGCAACTCGAGCCAATCGACGAAGACGCTCCACTCCACCTCGCGCTCCAGCTGGACCGTGAACGTCCGGATCGCCTCGTCGTGACTGCCCATCAGCGGACCCAGCGGTGCGTCACCGTCACCGTCCTGTCCATCCTTGGCAGCCATGGGCAGGATCGGACCGGACCGCCGCCATTGCGCTTCAGATTCGTCGAAGAGCGCGCGTGCCGGCAATCGGCCGTTGCGGGCACTGGCAAAGATGGCGCCCGGATTCGTCGCCCGCAGCTTCTCGAGCAGCACCGCGCAGTCGGACTCGTCGACCAGATCCGATTTGGTCAGGATTACGCGGTCGGCGGTCGCCAGCTGCTGCCGGGCTTCCCGATGGCGGACCAGCGTCTGGTCGCCGTTGATGGCATCCACTGTGGTGATGACCTGCCCAAGCCGGAACCACGGCGTCAGGCTTTGCTCGCTGAGAACGGCTTGCATGATGGGTGCGGGGTCGGCCATGCCCGTGGTCTCCACGACAACACGCGCGAAGGCGGGGATGTCGCCGGTGCGCATCATGGCGTTGAGCTCGGCCAGCGTTGACACTAGGTCGTCGCGCACAGAGCAGCAAAGGCACCCTGAACCGAGCAGCACAACGTCTTCGGCAACCTCCCGCACGAGAAGATGGTCCAGGCCTGCTTCGCCGAATTCGTTGATGACCACCGCCGTATCCGATAGATCCGGATCAGCCAGCAAGTGACGCAACAGAGTCGTCTTGCCACTGCCGAGAAAGCCGGTCAGCACATGGATCGGCACTCGGCGATCGAGTCCGGCGTGGCTCATGTTCAGGCGATCTCGAAGATGGCGTCCACTTCGACCGCCACATTGCGCGGCAGCGAATTGCAGCCAACCGCCGCTCGCGCGTGCCGGCCCGCATCGCCGAACACTTCGACCATCAGATCGGAAGCGCCGTTGATGACCTTCGGGTGGTCGCCAAACTCCGGCGTTGCGTTGACGAAGCCGCCCAATCGTATGCAGCCCACCACGCGATCGAGGCTTCCGCCGAGAGCGGTGCGCAACTGCGCCAGGATGTTGATGGCGCACAACCGTGCCGCCTTCTGCGCGTCTTCAATCGACACGTCTCGTCCGACCTTGCCTACGTACTGGTCCTTGCCGCCGGCGCTGGGTACCTGACCGGCGATGTAGATCATCGAGCCACTCTTGCGAGCCGGGACGTAGTTGGCCGCGGGGGCGGCTGGGTTGGGCAACTCGATGCCGAGTTGTTCGAGACGAGCGTCGTGTCCTTGCTGAGTCATGTTTCTTCCTGGTCCTTGGGAGTCAGTTGCCGAAATACAGATCGTCCAGCGGCGCGGACAGCAGACTTGCCGCCTCGGGCTCAACGAGCGCAGGTGCGAGGGATTGCGCGGTGTTGCGAATGTCGCGGAGAACGCCACGTTTGGCGATCGCGGGCTTCTTCGCCTGCAGGCCTTCAAGGATCTCGACGTGCGCCGATGCGTCCCACGGCATGTCGGGCGAGAGCAGCGACAGGTACATCGTCGGCCCGAATTGCAACCAAAGAGACTCGACGAGCGGCATGATCACTTCGCTACCGGCGGCCTCATACAGGGTGAAGTGGAAGCGCTGGTTCGAGGACAGGCAGCCGATCAGATTGCGCTTGGCGATTGCATCGAGAAGCTCACCGTTGATGGCGGTCAGTGCCTTGAGCAAGGCAGGCGTGCAATTGCGGCATGCCATCTCGGTGGCAAGGCCTTCGATCAGTTCCCTGACGGTGAAAAGCTCATTGAGCTTCTTTGGGGTAAGCCGAGGCACTCGGACCGATCCGCTCGAAGTGTCCTCCAGCGCGTTGATGACGACCAATCGCGTCAGCGCCTCGCGAATCGGCATCGGACTCGTGCCGAAGCTGGCGGCCAACTTTCGCAGGCTCATGACTTGGCCTGGCACGAAGGCGCCCACCATCAATCCCCGTCGCAGCCTCTGAAAGACTTCTTCCGGGACGCTGCCGCGCGCCCGCCTGTTTGGCTCTTCCGCGGTATCCGAATCTGCTTGACGACGGCTCGCAATCTTTTCCATGGCGTTCTCTTTGGTGTTCTCTGTGAGGCAGTGCGGGTTAACCCGGTTGTTGGCGATTATATGTGTGATCACACTTCGTGATCAAGATATGAAAAGCAGAAGAAAAACATGAGATCGCCACCCTAGTCCCGGCCAGCCCCGCACGCAAGTTTCGGCCCCGGTTCACTCACTCAACCTTATGGCAGGTAATTCATGCGCACCCATTTTTCGGTTGGTTCATTGACTTCCGGCATTCGGGCCGCCGCTGTTGCGGCGGCGCTCACATTGACTTCGGCCGCGTGGGCCGCCGATGACGTCAACGTCCGGTTCAGTTGGAAACTCAAGGGCGAATACGCGCACATGTACCTTGCGCAAGAGCAGGGAATGTATGCAGCCCACAACCTCGACGTCCGGATGGGCGAGGGTGCAGGTGCACCCGCCGCGCTGGGAGCCCTTCTGCAGGGCCAGGAGGACGTGGTGATCATGCCGGCCATCTTTGCGGTCTCGGCCATCCAGAAAGGCATGCCGGTCAAGATCATTGCCTTGTACCAACCGAAGACGCCCGTGGTGTTGATTTCGCAGCCCGACAAACCGGTGCTCAAGCCGAAGGATCTCGAGGGAAAGACCGTGGCGCACTCTGTGGGGGAAACAGGAACGTCCTATCTGGCTGTCTTCTGCGCCGTCAATCACGTCGACTGCACCAAGGTGAAGAAGGTCCAGATGGATGCGCAGTCGCGCGTGCCGCAATTCCTGCAGAAGCAGGTCGACGTGGTCAGCGTCTACACGAACAACGACCTCCCCATCATCGAGGCGCGCATCGGGACCAAATTCCCGTCGCTCGATCTGGCTCAAAACGGCCTGGCTATTCCCGGGCTGGCCGCTGTATCGAGCGACGCGACGATTGCGAAGAAGCCGGACGTGCTCAAGCGCTATCTGGTTGCGGTGAACCAGGGCATCGATGCGACCCGAAAGGACCCGAAGGCCGCCACCGCCGCCATCTTGAAAAACTGGAAGGGGGGCCCCTCCCCAGAGGTTGTCGAAGTGCAGGTGCGCGCGACGATGGACGCCATCAGCGCACGGCCCGGGAAGCCAGTCGGGTGGACGGACCCCCAAACCATCGTGCAGGCGCTCGAACTGCTGAAGACCGACGAAGCCATCGGCGCGCCAAAGCCGGCTGAGGCCTTCTTCACCAACGACCTGCTGACCCAGCCGTAACCCAAGGTGATCCATGACTGAACTGAAACACCCCGGAATCGTCGCGATGCCCGTCCCTCGAAGCACGAAGAAGAAGCAGCCGCGCGTCAGGTTTGTCGAGCGCTACGCCTCAGTCCTGCTTGCAATCGGCGTCCTCGTCATCTGGCAACTCGCGGTGCCGCTGTCCGGCCTCTCCGAATTCGTGCTGCCGACGCCGCTCGCCATCGCCAAGCGAATGGTGACCGACTTCAACTTGCTCGCGACACACTCTTACATCACTTTGCTCGAAGTGCTGGGCGGCTTTCTCTCTGGCGTGCTGGTCGGCATTCCACTCGCGCTGGCGATCTTCTATTCGAAGGTCTTCGAGCGCGCGGTCTACCCGCTTCTCGTGGCGCTGCAGACGGTGCCCAAGATCGCGCTCGCGCCGTTGCTGGTGCTCTATCTGGGCTACGGCTGGGCGCCGAAGATCAGCCTGGCTTTCCTGATCTCGTTCTTCCCCATCGTGATCTCGACCGTAGTGGGCCTGCAGTCGCTCGACAAAGGCTTGGTCAACATGGTCCGCTCGATGGGTGCCAGCGAGGCACAGACCTTCTTCAAGGTTCGGCTACCTGCGGCGTTGCCGAGCATCTTCGGTGGCCTCAAGGTTGCGATCTCGCTGGCTGTCATCGGCGCGATCATCGGCGAATACATCGCCGCCGAGCGTGGTCTCGGCTACCTGCAGCTCCAGGCCAACTCGCAGTTCGACACGACGCTGAATTTCGCAACCGTCGTCACGATCTCCCTGATCGGTGTGCTGCTCTATTTCGTCCTTGCACTTGTCGAGAGCAAGGTTTCGTTCCACCGCGAAAGCGCCAAATGATGGAAATCCGCCGGGAGTCCACGCCATGAGTAGTGCAGCCGCAGTCACCATCGAAGGTGTCTCCAAATCGTATGAAGTGCGCGCGGGCGACGACGTGCTCGCACTCGACCGCGTCGATCTCGACATCGAGCCCGGGAGCTTCGTCGCGATCGTCGGCCCCAGCGGATGCGGCAAGAGCACGCTGCTCTCGTTGCTCGCGGGCCTGACGCCGGTGAGCTCCGGCAGATTGGGCATCGATGGCGACATCGTCCTGCGACCGCATCCCAAGGCGGGCGTCGTGTTCCAGTCCGACTTGCTGCTCTATTGGCGCAGCATCGTCGACAACATCTTGCTGCCGATCGAGATCAAGGGATTGGACCGCAAGGCCTATGCCGATCGTGCGCGCGAACTGTTGGCGCAGGTCGGGCTCGAGGGCTTCGCGGAGAAGTTTCCTTCCGAGCTTTCGGGCGGAATGCGTCAACGCGTCGCGATCTGCCGTGCCTTGATCCAGGAACCCGGACTGCTGTTGATGGACGAGCCCTTCGGCGCGCTCGACGCGCTCACGCGCGAGCAAATGATCATGGATCTGCAGACCATGTGGATGCGGCTGCGCAATACGGTGTTGTTCATCACGCACGGCATCGACGAAGCGGTGTTTCTGGCAGACCGCGTAATCGTGATGTCGCCGCGTCCGGGCCGCGTGGATCTCGATCTCACCGTCGATATCCCGAGGCCGCGCCGCTGGAGTGGCATCCACGAGAACCCCGCCTTTCAGCACTATGTGCGGCAGGTGCGCGAGATGTTCGAAGCCAAGGGCGTGCTCGTCGCGCACTGACCAGACAGAGGCAAGAATGAAAGTTTCCATACTGGGCGCCGGCGCCGGTGGTGCCGCGGCCGTGGCCGAACTCGCGCAAGCCGGTCACGAAGTGGTTCTCTGGAACCGATCTCCCGAAACACTCGCTCCTTTCCAGGCACTGGGCGGAGTGCGCTATGAGGGCGTTCTGGGCCAAGGCATTGCGCGGCCAGCCCTGATCACGGCGAATCTCGCGGAAGCCATCCAGGGTGCCGACGCGGCCGTGGTAACGCTGCCGACCTTCTCTCACGCGCCGGTCGCGCGCGCGCTCGCCGCTGCGTGCTGGCCGGCCAATCGACCGGTGATTCTGAATCCCGGGCACACCGGCGGCGCGCTCGACTTCGCGCATGCCTATCGAACTGTTCGTGCCGATCTGCCGCCGATCGCCGAGTTCTCGACGCTGACGTATGTCGCTCGCAAGTACCAGTCAGACAGCGTGACGGTGACCGGCCGAGCGCGGCAGGTGCGTGCGGCGGCGCTGCCTGGCGGCGAGGCCGCGCTCGCTGTCGCATGCCAACTGTTTCCCGGCGCTTCACCGGTAGGTGATGTGCTCGCCTCTGCGCTCGCCAACGCCAACCTCGTGCTGCATCCACCGGGCGCCGTCCTGGCGGCGGCGTGGGTCGAGGCGACGCATGGCGACTTCACCTTCTACGTTCAGGCCATGACGCCGGGGGTGGCGCGCACCATGCGCGCGCTCGACGACGAACGCCTGGCTGTCGCCGCGGCCTTCGGCCACCGCCTGCCGAACCTCGTAGAGGAGATGAAGCTGATCGGCACGGTCGAGTCGTCAGTCACGGATACGCAAGACTTCGTGGCCGCCATAGCGGGCGGCGAGGCCAACAAGCGAATCAAGGGCCCAGACTCCCTGCAGCACAGGTACTACCGGGAAGACTTCGGCCACGGCCTGCTTCCCTTTCTCGAACTCGCCGCGATCGCCGGGGTGGCCACGCCGGTCGCTCGTTCGCTGTTCACGCTGGCGCAGGCGCTGGTCGGTATCGACTACAGCAAGGGCGGCCGGACCGCCGACGCGATGGGCATCGCGGGCCTGTCGAAGTCCGAACTTCTTCAACATGTGAGGCAGCCATGAACTGGGATCAAGTCGTCATCGCGATCATCGGCGGCGATCGTCGCGAACAAGAGATCGCCCGCTGCGCGGTTGCAGCCGGAGCCCACGTACGTGCCTTCGGCTTTCCGTGGCCAGAGCAGGGCATCGCTGGCGTCGGCCACGCGTCGAGCGCATGCGAGGCACTGGAAGGTGCCGACATCGCGCTCTTTCCAATTCCGGGCATCGCCCCCGACGGCGCGCTCTTCGCGCCCCAATGTGCCGATCGCATCATTCCGGACCGCGACATGCTCACCGGCATGCGCCGCCCCGGACACATCATCCTGGGATGGGCCGACCCCAAGCTCAAGGCGCATTGCGAGGGTCTCGGCATCAATCTGCATGAGTATGAGTGGGACGAGGACCTGATGCTCCTGCGCGGACCCGCGATCGTCGAAGGCATGCTCAAGGTGTTGATCGAGAACACCGACATCACGATCCACAAGGCGAAGGTTTGCCTGGTGGGGCAGGGGACGATCGGTTCGCTCGTCACGCACACCCTGTTGGGGCTGGGCGCGCATGTTCACGTCGCTGCGCGCAACCCAGTGCAGCGCGCCGCGGCATACGCCGCCGGCGCCGAGCCGCACGAACTGTCCGATCTGGCAAAGGTGCTTCCGGACACGGACATCGTCATCGCGAGCGTGCCCGCCCGCGTGCTCGGGCGTGAGTTGCTTGAGACCTTGCCCAGGCACGCACTGCTCGTCGACCTGGCGGCGCCGCCCGGAGGCATCGACCGCGATGCCGCGCAAGAGCTCGGGCTGAAGTTCGTCTGGGCCCGCGGACTTGGAGCTCGCGCACCCATCACCGTCGGCCGCAGCCAATGGAGCGGCGTGCGGCGTCGCATCGACAACATCTTGAAGGAGAAAGCATGAGCGCCGACCTGGTGATTCGCAACGCACGGGTGGTTCGCCACGATGGAGAGTTCCACGGCGGTGTCGCCGTGAAAGACGGCAAGATCATCCTGACCGGCGCCGACAGCGCCTTGCCCAAAGGTCATCGCGAGATTGACGCAGGCGGCCGCGTGCTGATGCCGGGCGTGATCGATCCGCATTGCCACCTGGGCGTGAAGTATCCCTATGCGGAAGACATGCGCACCGAGACAGCGGCAGCGGCGTCGGGCGGCGTGACAACGGCGTTGCTCTACATCCGCAATCTCAAGCCTTCGTACTTGCCGTTCTATGAAGAACGAAAGGCGCTCGGCGAAGAGAACTCGATTGTCGACTTCGGCTTTCACTTCGGCATTCAGCGCGAGGAGCATATTGCCGAGATCCCGGAGATCGTCGCAAAGACGGGCGTTCGTTCGTTCAAGTGCTATTTCGGCTATGAGCCTGACAACCCGATCGGCATCGTTCCCGCAACCGACGGCTGGGTGTATGCCGCGATGCGAATCCTGGCGAGGATTCCAGGCGCGCTCATCAACGTCCACTGCGAGAACACACAGATCGCCGCCTGGATGAAGAACGAGATCAAGGCAACGGGTCGGCAGGACCTTGGCGCATACACGGAATCTCGCCCCGCGTTCTGCGAGGTGGAAACAATCCGCCGAATGATCTTTCTTGCGGAACGAACCGGCTGCTCCCTGCACCTGGTTCACACCTCTGTGGGCATGGGTCCCGTATTGGCTGCCGAGGCTCAGGCACGCGGTGTGCACGTCACGGTCGAGACTTGCCAGCACTACCTCACCCGCACGGCCTATGACAGCGACCTGGACATGCGCGCCAAGATCTCGCCGCCGCTGCGCGACAAGGAAGAGCAGGAGGGCCTGTGGCGAGGCGTCCTGAACGGGTCGGTCTACAGCCTGGGCACCGATCACGTTCCTTTCATGCCCAAGAAGCTTGAGGACCTCTGGTCGGAACTGCCGGGCGTGGTCTCCTTTCCGTGGGAGTTGTCGCTGATGCTGCACTTCGGTGTTCATCAGCGCGGGTTGCCGCTGTCGCGCCTGGTCCAGCTCAACTCGGCCAATCCGGCGCGCCGTTTCGGCCTGTGGCCGCGCAAGGGCAACATCGAGGTCGGATTCGACGCGGACCTCGTGCTGGTGGACCTCGACGAAGAGCGCACGGTTCACCACACGGGCAAAGGCACCTGCATCTACGAAGGCTGGAAGCTCAAGGGATGGCCGGTGCTCACCGTATCTCGAGGCGCGGTGGTCTATGAGAACGGCAAAGTCGACGAAAGCCTCTTCGGTCGGGGCCGCTGTCTTTCCAATCCTTCTTGACCATGGAAACAGGGCTCCCCGAGAGAGCGACTGGCGGCGTGGCGCCACGCTCCCGCAGCATCGCCGAACGGATTGCAGAACTGCGCAAAGCGATGCGGGAGCTTTCGCTGCTGCGGCCGCGCCCGCGACTGGAGCGGCTGTCGGGGCTTCATAACCCATGGGGCCATGCTGCTGGGCTCACCGACGCCTGGCGCTTCCTGGACCTGTGCGAGGACCCGGCCATCGTGGATCGGGTCGAATCGGTGATCGGGCATGACATCGTGCTGTGGGATTCCGAACTTCATCTCGAAGCCGCCTCCTACCAGCGCTTCGTGCGCGAAGGTCGCGAAGGGCGGTACTGGCCTGTCATGCCGCTGGCGGGCGCGGTGGTGCTCGTGACGCCGGAGCGCGCGCAGCCGTTGACCTGCCTCGAACTGAGTCGTGTCGCCACCGGCTTGCCGCCGCTGGATCCACATGAGCCTCTGTACGTAATCCGCTACATGCCAGCGGACAGCAACTTCCTGCGGGACGGGCGCGCCTTGGCCAACTGGGTGGCCATGGAAGAACAGCCCCTCATCAACCATGCCGTGCGGCCACTCTGGCTCGTGCGCGGCGAAGACCGTGCGGGCAACGATTTCGTCACGGGCTTCTCACCCCCTGTCCCACGCTGGGCGGGAAATCAACCTAAGGAGCAGTGAAATGCCATTCGTCATCGTCGAATTCTGGGAAGGTCGCACGGTCGACCAGAAACGCAATCTCGTCAGGGCCATCACGAAGGCGATGGTCGACGAGGCAGGTTGCAAGCCGGAGCACCTTCACGTCGTGATCCATGACACACCCAAGGACAGTTGGGGACGCGCCGGGGTACTCGGCATCGACATGGAGGAAAAGTGATGAATCTCGATGAACTCGACCCCCGTTCCTCGGCACTGCTGGTCATCGATCTTCAGAACGCCTTCGTCCACGACAAGGGAACACTCGGCATCTCTGGCGTCGATACGAAGCGTCTCTCTTCGATCGTGCCCGCGCTCGCTGAACTGATTCCGCATTGCCAGGCGGCAGGCATTCCGGTCATATGGACCGTTCAGGAGCATTTCGCGGTGGACGCGAGCCGCGCCCGCAAGAAGCTGGCCGGCCACACCGCGCGGCGCAAGCAAGTCTCCGCTCTCGCTGGCAGCTGGGACGAGGAAATCGTCGATGAGTTGAAGCCGCTGGCCGCCTTCAATCCTTCCTATGTCATCCGCAAACACCGTTTCGGCGCCTTCTACGAGACCCGCCTCGAGATGATGTTGAAGATGCTGGGAACCCGGACGCTGTTCGTGGCGGGAACCACGACGAATGCCTGCGTCGAGACGAGCATCCGGGAGGCCTACCTGCGCGACTACGATGTCGTCGCGCTGAACGACTGCATCTCCGGAGTCAATGGAGAGTGGGAGGAAACGGCCAAACGGGTCTGGAAGCAGTATTTCTGCGAGCTCTCCGACTCCAAGGAAATGCGCGGCTGGATCGATTCGAAATCTTCACCGCGCACGCTCGGCTATGGGCACATGCTGCTGATGGTGCAGGACGTGGAGCGCTCCACGGCTTTCTATGTGAACCAGCTCGGTTTTTCCATTCGTCCGGCAAAGCCGCTGGCCGACGGTCGGCCATTCACTGCATTTCACCAGGGGATCGCGATTGTCGGTGGACGTGCGCCGGCACATCGGCAGATCGACCATATGGCTTTTGAAGTCAACGATGTTCGGGCGCTGCGCGATCGGCTGAAGAAGTCTGACGTCGAGTTTCAGCAGGATCTGCACGACGGCCCCTATGGCTTGACTATTTACGTCACCGATCCGGACGGAACCAGGGTCGAGCTGTATCAGGTCGGCGCGGCCGCCTGAGTGATCGCGTCGCCTGCTGAAGGCGACGATCCGCCCACTCTACAGACGACACACGGCGCTTTCGCCGTGTGTCGTTTCGTCTCAAGACATCAAGGAACCTCCATGCTGATAGGCGTGCCGGCCGAAACTGTGCCAGGCGAGACCAGAGTGGCCGTGACTGCGGAGACCGCCAAGAAGCTGGTTGCGCAGGGCCACACCGTGCGAGTGCAATCGGGTGCGGGGGTGGCGGCGAGCCTGACCGACAG